>JAFQRZ010000022.1 GCA_017409825.1 Agathobacter sp. | reverse complement strand
TCACAGCCCACAAACTGTGGTCTGTTCATTAAGTAACGACGGGCCACTAATGGTCCCCTTTTATATATGCTCCCTGTGCTTTTCTTACTTTTTGAGGAACTAACCGAGTCCATCTTCTCGAAATTGTAGATACAATATAGATAAACCCAATTTACCAGTAAATATGCGACTTGGCTCCTCTATAGAAGAATTCCGATTTAGTTACGAATTGAGGAATATCCATAGAGTACGAAACGAGGCATTTGTATATATAAATATCAGACCTTTCGAGCTGCCGTCGTTACTTAGTGAGTAGCAAGTGTTAACTTGATACGAACTTAGTAACGCAACGAGCAGGCGAAGAGTGCAAACGTGTCTGAATTTTATATATACAAATGCCTCGTTTCGTAGTTTGTCGAAAAACTCAATTCGTAACTAAAGCGGAATTTATGTTAAGATGAACTTTATGGATTGCGGTTGCAATTTAGCTATACCTGTGTTAAAATTTTCAGGTTATAAAGTGAGTTCGAAACCATCCTCACTTGAGCATAAGCTCTAAATCAAAACTAAGGAGACAAATAAATATGAGAAATAAGAATGTATCGATGATTACCCAAGGGGCTATCATTGCGGCACTTTATGTAGTGTTAACCATGATTGCCAATGCGATGGGGCTCGCAAACTATGCCATTCAGGTGCGGTTTTCGGAGGCTTTGTGTATATTGCCATTTTTTACAGTGGCGGCAATTCCGGGGCTTACCATTGGCTGTCTGATTTCGAACCTTTTGACAGGTGCCATGATTTGGGACGTGTTGTTTGGAAGTCTAGCAACTTTAATTGGTGCAATGGGAACCTATCTTTTGCGAAAGCATAAGGTTTTGATGACATTTCCACCAGTGATTGCGAATACAGTGATTGTACCGCTGGTGTTGCGGTATGGTTATGGATTGGCTTGGGAATATCAAGGTGTGGACTGGTCGATTCCATATTTTGCTACAACGGTAGGAATTGGCGAAATCATCTCAGTAGGTGTATTAGGTAGTGTGCTTTTGAATGCACTGTTGCCATATAAAAATATTATTTTTAAAGAAAATTAGGAGGCTGTTATGAAAAAATTACTTGATTTAATTTCCGAAGAAGTAACTAAAGCGTTCGTAGCAAGTGGCTATGATGAGAAGTATGGTAGGGTTACTTTGTCTAACAGACCGGACCTTTGTGAATATCAGTGTAATGGTGCCATGGCAGCTGCCAAAGAATATAAGTGTGCACCATTTATGATTTCAGATAAAATTGCAGAACTGTTATCTGAAAATGAAATGTTTGCAATGGTAGAATCTGTAAAACCAGGATTTTTAAATTTAAAAATAGACGAGGCTTATCTTGCAAAATATATGAACGATATGCAGGCCGATGAAGGTCGTTTCGGCTGTTCGAAAGTAGAAAATCCTAAGACAATCATGATTGATTACGGCGGACCAAACGTAGCGAAGCCACTCCATGTAGGACATCTTCGTTCTGCGATTATTGGTGAGAGTGTAAAACGTATCGGTAAATTTGTAGGACACGAAATGATTGGTGACGTTCATCTTGGTGACTGGGGGCTTCAGATGGGGCTTATTATCACAGAGCTTAAGCTTCGCAAGCCAGAACTGGTTTACTTTGACGAAAGCTATACAGGAGAATATCCAAAAGAAGCGCCATTTACTATCGCAGAATTGGAAGAAATTTATCCAACCGCAAGTGCGAAATCAAAAGAAGATGAAGCGTATAAAGAGGAAGCACTTGCTGCTACGAATGAATTACAGCAGGGCAGAGCAGGATACCGTGCATTGCTTGCACATATCCTAAATGTATCTGTAACAGACCTTAAGAAGAACTACGAAAAATTAAACGTAGACTTTGAGCTTTGGAAGGGCGAATCGGATGCGCAGCCATACATTCCAGATATGGTAGCCAAATTGAAAGATGGCGGATTTGCTTACGAAAGTGAAGGTGCATTGGTTGTAGATGTTGCAGAGGAAACAGATACCAAGGAAATTCCACCATGTATTATCTTAAAATCCGATGGAGCATCATTATACAGCACTACAGACCTTGCAACACTTGTAATGCGTATGGAAGATTATAATCCAGAGTCTATTATCTATATTACAGATAAACGTCAGGAATTGCATTTTAAACAGGTATTCCGTTGTGCAAAGAAAACTGGCATCGTAAAACCAGAAACAGAGCTTACACATATTGGGTTCGGTACCATGAATGGCAAAGATGGAAAGCCATTTAAGACGCGTGATGGCGGTGTTATGCGTTTGGAATACTTATTAGAAGAAATCTACGAGGAAATGCTTAAGAAGATTCTGGAAAACCAGAAGACCAAAGAAAACCTCGATATTTCTATGGAAGAAGCACAGGATACTGCTCGTAAGATTGCGTTAGCTGCTATTAAATACGGGGACCTTTCGAACCAGGCAAGTAAGGACTATATCTTCGATATCGAACGATTCACATCCTTCGAAGGAAATACAGGTCCATATATCCTTTATACTATTGTTCGTATCAAATCCATCCTTGGAAAATACGAAGCAACTGGTAAATCCGTAGCAGATTGTCTTGGTGCGATGGAAGCGGCTCACAATGAGCACGAAAAAGCACTTATGCTTTCTCTTTCCCGCTTCAATGCAGTGGTAGAAAATGCGTATGAAGAAAGTGCACCACACAAGCTTTGTGCATATATTTATGAACTCGCAAATGCATTCAACGGCTTCTATCACGGAACCAAGATCCTTTCCGAAGAAAATGAAGCAGCACAGAAAGCGTATATTGGCTTGCTCTGCTTAACCAAGAGTGTGCTCGAAATATGTATTGATATGCTTGGCTTTGAAGCACCAGAGAGAATGTAAATGTAACTATCAAGGAAAGTAATAAAAGCTATCATGAAACCGTGTAAGCTTGCTTACAAAAGGTTAAATGATAGCTTTTTTATTTGACGGTTAGTCAAATAGCGAGGCCATCGCATTGTAAAATGCGAGTGACTGCGTAGCAGTCGGGTCGAGCTACTTTCCTTGATATACGTTAATAATTTATACTGTGGTTTAAAATTTGAAAAAACTGTAAATTATCGTATAATATCTCTTTGAGGATATTTATGACTTTGCTGGCGAGCTTCGTACGGAAAATATTGCAAAAGGAAATTTTCGGTTTGCACCGCTCATGTATTTGGCTTGATTGCATTTTAAGAAAAGAGATTGGTAAGGTAGTTGATTGGAGCAAGGTTGATAAAGAAGATTATCTGCTGGCAATGGAGAGTAGTCCAATCAGAGATATCGAAATCAAGCATATCTTAAAGAATGCTTTAACAGATGATATCCATAGTCGTGAGGTCTATATGAAGAGTATTGACTATAGCTATTACTATGAAGGGTATACGACATTCAAGATGAAAGAATTATAAATATGGGGAACAAAAATAGTTTTTTGTAGTTCTTAGTTTCAAAAGTCTCTAAAGCACAAGGGGTGGAACTTGTGCTTTTTCTTTAAATTAATCAAATAAATAGTTGCCTGTAATGTAATAACATATTATAATTAACAAAAATTTGAGGTTTCAATTTTATGCCTCATATTGTCTAAAAGTCAATCCATGTTCTGGAAGTATTCCAAATGAATTGAAAGAAATTGAATAAGTAGCCTCAAAAAAGGGGGGAAAGTATGACAGAAGAGAAGACTGAAGTTATGAATGTAGAGATTTCTGAATCAATGATAAGAAATTTAATACATATAGTGAGGGGAAAACAGGTGATGCTAGATAGTGATTTAGCGATGCTGTATCAGGTGGAAACAGGGAATTTAAATAAGGCAATGAAAAGAAATAGTATGCGTTTCCCAGAAGATTTTTGTTTTCAGTTATCAGAAGATGAATATGAAACTTTGAGATTCCAATTTGGAATCTCAAAGGAAGCAAGAACGTGTAAAGGCGGGCGCAGATATATGCCATATGTATATACAGAACAAGGGATATCTATGTTATCTGCTATATTGCGTAGTGAAGTAGCAATAAAAGTGAGTATTGGAATTATGCGCGCATTTGTAGAAATGCGACATTTTCTCGCCAACAATTCACTCATGCTTAATCGAATTAATGAACTAGAAGTGCGTCAGTTAGAATATCAGAAAACTACAGATGAGAAATTTGAACAGATTTTTGAATACATATCTCAACATGAGGAAAGTACACAAAAAGTTTTTTTGATGGACAGATATATACATTGGAGCGAACCAAATTATCAAATGCAGATGTAGAGGAATTTAATCAGCAATATCCTACACTAGAGATGAAGTATACAAATGTATTTCATGATAGATTTCTTATTTTGGATGAGAAAACAGCATATCATATCGGTGCATCTATGAAAGATGTAGGAAAGAAGTGTTTTGGAATAAATAAAATTGAAGATGAGAAGATAATTAAGGATATTTTAGAGAGATTAAAATTAGAGGGTGAATAGTTAGACGTCACAATTTGTGACTACAAGTTGGAGATAAATGTGATATAATAAAATATATTCGCCGAAAGATAAGGCGAGTAAAGAAGAATATGGAGTAGGGAAATAATAATGTTATATCACGGTTCGGTAATCAAAGATTTAAAAGTAATCAAGGCGAATGCATATTCACATACGTTGAAAAAGAATGTTGCATATTTCACAGAAGACAGGGGATATGCCCTCAGCTGTTGTAGAAAACCAGAAGAGAATTTTGTGACGATGGGATTAAGAGAGGGAAAACAGCACTATTATGAACGTTTTCCCAATCAGTTGAAAGTATTATATCAAGGTAAGAAAGGATACTTATATAAAATTTTTGAATCCCAAAATCTCGTGAATACAATATTGCATACTTGGGAATGCGATACAGATATAACGATAGATGAATGTGATATAGTTGAGGATATATACGAAGAAATATTAATAGAAGAAGCAGAAGGTAATTTAGTCATTCATCGTTATGAAGAAATTGATTTAGCAGAGCAGAAAATGCATGCAAATTATATAAGAGATCATATTGAGGATGAAATGAATACAGTGTGTAGAGATTTTTTGGAAAAACATTTTTCAAAACTTTGGGATTGAAGAATATAAGGAGACAATCATGGAATTAAGAGATGCATTATTAAAACGTAGAAGTGTTCGTAAGTTCACGGATGAACCGATATCCGACGAGATGATAGAAGAATTGCTCCATGCAGCAATGAGTGGTCCATCTGCCTGCAACAAAAAGCCGTGGGAATTTTATGTAGTGACAAATGAAGCGAAGCTTGAAGAATTAAAGGGAGCATCCAAATTCACAAAATTCAATGCCAAGCTGGTGATTGTAGTTTGTGGAAATCTATCTAGAGCCTTGCCAATGCAAATGGCAAGTTATTGGATTCAGGACTGTAGTGCAGCGACTGAGAATATCTTGCTTCGTGTAACGGATTTGGGGCTTGGTGCAGTGTGGTGCGGGATTCATCCACAGAAACGTGCGGAAGAGCGCGTGCGAGAGATGTTGGATATTCCCAAAACGCAAGTGCCGCTCAATGTGATTTTTATTGGTCATCCAGCGGAAGAACCAGAAGCAAGAGACCAGTACGAAAAAAAGTTTGTACATTATATCAAGTAAATAAGGAGTGCGAAAATGAAATTCGATATTAACAATCTTAAATGGACCAGAGAACCAGAAAGTTGTACGATTACAGAAGATAAAATAGAAATTGTCACAAAGCCGCATACTGATTTGTGGCAGAGAACGTATTATCATTTTCGTAATGATAATGCGCCAGTGCTCCAGATGACTACAAATGAGAAATTCTTTTCATTTGTGGTAAAGACAGAGTTTGAAAGCAAGCATCGTTTTGATCAGTGCGGTGTTGTAATGTACTTAGATAGCGAGAATTGGTTGAAAGGTTCTGTCGAGTATGAGAATGAAGAGTTTCAGCATTTAGGAAGTGTTGTGACAAACAATGGATATTCCGATTGGGCGACGACAGCTATTGATGCTTCTATGAAATCTATGTGGTATCGATTCAGTCGTCGGGAGGACGATTATTGTATCGATTGTTCGCAGGATGGTGTAAATTTCAGTCAGATGAGAGTTTGTCATATGTGGAATGGTGCTGGCGAAATCCAGTTTGGTATTTATGCCTGCAGTCCAGAGGATTCTTCATTCAAGGCGACATTTACCAATATGGAAATGACAGAGTGTAAATGGTTGGCACATGATGGACAGGCACCAGATGAGGAATAAAAATAATAGTCATAAAATATAAGACAAGTCATATATATAAGACATAGGTATGAAAAGCCTATGTCTTATTTTTTTATGACAGAACGAAAGGAGAACGCAATGGTCAAAGGATTGGTAACGGTGTTTCCGACAAGTATCAGACCACGTATGCGAAAGATAAACTGGGATGGTTTGGAGGAAATCCGCGTACGTATCGGATGGCCAGTAGAACTTATTTATGGAAATCACAACGAATGGCTGGGAAACTATGACAGCATGATAGACAGGCAGTGCTTGGATGAGATGCTCAATTACATTACGGGATATTCCATTTATGCCATGGATGAAGAAATCAAACAGGGGTATATTACTTTTTCTGGTGGGCATCGGATTGGGATTACGGGGCATGCAACTTATGAAGCACTGAGAGATACAAGGGAGCATAGGATTACGAATATCATTGATATTGGAGGCTTGAATATTCGTATTGCTCATGAAAGAAAAGGCTGCGCAGAAAAAATTGTGCCCCATTTGCGAAAAGAAAATAGCATTTATAATACTCTGTTTTTTGCGGCACCTGGGGTTGGAAAGACGACATATTTGAGAGATACGATTCGCATCTTATCGGAAACGTATAAAATCAGTGTGATTGATGAACGTTCGGAAATTGCTGCTTGTGTCAATGGAAAAGCACAAAACGACTTAGGAAAGCGGACGGATGTGTTGGATGCCTGCCCAAAGGAAATTGGAATGAAAATGGTGCTTCGTACGATGTCACCGGACATTATCGCAGTAGACGAGATTGGGAAGGAAGAGGAGTTCGTTTTGTTAGAACAGATGCGATGCTCGGGTGTGAAGATTTTAGGAACGATACATGCCGGCGATATAGAGGAACTACTTCGTAATCCAATGATAAGAGATGGTGTAAGAACAGGCGCAATCGAACGATTCGTAGAGTTAATTCGTCTGGATAATGGGCAAAGAAAGTATCGCGTTTTTGATGGACAAGGAAATCTGCTATGGGGAAAATAGTTGGAATGGTTCTAGTTTTAGGAGGCGTTGCGGGAGGCTTACATAGCTGGATGATACAGCAAAGGGAAAAGCAAATACGACTAGAAGAAGTGATTCATTTTTTCCAAAAAACGATGTTTGCTATGGAGAAGGAAAAGATAAAAATCATTGAGTATTTTGCGAGATATGTGTCTATGGATGGACAAATGCTAAGTAAAAAGGAAAGTATTTTAGAAAAGTCGTTACATGAGATAGCGAAAAGACTGGCTGCGAATACCTATCCAAATGGTCAGTCCGTCTGGGAAGAAGTTTTTGAGGAAGAGAAGCAGAACTGGGCGTTTGATAAGGAGACCTTTGGAGTGCTCTTGCGTGCAGGAAATGGATTTTTCGGAAGAAGCCGAGAGGAAAATATCTGTTTCCTGCAAAAGAGTATACAGGAGCTTGAGAAACAACAGGAGAAAATCAAAGAAAAAGATTCACAGGAGAGAAAGGTGTGGATTCCAGTAGGAATGCTGGGAGCAGTGATGATAATGATACTTTTTATGTAAGAGGACAAACATGGAAATAACAATCATTTTTAAAATAGCGGCAGTTGGAATTATCGTGACAGTTTTGGGACAGGTATTAAAACATAGTGGTAGGGACGAGCAGGCATTTCTCCTTAGTTTGGTGGGACTAGTTATTGTATTGTTCTGGGTGGTGCCTTATATCAGTGAGCTGTTTCAAGCGATGGAAACATTATTTTTGATGGGATAAGGGGTGAGAGTATTTTAAAAATAGGAATTATTGGAGTGATAGCTGCGATTTTATCCAGCTTTATCCGAAAAGAACGGGCAGAACTTTCGGTGGTCATAGGAATGGTCGCCGGCATGATTATTTTTTATTTTGTGCTCACTCAGATTTCTGTTGTGGTTCATTTTATTACAGAGCTATGGGGGATGGTTGCAATTGAGGAAACTTATTATTTGCAGCTCTTTAAAATGCTAGGGGTGGCTTATGTGGCAGAGTTTGCATCCTCAATTTGTAGGGATGCAGGTCATCAGTCGATTGCAGGTATGATTGAATTATTTGCAAAAATATCAATAGTAGCACTTAGCATTCCGGGATTGGTATTTTTGATTGAAACTTTGGGGCTGTTTGCATGAGAAGAATGTTGATGACGGATGTAAGTGGGTATTTAGAGGAAATTATAGAGACACTGGATTTTGGGGCGTTAAATGATTTCTTGTACGAACATATGAGAAGCGAGATGAGTTTTGAAGAACTGATATCACAAATCAGTATCTATGGTTTAGAGGCACTTAATAAAGAAAATATCACGCAGATGTTTTTTGATGCCTTGTTTTATGAGATATCAATTGCACGACCAATTTTTGTTAAAATGCTCATGTTTTCGCTCCTTTTTTCGGTGATTCACAAGTTGCTTGTGTCTAAAAAAACGTATGTATCTAATATAGGCTTCCTTCTAATTTATACGACTCTGATGGTACTATTGATGCAGTCGTTTTATATGGTTCGGGATATTGCGATAGATGGAATGAATGGGATACTCACCTTTCTAAATGCGTTGATTCCAACGTATGCCATGACAATGGTTTTTACAGGAAATGGAGTGTCTGGGGCGGTGACATACGAGATGGCTTTTTTCTTCGTATATCTCATAGAATTTTTCATGCAATATGTGCTTAGTCCTTTGATTCACGTCTTTATTCTGGTGCTTTTTTTGAATCATTTATTTGAAGAGGATAAGCTTTCTAAACTGGCAGAATTTATGGAGAAAATGATTACGATTATTCTAAAAGTGGCATTTGGGGCAGTGGTTGGTCTTGGAGTTGTGCAGTCGCTTTTGTCACCGATGAAAGACCGCTTAGCGAATCATGTGCTGTTATCAGGGATGTCTTCCATACCGGGGGTCGGTGGTGTGCTTGGTTCCACGGGAGAGCTTTTGTTTAGCTGTGGGATGCTAATCAAAAACAGTGTCGGAATTGTGGGACTTATCGTTTTATTTGTGATGGCGGTAATTCCTGTGCTAAAAATCGGCTGTTTTTGGGTAATGTATCATCTGCTTTCTATTATTTTGCAGCCGGTGACGGATAAACGGGTGGTTGAGTGTGTGTCAGGTGTTGCGCGAGGGTGTGATTTGTACCTTAAAATAATTGTGTATTCCATGTTATTGTTTTTTGTCTTGATTTCCATGGTTACCATGGCAACCAGCTTTGTGTTCTAGGGGAAGAGTATGTTAGATTTTCTGAAAAATTATTATGTATTTATGCTGCTTTTATTAGTGTTTTCTTATTTGGTTCCCAAGGATGAGTACAAAAAATATTTGCAGTTTTTTATCGGGATTTTTGTGGTGGTATTGCTCTTAAAACCAGTGTTGGAATTCTTTTCGATGGATCATCCAGCACGAATTTATGAATTGTTTGATACATTTAATCAGCGGATGATGGAATTGGAGTTTGAAGGAAGGGAAGGAGAGAATCTATATGAACATTTCTTTTTGGAAGGAGAAGGGGAATAAATATATCGTATTTATTTTGGTAGGACTCCTAATTCTTGTAATGTGTATTCCTACAGGGACGAAAACGACACAGTTGGTTCAGGAGGAGGCAGAGGTTGCGGATGGTGAACTCGAAGCAAAGCTAGAGCAGGTATTATCTGCGATGGAAGGCGTGGGAGATGTTGAGGTTATGATTACGACAGAAGGCGGAAAGGAAAGTGCTTTTGGAGCGCAGTCAGTTGGACAAAAGGTGTGTGGTGTTGTGGTAGTGGCAGAAGGTGCAGGCAGTGCAACGGTCAATGCTCGAATTTCTGAGGCGGTCAAGGCATTATTTTCCATAGACGTGCATAAGATAAGTATAGTAAAAATGAGGTCGCAGGAGGAGCACAAGTGAAATTTAAAATTCGTAAAAATCAGGTTGTAATCGCAACATTGGCAGTATTAATCGCGATTGCAGGGTACATAAGCTATGACAAAAACGGATTTGATTTGAATCCGGATAGTCAGGAGGCAAATGCGGATGAGGATAAAAATGCATGGGATAAACTAGTATGGAATGAGGAAAATACAGAGATTGCATCCAATACCGAAGATGAGTTAAATCCGGGAGAGTCCATTTTGACGGGAAATATTATTAATGTAACGGATTATGCGGCTGCGGTGAAGTTGAACCGAGAGCAGATTCGTGCAAGCAATAAGGAATCATTGATGGACATTGTAAACAATGAGGCACTTTCAGAAGAGGCAAAGAAAGAGGCTGTGAATAAGCTGGTAGAGATGACCGATATTGCAGAAAAAGAAGCCAATGCAGAGATGTTATTGGAAGCAAAGGGATTTACGAATGTCGTTGTTAGTATAAACGAAAATAGCTGTGATGTCGTTTTAGATATGGGAGAGGTCACAGATGCAAAACGTGCCCAGGTAGAGGATATTGTAAAGCGAAAAACGGGTGTGACTGCGGATAAAATTGTGATTACACCCCTGAATACTTCAAAAACGGAATAAAATTTCGTTGAAATGCGGATAAATCTAAGGTATACTATCTAGCGGTGTATTTTTATACTGATTTAGAATGTATTGTTTTTAGATGATTTTTGGAGGAACTTAGGCGTGAGCAACTTAAGAAAAGAAATAGAAAAAAGACGTACCTTTGCCATTATTTCCCATCCGGATGCTGGTAAAACTACTTTAACAGAGAAATTCTTGTTATATGGTGGTGCTATCAATTTAGCAGGTAGTGTAAAGGGAAAGGCGACTGCGCGTCATGCAGTTTCTGACTGGATGGAAATCGAAAAGCAGAGAGGTATTTCTGTTACTTCTTCGGTACTTCAGTTTAACTATGATGGATATTGTATCAATATTTTGGATACCCCTGGACATCAGGACTTCTCGGAAGATACCTATCGTACCCTTATGGCAGCGGATTCTGCAGTAATGGTTATCGATGGTAGCAAGGGTGTAGAAGCACAGACTCGTAAGCTTTTCAAAGTTTGTGTGATGCGTCATATTCCTATTTTTACCTTTATCAATAAAATGGACCGTGATGCGAACGATACATTTGATTTATTAGGCGAAATTGAAAAAGAGCTTGGGATTGAAACATGTCCTGTGAACTGGCCAATTGGTTCTGGTAAAGAATTTAAGGGTGTATATGATAGAAATACCAAACAGGTTCGACTTTTCTCAGATACCTTAAAAGGTACTAAAGAAGGAAAAGAAGAGTTAGTAGATATCGATGATCCAGCATTAATTGAGAAAATTGGACAGGATAAATATGACCAGTTAATGGAAGAAATCGAATTATTGGATGGTGCGAGTGCAGAATTTGATATTGATTTGGTATCCAAGGGGGAATTGTCACCAGTATTCTTTGGTTCCGCACTTACTAACTTTGGTGTAGAGACGTTTTTGCAGCATTTCTTGAAAATGACATATTCACCATTGGCACGTAAGGCAGACGTGGGGATGATTGACCCATTTAATGAAGATTTTTCTGCTTTTGTATTTAAGATTCAGGCAAATATGAACAAAAACCACAGAGACCGTATTGCATTTATGCGTATCTGTTCTGGTAAGTTCGATGCTGGCATGGAAGTCTTCCATGTGCAGGGAAATAAAAAGATTAAGCTGTCTCAGCCTCAGCAGATGATGGCAGATGAACGTAAGATGGTAGAAGAGGCTTATGCTGGCGATATTATCGGTATTTTCGACCCAGGTATTTTCTCCATCGGTGATACATTGACTACTGCAAAGGATAAATTCCAGTTCGAAGGTATTCCTACTTTCGCACCAGAACATTTCGCACGCGTACGTTTGGTAGATTCTATGAAACGTAAGCAGTTCGTAAAAGGTGTGACACAGATTGCACAGGAAGGTGCTATCCAGATTTTCCAGGAATACAAGGGTGGCATGGAAGAAATTATCGTAGGTGTAGTAGGTGTTCTCCAGTTTGACGTATTAAAATTCCGTCTGGAAAGTGAATATAATGTAGAAATTCGTTTGGAAAATCTTCCATACGAACATATTCGATGGATTGAAAATAAAGATGAGGTGGATGTTGACAGCCTGACAGGAACTTCTGATATGAAGAAGGTGATTGACATGAAGGGCAATCCATTGCTTCTCTTTGTCAACGCATGGAGCGTTGGTATGACCTTGGATAGAAACAAAGGTCTCGTGTTAACTGAATTTGGTAGAAATTAAAGCAAAACAGGAATAAAGTGGTTGCTGTACTGGCGTAAGGCTTCCCACTTTATTCCTGTTTTTTTGTACTGGCGTAAGGCTTCCCATCATATTCCTATTTTTTGTTTTTGACTGCTTAGTGTACGATTTATTGGTCAATGAAAATGTTTATATTTTGGTGTTGACAAGGAGGGACATTTATACTATTATAAGAACAAGAAAACAAACAAATGTTCGTGAACAAGTGTTTTGTTTGCGACGGAATGGTTCATAAGGAAAAGAATTTTAAGAAAGATTAAAAGGAGACTATTTTATTATGGCAAGAGAAGATAAATTGAAAGCATTGGATGCAGCGATTGCTCAGATTGAGAAGCAGTATGGTAAAGGTTCTGTTATGAAATTAGGTGAAAATGCTGCAAATATGAACGTAGAAACCGTGCCTACAGGCTCTTTAAGCTTAGATATAGCATTAGGTTTGGGTGGTCTTCCAAAAGGACGTATTATTGAGATTTATGGACCAGAATCATCTGGTAAGACAACAGTAGCACTTCATTGTGTAGCAGAAGTACAGAAAGCTGGCGGTATCGCAGGCTTTATTGATGCGGAGCATGCATTAGATCCAGCTTATGCGAAGAATATTGGAGTTGATATTGACAACCTTTATATTTCACAGCCAGACTGTGGGGAGCAGGCATTGGAAATTACAGAAACGATGGTTCGTTCTGGTGCGGTAGATATCGTTATCGTGGACTCTGTAGCTGCATTGGTTCCTAAGGCAGAAATTGATGGGGATATGGGAGATTCTCATGTTGGTTTACAGGCTAGACTTATGAGCCAGGCACTTCGTAAACTTACAGGTGTTATCAGCAAATCAAACTGTATCGTTATTTTTATCAATCAGTTGCGTGAAAAAGTAGGTATCATGTTTGGTAACCCAGAAACTACAACAGGTGGTCGTGCGCTTAAATTCTATTCTTCCGTACGTTTGGATGTTCGTAGAGTAGAAGCTTTGAAACAGGCTGGTGAAGTAATCGGTAACCATACTAGAGTAAAAGTTGTGAAGAATAAAGTGGCACCACCATTTAAGGAAGCAGAATTTGATATTATGTTTGGTCAGGGAATTTCGAAGGAAGGCGATATTCTTGACTTAGCAGCCAATGTTGGTATTATCAATAAATCTGGTGCTTGGTATGCTTATGAAGGCGATAAGATTGGTCAGGGACGTGAAAATGCGAAGACTTATTTGAAAGAAAATCCAGCATTCTGTGATATGATTGAGGGATTGGTTCGTGAACATTATTTCTCACATCCAGAAGATGTTGCAGAAGTGGATCCTGCTACGGTAGAAGATGACGAATAATTGAAATGGTAGGTGCTTTATATGAGTGCTGAACAGATACAAATTACATCCTTTGAGAAACTAGAAAAAGGGAAACGTCGTATACGATTTGAAAATGGAGAGAGTTGTATTGTATATTATTCGGAGGTAAGAGGTCTTCCTTTAGAAGTCGATGCATATATTGATTATGAGATATATGAGAAAATTTTCAAAGAAATCGTAGGCAAGAGAACCAAGAAACGTGCACTACATCTTTTAGAACAGATGGATAGAACCGAACAACAGCTTCGAGAAAAATTGATGGCTTCGGAATATCCTGCAAGATGTATTGATGACGCTATCGAATATGTGAAAAGTTTTCATTATTTAGATGATGAGAGATATGCTGAAATATTCACAAGGTATAAGAAAGATAAAATGAGTCGTCAACAAATTAAACAGAAGCTGATGATGAAAGGGATATCTAGAGATATTATATCAAATGCGATTGAAGAAGCGTATGATGTGGATGAAACAGTACATATTCGAAATATCTTGGAGAAGAAACATTTTTCTAATGAAATAGCAGATGATGGTGAGTTTCGTCGTGTGTACAATTATTTGTTAAGGCGAGGCTTTCGTAGCAGCGATATTTTAAAAGAAATGAAATGTGTAGGAGCGGACTGGTAATTGCCAGTCCGTTTTTAAGTTTTTAGTAAGTGGTTACAAGATATTGTGTTAGAAAATTGTAACAATTCGATATAATGGAGTTATATTGCTTGACATATCTTGTGAAAAAGTATAAAATCTTTATGTTGTAGAATTTGAACATGTAAAATGCATTACGTGCAAATGATGCGCAGCTTGCGGAAAAGGAAATTGTTGCTATGCAACACCGCTTACGCATGAAAATTGCACATAGCGCAATTTTATCTTTATATGTACAATGAAAATTAAATAAAGGAGGTGCTCCTGTATGGATCCAATTCTTGTTGTAGTGATTTGTCTCGTTGTTGCTGCTATAACAGGCGTTGTTGTTTGGATTGGTGCTGGTATTTTCCATAAGAATTCAGCTAAGTCTAAAATTGGTAACGCAGAAGAACGTGCGAGAGAAATTATTGATGATGCAGTAAAGACAGCAGAAAACAAGAAGCGTGAATCTATGCTTGAGATTAAAGAAGAGTCTATTCGTGCGAAGAATGAACTCGACAAAGAAATCAAAGAGCGTAGAAAAGAAATTCAGCGCAACGAGAGCCGTATTGTTCAGAAGGAAGAAAACTTGGACAAAAAACTCGACGCGATTGAAAAGCGCGAAGCTAACTTTACAGCAAAAGAAGAAGAACTGAACAAACAGAAAGCAGAAATCGCTGCTTTGAATGAACAGCGCATACAGGAACTCGAAAGAATCTCTGGATTAACCTCCGAACAAGCAAAAGAATATCTCTTAAAGACCATTGAAGAAGATGTTAAACTTGATACTGCAAAATTAATCAAAGAATTAGAAAACAAAGCGAAAGAAGAAGCTGCTAAAAAAGCGAAGGATTGTGTTGTAACAGCAATTCAGAAATGTGCAGCGGATCACGTTGCTGAAACTACAATTTCAGTAGTTCAGCTTCCAAATGATGAAATGAAAGGACGTATCATTGGTAGAGAAGGACGTAATATTCGTACTCTTGAAACAATGACAGGTGTTGATTTAATTATCGATGATACACCAGAAGCAGTTATCCTTTCAAGCTTCGATCCAATCCGTAGAGAAGTAGCTCGTATTGCTTTGGAAAAATTAGTCGTAGATGGCCGAATTCACCCAGCTCGTATTGAAGAAATGGTAGAAAAAGCTCAAAAAGAAGTTGAAGTCATGATTCGTGAAGAAGGTGAAGCAGCCGCACTTGAAGTAGGCATTCATGGATTACATCCTGAACTGATTCGCTTACTTGGTAAGATGAAATTTAGAACAAGTTATGGACAGAATGCACTTAAGCATTCCATCGAAGTTTCACAGCTTACAGGTTTACTTGCCGCTGAAATTGGTGAAGACGTACGTATCGCAAAGCGTGCTGGTTTGTTACATGATATTGGTAAATCAGTTGACCATGATATGGAAGGTTCACACATTCAGCTGGGTGTTGAATTATGTAAGAAATACAAAGAGTCTGCCCTTGTGATTAATGCAGTAGAATCACATCACGGCGACGTAGAACCAACTTCTCTTATTGCATGTCTTGTACAGGCTGCTGATACTATCAGTGCTGCTAGACCAGGTGCTAGAAGAGAAACATTGGAAACATATTCTAACCGTTTGAAACAGTTAGAAGACATCACAAATGGTTATAAGGGAGTAGAAAAATCTTTTGCTATCCAGGCGGGTAGAGAGATTCGTATTATGGTAGTTCCTGAACAGATTAGCGATGCAGATATGATTCTCATGGCTCGTGATATTTCAAAACAGATTGAATCTGAATTAGAATATCCAGGTCAGATTAAAGTAAATGTAATTCGTGAATCGAGAGTAGTGGACTACGCAAAATAATTTTATGTTATTTGTGTGGTTATTACAGCACTAAAAAGAAAATGCTGAAAATCCTATGAGAAGATTAGGGTTTTCAGCTTTTTGTTTTCACAATTCATTAAGCCATGAGATTGTATAGTTGTTATTGTCCATCGTGTCTTTTAGGTTCATCAAATGAAATCAAATTCTTCTATATGTTTTGCTGTAGAAATCTGATTTTTTCGATATTTCCTTGGAGACATGTGATATTCTTCAAGAAATACACGATTAAATGTACGCTGGCTTTCAAATCCAGCATTCATATAGACATCTGTAATTGTCTGATTAGTATATAATAACAAAGCACAGGCATATTCTAGTCGGATTTCATTCAAATACTGATTAAATTTTTTATGAAATCTTCCCAAAAATACTCTTGATAATGTATAAGGACTATATCCTAAATCACTTGTCATTGAAGTGAGGGAGATAGGATTACGAAAATTAGCAGCAATATATTTGACTGATTGATATACAATATCTTTTTTTCCAATAGTTGTACGGTCAATTAGTTCAAATCGGGGAAGGTTTCTTGCCAAAATGATTTGAGAAAATGCTTGTTGAAGCATAAGATCTGTCTTTCCACGACGTTGTCTTAAAAGACTTTTGATAGCATACAAAATATCCTCATCTACATTTTTGGGGGATATGACAGGAGTTTTTGGATAAAGCTGTTGCAGAGTTTCCAAATAACTAGAAACAAGATTTTACAAATAAATTGCACGACAGCCATTTTTATCAAATACCTGGTAGTATCGTATTTTAAAAATGTCTTTACCTTTATGGCGAAATGACAACACCAAGAATGTAAAGATATAGAAGATGTACACAGGTAGGGAGCCCAGAAATGGGCTCCTTTTCAAATTGTGCACCTAGAGGTGCGGGTCTCTAAAGTTTCTTTTTCTATTCAGAAGGAATTAAAAAGATGTTATATAACAGGATATTGTTGGTCAAAACAAGCCTTACACAAAGGTAAATTGCCAACCATTACTTTAAAATCATCTATATTTAAATATCCTAATGAATCCGCTCCTATTTGTTCACAGATTTCTTCATTTGTGTGTTTAGAAGCAATTAATAAATGATTTGATGGAACATCTGTTCCGTAGTAGCATGGATATAAAAATGGTGGTGAACTAATTCGCACATGAACTTCTTTTGCTCCGGCTTTTTTCAACATTATAATAAGTTTTGAAATAGTTGTACCACGTACAATAGAGTCGTCAATTAATATAATACGTTTTTCTTTTACAGTACTAGGGATTACATTTAATTTAATCTGAACAGCCGTTTCTCTTTCGTTTTGGGTAGGTTTAATGAAAGTTCGTCCTACATAACTATTTTTTTGAAATGCGATTCCATAAGGGATGTGAGATTGTTTTGCGTATCCCATAGCAGCCGCAATTCCAGAGTCCGGAACACCTACTACTAAGTCTGCTTCAACGGGATAGGATTTTGCTAAAGCTTCACCAGCATGTACTCTTGCATCGTAGATATTTATACCGTCAATGGTAGAATCTAATCGAGCAAAATAGATGTATTCAAAGATACAATGTGTATGTGTTTGATTACACAATGCATAATTATTTTTGATATCATTTTTTTGAATGGTTATAATTTCACCAGGAAGAATATCGCGTACAAATTCGGCACCAACTGCATTTAGAGCACAGCTTTCGGATGCTAAGATGTAGCTTCCGTTTTTTTTACCAAGACAAAGAGGCTTTAGACCATATGGATCTCGTACTCCAATCATTTTTTGCGGACTCATTATAATCAGTGCAAATCCACCTTTTATTTTACGGGTAGTTTCATATACAGCTTCTTCAATACTATTTGTTTTTGTGCGTTCTAAAGCAATTTGATAGGTAATTATTTCGGAGTCTGTAGTAGAGTGAAAAATAGCACCATTTTCTTGTAGTGAATTTTTTAATTCCTCCATATTGGTTATGTTTCCATTGTGCACTAAAGCCAATGTACCTTTAAAATAATTGATGGCAATGGGTTGGGCATTTTTTATCGTGCTTTCTCCGGTTGTGGAATAACGCACATGTCCAATTCCGATATTTCCTGTTAATTCCGATAAAATATCTGGTGAGAATATTTCATTTACTAATCCCATGTTTTTATGACATAATAAATTGCCGAGAGGTCCTTCTGTATTACAGACAGCGATTCCAGCGGATTCCTGGCCTCTGTGCTGAAGTGCACAGAGACCATAGTAAATTGTATTGGCAACATTTTCTCCTTTGGAATCTAAGATTCCAAAGACACCACATTCTTCGTGAAGTTTATCAAATTCATATGGCATAGTAGTTCTCCTCGCTATAGTGAAAATAAAAGTTGTTCATAGTTTGGATATGGTAATATATCATCTGGCAAATATTCTTCAACAGAGTCAGCGATGAGGCGAATTGCATTCATATATGGAATAACTAAATCGCAGTAATATTTTGCTGTTTCGAGAAGATCATCCGTACTTTCAGCAGCAAGAGTTTGGGACTCTAATTTTTCTTCTAACGTATATAAATCATCATATGCATTAGAAAGTGTGGAAAGAAGATTTCTTTCACCCGTGCAAGGAATATCTGTTAACTGGCTTTTGGTCTGTATAGCCCGTGCAAGTTTGGTCGTATATTTAGATAGTGCCGGCAAGAAATCTCTGCACATCATATCTTTCATTGTTTTGGCTTCAATATGAAGTGTTTTACAGTAGTCTTCTAATAAAATTTCATAACGAGAGTGGATTTCACCTTCTGTAAATACATGATGCTTGGTAAATAATTTAACATTTTTTTCTGCTATAAAGCATGGAAGTGCATCTGGCGTAGATCTCATATTTGGAAGACCACGACGTTTGGCTTCCTCTACCCATTCATCTGTATAGCCGTTACCATTAAAGATAATTTTCTTATGTTCAATAAAAGTGCGTTTTACCAATTCATAAACAGCAGCTTCCATATCTTCTGGTTTAGTGTTTTTTAATTCTTCATAAAACTGAGACAGGATTTCTGCTACAGATGTATTTAGTATAATATTTGGACCAGATACGGATAAAGAAGAACCGAGCATACGGAATTCGAATTTGTTTCCCGTAAAGGCAAAAGGTGAAGTTCTGTTTCGGTCTGTCGTATCTTTGAAAAAGTGTGGCAATACTGCGGCACCTGTTTCCATGCGGACGCGTTTCTGGGTGCCAAAGAAGGTATCACTTTCTATCGATTCTAAAATCGCTGTTAATTCATCACCTAAAAACATAGATACTATGGCAGGTGGTGCTTCATTTGCTCCTAGACGATGATCATTTCCTGCTGTTGCAACAGATAATCGCATCAGGTCTGCATATTCATCCACAGCTTTCACAACTGCTATTAGAAAAATCAAAAACTGTGTATTTTCGGCTGGAGTTTTTCCAGGGTCAAGGAGGTTTACTCCTGTATTTGTAATCATCGACCAGTTGTTGTGTTTACCGGAACCATTGATTCCGTCGAATGGTTTTTCGTGTAAAAGACATACTAAGCCGTGCTTTTCTGCAACCTTTTTCATGATTTCCATTGTTAACTGGTTGTGATCAACGGCAACATTTGCAGTTTCAAAAACAGGAGCAAGTTCATGCTGTGCAGGAGCTACTTCGTTATGTTTTGTTTTTGCAGGAATACCTAATTTCCAAAGTTCTTCGTCTAAATCATGCATATAGGCAGAGACACGTGGTTTTAGAGTTCCAAAATAATGATCGTCCATTTCCTGACCCTTTGGAGGCATTGTGCCTAAAAGTGTACGTCCAGTAAATACAAGGTCTTTACGTTTTTTATATAAATTTTTATCTATAAGAAAGTATTCCTGTTCTGGTCCAACGGTTGTAGATACGCTGGTTACCTCTGTATTTCCTAATAGATTTAATAATTTGGTTGCTTCGTTGCTCAATGTCTCCATAGAGCGAAGAAGAGGAGTCTTCTTATCAAGCGCCTCGCCACTGTAAGAACAGAATGCAGTTGGAATATATAAGGTTCCATCTTTGATAAACGCAGGTGAAGTGGGATCCCAGGCAGTATATCCTCTAGCTTCGAAAGTTGCACGGAGACCACCGGAAGGAAAGCTTGATGCATCTGGTTCACCTTTTACTAGTTCTTTTCCAGAAAAATCCATGGCTATTTCACCGTCACCAATTGGTGAAATGAAACTATCGTGTTTTTCAGCAGTAAGTCCAGTCATAGGCTGGAACCAATGTGTAAAATGAGTTGCTCCATTTTCAATTGCCCATTCTTTCATAGCTGTAGCTACGGCATTTGCAACATCTAATTCCAAATGTGTATTATTTTCGATTGTTTTCCTAAGAGCTTTGTAAACGTCCTTAGGTAATTTCTCTCGCATGATCTTGTTATTAAATACAAGACTTCCATAAAGTTCAGGGATTTTCTTTTCCATAATGTCATGCTCCTTTCAAAATACAATATAAGGCATAGAAAAAGGCGCCTTGGAATAAATCCAAGACGCCCTTGTCTATGCTTGGATTTTAGTACCTCGAAATTTAATTGTCAACCATTTTTTGAAAAAAATTTTATTGACAAAGGTTTTTTAATGGAGTATTATCACCCACATGAAGACAAAGGCGTCTTTCAGGATTATTTCTTGAAGGCACTTTGTCTTTTTTTATTTGCTATGAAAATACAAATAGAAGGAGGAAGGCAAGATGTCATATGTTGATGAAGTAATCGAACAGGTAGTGAAGCAGAATCCTGCGGAACCAGAATTTCATCAGGCTGTTAAGGAGGTTTTAGAATCCTTAAGAGTGGTAGTGGAGGCTAATGAAGAAAAATATAGAAAGGATGCTTTATTGGAACGATTGGTAAATCCAGAAAGACAGATTAAGTTCCGTGTTCCATGGATTGATGATCAAGGTCAGGTACAGGTTAATACAGGTTATCGTGTACAGTTTAGTAGTGCTATCGGTCCATACAAGGGTGGATTGAGATTACATCCTTCTGTAAATCTTGGAATTATTAAATTTCTAGGATTTGAGCAAATATTTAAAAATTCACTGACAGGTCTGCCAATTGGTGGTGGAAAAGGTGGTTCGGATTTTGATCCTAAGGGAAAATCAGATAGAGAAGTTATGGCATTTTGTCAGAGCTTTATAACAGAACTATACAAATATATTGGAGCAGATACCGATGTACCAGCAGGTGATATTGGAACAGGAGCTAGAGAAATCGGATATATGTATGGTCAGTATAAGAGAATTCGCGGTGTATACGAAGGTGTGCTTACAGGAAAAGGCTTAAGTTATGGTGGCTCTTTGGCAAGAACAGAAGCAACTGGATACGGTCTTCTTTATTTGACAGAAGAACTGTTAAAGATGAACGGAATAGAACTGTCAGGTAAAACAATCGTAGTTTCTGGTTCTGGCAATGTTGCAATCTATGCAATCCAGAAAGCACAGCAGCTTGGGGCAAAAGTAGTTACTTGTTCTGACTCTACAGGCTGGATTTACGATGAAGAAGGCATTGACGTAGCAGCATTAAAAGAAATTAAAGAAGTAAAACGTGCAAGACTTACAGAGTACAAAAACTATCGTCCTAATTCAGAATACCATGAAGGAAAAGGTGTATGGTCAGTAAAAGCAGATATTGCACTTCCGTGTGCAACACAGAATGAATTGAATTTGGAAGATGCGAAAACATTAGTTTCCAATGGATGTATTGGAGTTTTCGAAGGTGCAAATATGCCTACTACTTTGGAGGCAACAGAATATTTGCAGGCAAACAATGTTATTTTTGCTCCCGGTAAAGCAGCAAATGCAGGCGGCGTAGCTACTTCTGCGCTTGAAATGTCACAGAATAGTGAACGTTTGAGCTGGTCATTTGAAGAGGTAGATTCAAAATTAAAAGAGATTATGGTAAATATTTGTCATAACATCTCTGATGCGGCAGAACGTTATGGAGCAAAAGGAAATTATGTAGTAGGTGCAAATATAGCAGGATTTGAAAAAGTAGTGGACGCTATGAATGCACAGGGAATTGTATAATGAAAAAATGACAAAGGCGTTGTTTTTGTATTGTATATGCATGAATAATGCCTTTTTGATTGCACAAACATGCAAAGAAAGGTCCGGTGACCTTTCTTTTTGTAGGAGGTAATGGAATGAATAAGAAAAAACAAGAGATAACTCACTTTGTAGATTTTAAGGATGTAACGCCAGAAATGCGTACGGATAGAGTAGAATCAGATTCACTTTATAAAGAGGCATTTTTATCTGGGGAGGAAAAGAGTACCAGTGAATTTTCTGGAAATACTACTACATGGGATTAAAAAAATTAATATAAAAATAATAGAAGGGCGTCTTGAAAAATAAGACGCCCTTTCTCTGGCTTATGTATTGTTTTATTCTACATCCTGAAGTGCTGCTTCATTTTCTTCACCGGTACGAACTTTTACAACTCTGTCTACGCTATATACAAAGATTTTTCCATCTCCAATATGACCGGTATAAAGTGCTTTTTTCACTGCTTCGATAACTGCATCGACAGGAATTTTGCTGACAACAACTTCCAGTTTTACCTTTGGAAGCAAGGTAACATCCATTTCAACACCACGGTACATTTCGCCGGCACCTTTCTGGATGCCACAGCCCATAACTTGTGTTACGGTCATGCCTGTTACACCGAGTTCGTTAAGGGCGGTTTTCACTTTCTCATATCTAGATAGTTTAGCAATAATCGATACCTTATAAATACCAGTCTTAGCGATATCAGGTACATTTACCACTTTCACAGATGCATCTTTCTGTACTTCTGAAGCTTTAGCATAGTCTGAAGTTCCAAGGTCAGTATTTTCATTCACTTCCATTGTCATGGCATTGCCCATATCCATAATACTGAAACCTGCATATGCAGATGGAAGACCATGTTCGGTTGCATCAAGACCGATGATTTCTTCTTCTTCGCTAACTCGAAGACCGAAGATTGCTTTAATCAAAAGGAAGGTAATTGTAATTGTGATAGCAGTCCAAGCACAAACTGCTATAATACCAATTATCTGTTTTCCAAGCAAATCAAATCCACCACCATAGAATAATCCTGTAAGAAGGTCATTTCCAGGAGCAGTAGTGGTAGCAAATAGACCAACTGCAACCGTACCCCAGATACCATTGCAGAAATGAACTGCTACAGCACCTACAGGGTCATCTATGTGAAGTATGTAATCTAGAAACCATACTCCAAATACAACTAATATTCCTGATACTGCACCGATGCAGATTGCACCGAAGGCATCTGTTACATCACAACCTGCTGTAATGCCTACAAGACCTGCCAAAGAAGCATTCAGACACATGGAAACATCTGGTTTGCCATATTTTACCCAAGTGAAAATCATACATACAACAGTTGCAATTGCAGGTGAGATAGTTGTTGTTACAAAAATAGACCCTAACTGTTCAATGCTGCTTGCGGCTGCACCGTTAAATCCATACCAGCCAAGCCAAAGAATAAATACACCAAGACAGCCAAGAGGAATATTATGTCCAGGGAAAGCATTTACTTTTGTGATTTTTCCAGCTTTGTCTTTCGTAAATTTCCCAATTCGTGGTCCAACCATTTTTGCACCAATTAATGCACAAAGACCACCAACCATATGGATGGCGCAAGAGCCTGCAAAATCATGAAGGCCCATCTGTGAAAGCCAGCCGCCACCCCAGATCCAATGTGCTTCAATTGGATAAATGAGAGCGGAGATAATTCCGGAATATACACAGTAGGATAAAAATTTTGTTCGCTCCGCCATGGCACCGGAAACGATTGTTGCTGTGGTAGCACAGAATACTAAGTTAAATACGAAATTGGACCAGTCAAAGTTTTCGTAGCTTGTAAAGATATCAAAACCAGGTTTTCCAATTAACCCTAGCATATCTTCGCCTAATAAAAGGCTAAATCCAATTAAGATAAATACAACGGTACCAATGCAGAAGTCCATAAGATTCTTCATTAAAATGTTCCCCGTATTTTTTGCTCTGGCGAAACCAGCTTCTACCATGGCAAAGCCAGCTTGCATCCAGAATACCAGTGCGGCACCAATCAGGAACCAGACACCAAAGATTTGTTCGTTCATCATAGTCATAATTTCTTCACCCATAATGAATCTCCTTTCAAAAATTTTTTCATCTAGATAAAATGAAAACGGAGCAACGACTTTTAGCGTCATTGCTCCGTTTTCTGTAGATGAAGTTATTTATAAAACAAAAAAGAGCCACGAATAATATTCGTAGCTCCATTGCTTTATGGTGGAATCTTAGCACCATGAAAAATAAATGTCAAGGAATATTTTGAAAAATTTTTTTTCTTTACAAATGAAAAGTTCTGATATAAAATTATTAAGTAAAAATAATATTCTGAAATGGCAAGGGCGTCAAATAACCCAATTATATGGGTTTATTTGACGCCCTTTTTTTGATACTAGGAGGGATTAATATGAAATATGTATTTGTAACAGGTGGCGTGGTATCTGGCCTTGGAAAAGGTATCACAGCAGCATCTCTTGGAAGGCTTTTAAAAGCAAGAGGATATCATATTACAATGCAGAAGTTTGATCCATATATTAATGTTGATCCAGGAACTATGAATCCAATTCAGCATGGAGAAGTATTTGTAACAGACGATGGAACGGAAACAGATTTAGATTTAGGTCATTATGAGCGTTTTATTGATGAAAACTTAGATAAAAATTCAAATGTTACCACAGGGAAAATATATTGGTCTGTATTGAACAAGGAAAGACATGGAGATTATGGCGGTGGTACGGTTCAGGTCATTCCACATATTACAAATGAAATTAAAGACAGGTTTCAGAAATCGAAAACAGGTGAAGATAATGAAATAGCTATTATCGAGGTAGGTGGTACGGTTGGAGATATTGAGAGCCAGCCTTTTTTAGAAGCAATTCGACAGTTTCAAGCAGAAGTAGGAAGGGAAAATGCTATATTAATACTAGTATCATTGATTCCATATTTGAAAGCATCTGGAGAAATGAAGACAAAACCTACACAAATGGCAGTAAAAACATTACAGGGAATGGGAATTTGGCCTGATATTATAGTATGTAGATCGGATCTTCCAGTGGATGAAAGTATGCGAGAGAAAATAGCTCTTTTTTGTAATGTGAAAAAGGAACATGTGTTACAGAATCTGGATGCTCCATCGTTGTATGAAGTACCGATTATGCTGGAAGAGGAACAATTGGCACAGGCAGTATGTGATTGTCTCCATATTCCATGTCCAGAACCAAATTTATCCGATTGGAGGGAGATGCTTCGTAATATGAAAACTGCATCTAAGACAGTTGATATTGCAATTGTTGGAAAATATGTTGCGCTCCATGATGCGTACTTAAGTGTGGCTGAGGCATTGAAACATGGAGGTATTGCAAATCGAGCAAATGTAAATATTCATTGGATAGAAGCGGAAGATATTACAAAAGAAAATGTGCAGGAATATTTAGGAAATATGCATGGAATTTTAGTGCCTGGAGGATTCGGGAAACGTGGAACGGATGGAAAAATAGAAGCCATTTGTTTTGCAAGAGAACAGGGAATTCCGTATTTAGGAATCTGTTTAGGAATGCAGCTTGCAATTGTAGAATTTGCAAAAAATGTACTCAAAATTTCAGATGCTGCTAGTATTGAACTTGAGCCAGAAACAACAAATCCTGTGATAGCGCTTATGCCAGAACAAAATGGTGTAGAAAATCTTGGCGGAACACTTCGACTGGGAGCATATCCTTGTGAATTAAAGTCAGGGTCTCTTGCAGAAAAATTGTATGGAAAATCTAATATTTCGGAACGACACAGACATCGTTATGAAGTAAACAACGATTATCGTTCGCGTTTAGAGGAAAAAGGGATGGTGCTTTCTGGTCTATCACCAGATAAACGTATTGTGGAGATGATTGAATTACCAAATCACCCATTCTTTATAGCAACTCAGGCACATCCGGAATTTAAATCAAGGCCGAACCTGCCTCATCCATTATTTAAAGGTTTTGTGGCAGCGGCTAGTCGGAGGGAGGAATAGTCATGCGTCAGGATATATTAGAAAATGGTTTATATGATGCAAGTTTTGAACATGATAACTGTGGTATTGGTGCAGTTGTAGATATTAAAGGAAAGAAAAGTCATAAAATCGTAGAGGACGCTTTGCGTATTGTAGAAAATCTGGAGCACAGAGCTGGAAAAGATGCAGAAGGAAAAACTGGTGATGGTGTCGGCATTATGACTCAGATTTCTCATAAGTTCTTCCAAAAGGTGTGTAAAGAATTAAATATTCCGATTGGAGATGAACGTGAATATGGCGTGGGTATGTTTTTCTTTCCACAGGATGAACGAAAAAGAAGTCAGGCAATGAAAATGTTTGAAATCATTGTAGAAAAAGAAGGGATGCGTTTTCTTGGATGGCGTGAAGTTCCAACGAATCCAGAGGTGTTGGGAGAAAAGGCATTGTCCTGTAAACCGGTAATTCTTCAGGGGTTTGTAGAAAAGCCTGAAGATGTAGAAAAAGGCATTGATTTTGATCGTAAGTTATATGTAGTTCGACGTGTATTTGAACAAAGTAATAATAACACATATGTACCATCTTTATCTTCAAGAACGATTGTATATAAAGGTATGTTTTTGGTAAATCAGTTACGTACATTTTTTGTGGATTTACAGGATGAAGATTATGAGTCAGGCATTGCAACAGTACATTCACGTTTTTCAACCAATACCAATCCAAGCTGGGAAAGAGCTCATCCAAATCGTTTCATAGTTCACAACGGTGAAATCAACACGATTAAGGGAAATGCAGATAAAATGCTGGCTCGAGAAGAAACCATGTTTTCTTGTAAGTTAAGTGATGATGATTTTACAAAGGTGCTTCCAGTGATAAATACAGAGGGCTCCGATTCCTCTATGGTGGATAACACTTTAGAATTTTTGGTAATGAGCGGAATGGAATTACCACTTGCTGCTAGAATTATGATTCCAGAGCCTTGGTCTCATAATGATACAATTTCGCAAGAGGTAAAGGATTTTTATCAATATTATGCAACCATGATGGAGCCGTGGGATGGTCCTGCATCTATTTTGTTTTCCGATGGAGATGTATTGGGTGCGATTTTAGATAGAAATGGATTGAGACCTTCTAGGTATTACATTATGGATGATAATCGTTTGATTCTTTCCTCGGAAGTAGGTGTTTTAGAATTAGATGAGTCTCATATTCTCTGTAAGGAACGTTTGCATCCTGGAAAAATGCTTTTGGTGGACACCGTAGTTGGAAAAGTAAAGACAGATGAAGAATTAAAAGAAGAATATGCTCACAAGGAACCTTATGGTGAGTGGTTGGATAATAAACTTCTTACTTTGGGAGAACTTAAGATTCCAAATGAAAAAATTGTGCAATATTCTAAGGAAGAAAGAGCTAGATTGCAAAAGGCATTTGGGTATACCTATGAAGAATACAGAGATAATATTTATGCCATGGCATTAAATGGTAGTGAAAAGATTGGAGCTATGGGCGTGGATACTCCAATTGCAGTATTATCCAAAGAATATCAGCCATTATTTTATTATTTTAAGCAGTTATTTGCACAGGTTACCAATCCACCTATTGATGCAGTTCGTGAAAAGATTGTAACATCCACTGCTGTTTACGTAGGAAAAAATGGAAACTTATTAGAAGAACACCCAGATAATTGTCAGGCGTTAAAGATTGATAATCCAATTCTTACGGATTTGGATATGTTAAAAATCAGCTCTATAGATAAAACTGGATTTAAAGTAGTAAAAGTACTGATTACTTATTATAAGAGCACACCGATTGATAGAGTCATGGATCATTTATTTGCGCAGGTCGATAAGGCATATCGGGAAGGTGCAACTATTCTTGTACTTTCTGACAGGGGTGTAGATGAAAATCGTGTGGCATTACCCTCTCTTTTGGCAGTTGCAGCGGTACATCAGTATTTGGTTCAGACCAAGAAATGCACAGCAATGTCATTGATTTTGGAATCAGCAGAACCTAGAGAAGTACATCATTTTGCTACACTATTAGGTTATGGTGCTAGTGCTGTGAATCCATATCTTGCTCATGCCACTATCGCTCAAATGATAGAAGAAGGATTCTTGAATAAAGATTATTATGCTGCAGTGGAAGATTATGATCATGCTATCTTGAGTGGAATTGTTAAGATTGCATCCAAAATGGGTATTTCTACGATTCAATCATATCAGGGAAGTAAGATTTTTGAGGCAATCGGTATTTCGAAAGAAGTAGTAGACAAGTATTTTTCTGGTACGGTCAGTCGTATTGGTGGAATCACCTTAGAGGATATTGCAAGAGCGACGGATGAACAGCATTCCAAGGCATTTGATCCATTGGGATTAGAAAATGACTTAACACTTAGTTCTATGGGGCGTCATAAGATGAGAAGTCAGGGAGAAGAACATCGATATAATCCAAGAACCATTCACATGCTTCAGATGGCAACTAGAGAAGGTGATTATGATAAATTTGTTCAATACACCAAGATGGTCGATGAAGAGCAGAATGGATATTTAAGAAGTCTGATGGATTTTAATTATCCAACTCAAGGGGTTGATATTTCTGAGGTGGAAAGTGAAGAAGAGATTGTGAAGAGATTTAAGACAGGTGCAATGTCCTACGGTTCTATTTCAGAAGAAGCACATGAAGCATTGGCAGTTGCTATGAATCATTTGCATGGAAAATCAAATAGTGGTGAAGGTGGTGAAAGTGACGAAAGGCTGAAAACTGCAGGGACAAAGGATGATAGAAATTCTGCTATTAAACAGGTTGCTAGTGGAAGATTTGGTGTTACTAGTAAATATCTGGTAAGTGCTAAAGAAATTCAAATTAAAATGGCACAGGGAGCAAAACCGGGCGAAGGAGGACATTTGCCAGCAAAGAAGGTATATCCATGGGTGGCAAAAACGAGACATTCTACACCAGGTGTTAGTTTGATTTCTCCTCCACCACATCATGATATCTATTCTATCGAAGATTTGGCACAACTCATTTATGATTTGAAGAATGCCAATAAAAATGCTGGAATTTCTGTGAAACTAGTTGCTGAATCAGGTGTCGGTACAGTTGCTGCTGGTGTGGCAAAAGCAGGTGCAAGTGTAATTCTTATTTCAGGATATGATGGAGGTACAGGAGCTGCACCACTAAGTTCTATTCATAATGCAGGGCTTCCATGGGAGTTAGGTCTTGCAGAGGCACATCAGACATTGATTGCGAATGGTCTTAGAAATCGAGTAAAGATTGAAACAGATGGAAAACTTATGACTGGACGAGATGTTGCTATAGCAGTAATTCTCGGAGCAGAAGAGTTTGGATTTGCTACAGCACCACTTGTAACCTTAGGTTGTGTAATGATGCGTGTTTGTAATTTGGATACTTGTCCAATGGGAATCGCGACACAGAATCCGGAGCTTAGAAAGCGTTTTAGTGGTAAGCCAGAGTATGTAGAAAATTTTATGCTTTTTATTGCGAGACAGTTACGTGAATATATGGCAAAGCTTGGTGTCCGTACGGTGGATGAATTGGTTGGAAGAACAGACTTATTAAAGAAAAAAGAAGGTTTATCAGGCAATGCTGCAAAAATAGATTTAAGTAAAATTCTTTTACAGAATACTGAAATAGCCGGAGAACAGGCAGTATTTCAGCCAGAATATATCTATGATTTTAAGTTATCATCTGTGAAAGATGAGGCTGTTCTTTTAAAGAAAAAAGATATGAAAGCAGCCATAGAAAAAGGAATACCAAAGAAATTTGAAATTTCTCTTACGAATATAGACCGCACTTTTGGCACGCTTATTGGCGCTGAAGTTACAAGAAAATATCCAGAGGGGCTTGCAGATGATACGATTACAATCGATTGTAATGGCGCTGGCGGACAGAGTTTTGGTGCGTTTATTCCAAAAGGAATAACATTAAACCTTTGTGGTGATTGTAATGATTATTTAGGAAAAGGTTTATCAGGCGGAAAATTGGCAGTATATGCACCAGAAGAAGCAACTTATGAACCAGAAGAAAATATTTTGATTGGTAATGTGGCATTATATGGTGCTACTTCTGGGGAAGTATATATTGCAGGCCGTGCAGGTGAGCGTTTTTGTGTTCGTAATTCTGGAGCAACAGCAGTAGTGGAAGGTGTTGGTGAACACGGATGTGAATACATGACTGGAGGCAGAGTCGTGGTACTTGGACCTACTGATAAGAACTTTGCGGCAGGAATGAGTGGTGGAATTGCTTATGTGTTAGATGAAAACAATTGTCTTTATAAGAACTTGAATAAAGAACTTGTTCTAATGGAAAAGGTTGAGAGTAAGGCGGAACAGGAAGAATTAAAACGAATACTAGAAGCTCATGTAAAAGCTACAGATTCAAAAAAAGGAAAAATCGTTTTAGAGAATTTCAAGGACTATCTTCCTAAGTTTAAAAAAATTATTCCTTCAGATTATAAAGAGATTATGTTGGTATCGGGAAAATATGAAGAACAGGGGTTCAGTAAGGAAGATGCACAGATAGAAGCTTTTTATACATGTGTAGTTGCAAAAAAAGCATAGGAGGAATACTTACATGGCAAAAGCAAATGGTTTTTTAGAATATAAAAGAAAAAATGGACCAGAGACTCCAGCTGGTGAAAGGATACACAATTTTGAGGAGTTTCATGGAAGTCTGCATTTAGAAGAGCAAAGAAAGCAAGCCGCACGTTGTATGGATTGTGGTATTCCATTCTGTCAGGCGGGAGTGCAGATTTCTGGAATGGTTTCTGGTTGTCCACTTCATAATTTAGTGCCGGAAATCAATGATTTGGTCTATCAGGGGAATTTTGAGGCGGCATATAGCAGACTTTCTCAAACACATTGTTTCCCTGAATTTACATCCAGAGTTTGTCCGGCACTATGTGAAGCTGCCTGCACATGCGGGTTACATACGGAAGCAGTAGCCACAAAAGCAAATGAAAGAGCAGTGATTGAGTATGCCTTCAAACATGGATTGGTAACTTCGGAAAAACCCAAAAACAGGACAGGAAAGAAGGTTGCAATTGTAGGAAGCGGACCAGCTGGTCTTGCAGCAGCAATGCAGTTAAATCAGAGAGGACATAGAGTAACGGTTTATGAAAGAAGTGACAGGGTTGGAGGACTGTTACGCTATGGTATTCCGAATATGAAATTGGATAAGTCTGTAATTGACCGACGTGTAAAATTAATGGAAGAATCTGGGATTACATTTATCTGTAATATGAATGTTGGGGTTGATATTTCAAGCGAGGAGTTAAGAAACCAATATGACAGCGTGATTCTTGCCTGTGGTGCATCAAACCCAAGAGATATTCAGGTCCAAGGAAGAGAAGCAAATGGAATCTATTTTGCAGTTGATTTTTTGAAATTAGTAACAAAACAATTATTGGATAGTGATTTTAAGGATATTCCTTACAACTTAGCAAAAAATAAAAATGTTGTAGTAATTGGTGGTGGAGATACTGGGAATGACTGTGTAGCTACAGTAATACGTCTTGGTGCAAAAAGTGTCACTCAGTTAGAAATGATGCCAAAGCCTCCCGAGGAACGTCAGGAGAGTAATCCGTGGCCAGAATGGCCACGAGTATCAAAGACTGATTATGGTCAGGAAGAAGCTATTCATGTTTATGGAGAAGATCCAAGAAGATATGAAACTACGGTAACAGAGTTCTTTATGAATGATGTAGGTGATGTATGTGGCGCAAAACTTACAGATGGGGAAACGATTTCTACAGACTTGGTTTTAATTGCTGCTGGTTTTTTAGGCAGTGAGGTTTACATTATGGAAAATATGGGTGTAGAATGTGATGATAGAACAAATGTAAAAACATTACCCGGTTCTTATGAAACAAATGTAAAAGGTGTATTTACTGCAGGAGATATGCATAGAGGCCAGTCTTTAGTGGTTTGGGCAATTGCAGAGGGAAGAAATGCAGCGAGACAGGTAGATGAATCTCTCATGGGATACACCAATCTTTAAAAAAGGAGAGCTTTGACTATGACAAAAAATGAAATTATGGAATTAATCGAACAAGAAGATGTGGAATTTATTCGCCTACAGTTTACAGACATGTTTGGAAATTTAAAGAATATTTCTATTACATCCAATCAGTTTGAGAGGGTATTAGAGAACAAATATGTCTTTGATGGAGCTGCACTTTATGATGGTTTTTTGGAATGTGAAGAAGATATGTATCTGTATCCGGATTTAGATACTTTTGTTGTACTTCCATGGAGACCACAGCAGGGAAAAGTTGCTCGATTATTATGTGAAGTCTATCATGAAGACGGCACACTATGTGAATTTAGTCCCAGAGCGATACTGAGAAATGTGGTAGAAAAAGCAAAAGAAAAAGGCTATGAATTTTATATTGATCCGGAGTGTGAATTTTTCTTCTTCCATTCTGACGAGAACGGAATACCTTCTACGACTACTCATGAGGTAGCAGGTTATATGTCAGTGGGACCAATTGATCAGGGTGAAAATGCAAGAAGAGATATGGTGTTGACATTAGAGGAGATGGGATTTGAAATTGAATCCTCTCACCATGAGACTGCTCCTGGTCAGAATGAAATTGATTTTCGTGAAGCAGAGCCATTAAAAGCCGCGGATTCTGTGGTAACGTTCCGTAATGCAGTACTTTCAATCGCGAAACGTTTTGGTATGCATGCAACATTTATGCCAAAACCGAAAAGAGGTGTGGCAGGCTCTGGTATGCATTTGAACCTTTCTGTATATAAAAATGGCAGAAATATATTCAATTCAAGTACAAAAGAAGTATGTGACGAAGCGAAGTGGTTTATGGCAGGCATTATGGAACATGCCAAGAGTATGTGTGCGATTACCAATCCATTAGTAAATTCCTATAAACGTATTAATTCTGGCTTTGGTGCACCAAAGGATATTGCATGGACGACCAAAAATCAGAATGCCTTGTTAAGAGTACATTCCAGAATAGGGGAAGATACTAAAATTGAAGTGCGTTTTCCAGATTCAGCAGCAAATCCATATTTGGCAATTGCAATTTGTATTGCTGCTGGTATGGAGGGGCTTGAAAAGAAAATTCCTGTTGGGAAAATTTATACAGAACTTTTGGAAGAAGGTGCCAAGTTGGAACGTTTACCAGGTTCCCTGTATGGAGCAATTTTAGAAACAGAAAGAGATTCATTTTTAGAGGATGTGTTAGGAAAAGAATTTGTTTCTATATATAAGAAGTTTAAACTAGCGGAATGGAATGATTTTATGGAAGATATCTCTGATTGGGAGTTAAAAAAATATCTAAATCGTATGTAACGAGGTGGTCACATGGGCAGTATTATTGTGGCAATGCCCAGATTAGAAGATGCGGAGAAAATCAGCACAATGCTAAAATCTCGTGGAATTTCAAAAATAGATATTTGTACAACTGGAGCAAGTGTGTTATCCAGAGTGCATGAACTGGATAGTGGAATAATCATTTGTGCAAGAAGTTTAAAAGATATGTACTGTAAGGAAATTGCAGAAAATTTACCAGAATATTTTGAAATGCTGTTACTGACTTCAAAGGATGTTTTAGAGCATTGTCCTGAAAATGTAACGATAATAGAGATTCCTTTTCGAATTGCAGAGTTGCTACAGTCCATAGAACTTATATCGATGGATTTAGAACGACGTATCAAAAGAAATCGAAGTAAATCAAAAAAACGAAGCAGGGAAGAGCAGGTATATATCGATCAGGCAAAAAAACTGTTGATGGAAAAGAATCAGATGACCGAGCAGGAGGCTTTTCGATATATTCAAAAAAGCAGCATGGATTCCTGTACAAATATGGTTGAAACAGCTCAGATGATTTTATTATTACAAGCTGATTAGAATTGCATATTTCAATGAAAGGGCAGATGTGATGTTTACAATAAATGAGAATTATTTGAAATTACAAGGTAACTATTTGTTTTCGACGATTGCTGGAAAAGTAAATGAATACAAGGCAAATAACCAGGATGCTGATATTATTCGACTTGGTATTGGTGATGTTACACAGCCGATTGTGCCAGCAATTATCGAGGCACTTCATAAAGCCGTAGATGAGATGGGAACAGAAGAAGGGTTTCATGGTTATGGACCAGAGCAAGGCTATGCGTTTTTAAGAGAAACCATAGCAAGAGAAGATTATAGAGCCAGAGGTTGTGAGATTAAAGCGGATGAGATTTTTATTTCTGACGGAGCAAAATGTGACGTAGGAAATATTCAGGAGATTTTTGGGATTGATAACCGTGTGGCAATTTGTGATCCAGTATATCCAGTATATGTGGATACCAATGTAATGGCAGGCAGAACAGGTGCGTATAATTCGATAACGAATGGATTTGATCATCTGATTTATATGCCCTGTACTCCAATGAATGGTTTTGTACCAGAATTACCAAGTGTTATACCAGATATCATTTATTTATGTTTTCCAAACAATCCGACTGGAATGACGATCACAAAGGAGAGATTACAGCAATGGGTGGATTATGCCAATAAAAACGGTGCAGTAATCTTATATGATGCCGCATATGAGGCTTATATTTCAGAAAAAGGGATTCCCCATAGTATCTATGAGTGTGAAGGAGCTAGAACTTGTGCCATAGAAATGCATAGTTTTTCCAAGAATGCTGGTTTTACAGGTTTGAGGCTGGGTTATACGGTGATTCCAAAAGAACTTCAGAGTAATGGAACATCACTTCATAGTTTATGGAACCGAAGACATGGAACCAAATATAATGGTGCACCATACATTGTGCAAAGAGCTGGTGAAGCGGTATATTCGGAAGTAGGAAAAAAACAGTTATCAGAGCAGATTGCGTATTATATGAAGAATGCGAAAACTATTCGGGAAGGGTTAACTTCCTATGGATATACGGTATATGGTGGAGACAATGCACCTTATATATGGTGGAAAGTGCCAAATGGAAAAAAATCGTGGCAGTTTTTTGATGAGTTATTAGAAAAAGTTCAGATAGTAGGTACTCCTGGTGTTGGCTTTGGTGTTAACGGAGAAGGTTTTTTCCGTTTGACAGCCTTTGGTACTTATGAAAATACGATTGAGGCATTAGAAAGAATTAAGAGGATGTAATACTTCTTAAGAAGAGGTACGAAATATGTGTTCAATTTTAGGTTATATAGGAAAAGATGTATCGAAACAAGATATAGAAAATGCATTGTTGCAAACTATAAAAAGAGGGCCGGATGCACAACAGGTAGTTGAGACAGAGGTTGGTTATTTGGGATTTGCCAGACTGGCAATTATGGGACTTTCGGAAGGCGGAATGCAGCCATTTGAAAGAAATGGAAATTATATTGTATGCAATGGTGAAATCTATGGATTTCGTAGATTGAAAAAAGAGTTGAAAAACAGAGGCTATTCCTTTGTTAGTGAATCCGATTGTGAGATTTTACTTCCATTATATAAGGAATATGGAGTAGATATGTTTGCCCACATGGATGCGGAGTTTGCCTGTATTATGTATGACGCAGAAAAGAATCTGGTACTTGCTGCTAGAGATCCAATTGGGATTCGTCCATTGTTTTATGGATATTCAGAAAATGGCTCGTTTGTATTAGCAAGTGAAGCAAAAAATTTGGTTGGAATGGTTCAGAAAATAAATCCATTTCCACCAGGACATTATATGATACTGGATTTATCCAAAGGAGAAGATGCAGAAGCTAAATTTATCTGTTATGAAGATATTTCCAAAGTTTTAGGTTATAAACATGAAGAAGTGGATGAAATATGTAGTCACATTCATGATTTATTAATTAAGGGTGTGGATAAGAGACTTGATGCAGATGCTCCACTTGGTTTTCTGCTTTCTGGTGGGTTGGATTCCAGTTTAGTATGTGCTATTGCAGCAAATATTACAAAAAGACCAATTCATACCTTTGCAATTGGTATGGATGTGGATGCCATCGATTTGAAATATGCAAAAAAAGTAGCGGATTTCATAGGGGCAAAACATACGGAAATCATTATGACAAAGCAGCAAGTGTTGGATACGTTAGAAGAAGTGATTGCAGCACTTGGTACATATGATATTACAACAATCAGAGCTAGTATGGGAATGTATCTGGTATGTAAAGCAATCCATGAGAATACGAATATTAAAGTCCTTTTAACTGGTGAGATATCAGATGAATTGTTTGGTTATAAATACACAGACTTTGCACCAAATGCACAGGCGTTTCAGGAGGAAGCGAAAAAGAGAATACGTGAAATTCACTACTATGATGTGTTAAGAGCAGACAGATGTCTGGCATCGAATAGTTTAGAAGCCAGAGTTCCGTTTGGAGATTTGAATTTTGTCCGATACGTCATGGCAATTGATCCTGCTAAGAAGTTGAATACATATCATATGGGTAAATACTTATTACGTAAGGCATTTGAAAAGGATGAAATTCTTCCAGAGGAGATTCTGTGGAGAGAGAAAGCTGCCTTTAGTGATGCAGTAGGGCACAGTATGGTTGATGATTTGAAGGAATATACAGAAAGCTATTATTCGGATGAAGAATTTGAAGAGCGTTCAAAACAATACACATTTGCTACGCCATTTACAAAAGAGAGTCTATTATATCGTGAAATATTTGAAAAATACTACCCAGGACAGGCTCAAATGGTTCCGGATTTCTGGATGCCAAACAAAGAATGGGATGGATGTGCCGTGAATGATCCAAGTGCAAGGGTATTAGCGAACTATGGAAACAGTGGTGTATAAAAAGAGGTAATCCTATGTACGAATTTAATGTAAGCAGAGTAAAAGAGGCATGTGTTGCCTGGATTCGAGATTTTTTTAAAAGGAATGGTTCAGACTGTAATGCTATTATAGGAATTTCAGGTGGAAAAGATAGTTCAGTGGTGGCTGCACTTTGTGTAGAAGCATTAGGAAAAGATAGAGTTGTCGGTGTATTGATGCCTTGTGGAGAACAATCTGACATTGATATGGCAAAGTGTTTGGTAGAGCATCTTGGAATAAGAAGTGTAGAAGTGAATATAAAAAATACTGTAGATGCACTTTTGGCAGAAATAGAAGAAGTGACAGAATTAACATCTCAAACCAGAATCAATCTACCACCAAGAGTTCGTATGACAACTTTATATGCAATCAGTCAAAGTATGAATGGCAGGGTTGCAAATACCTGTAATTTGTCAGAAGACTGGGTAGGCTACTCTACACGTTATGGAGATGCGGCAGGGGATTTTAGTCCCTTGGCTAATCTGACAGTTACAGAGGTGAAGCAGATAGGAATGGAGTTGGGATTGCCAGATAGACTGGTAGAAAAAACACCATCGGATGGTCTCTGCGGAAAGACAGATGAAGATAATCTTGGTTTTACTTATGCAATGTTAGATCGCTATATTCGAGAAGGGATATGTGAAGATGTAAAAACAAAGAATAGGATTGATGAATTGCATAAGAGAAATAAATTTAAATTAGAATTAATGCCATGTTTTAAGATGACAGACAAGGAGGCATAATATGAAAAAAGGTGCACAGTTATATGAAGGAAAAGCAAAAAAAATATTTGCAACAGATAATCCAAACATATTAATTGTGGATTATAAGGATGATGCGACTGCTTTTAATGGAGAAAAGAAGGGAACTATTGTTGGAAAAGGTGCTATCAATAATCGTATGACAAATTACCTCTTTCAGCAGTTAGAGAAAGAAGGAGTTCCAACACATTTTATTGAAGAAATCAGTGACAGAGAGACCGCAGTAAAGAAGGTTTCTATTGTACCATTAGAGGTTATCGTACGTAATGTGGCAGCAGGTAGTTTTTCAAAGAGATTAGGAATTGAAGAAGGAACGGAGTTTACAGAACCAACTATCGAATTTTCCTATAAAAATGATGCATTAGGAGATCCACTTATTAACGACTATTTTGCAAGAGCCTTAGATTTGGCTACATGGGAAGAAATCGAAACTATCAAAAAGTATGCATTTAAGATAAACGAGGTATTGAAAGCATATTTCTTGAAAGCAGACCTACGTTTGATCGATTTTAAAATTGAATTTGGACGGTATCATGATAAAATTATTTTGGCGGATGAGATTTCTCCAGATACCTGTCGTTTGTGGGATGTACATACAAATGAAAAACTGGATAAAGACAGATTCCGCAGAGACCTAGGAAATGTAGAGGAAGCCTATAAGGAAGTTATGAAAAGATTAGGACTTTCATAGGAGGGTATTTATGGATATGAAGGAAATAGCCCTTGCCAGCCACAAAGTATGGAAAGGCAAATTAGAAACTACTGCAAAATCCAAGGTAAATAGCCGTGAAGATTTAGCTATTGCTTATACTCCTGGCGTTGCAGAGCCTTGTAAGGAAATAGCACAGGATGAAACACTTGCGTATACATATACTTGGAAAGCCAACACCGTAGCTGTCGTTTCAGATGGTAGTGCTGTACTTGGACTTGGAAACATTGGACCTTATGCAGCTATGCCTGTTATGGAAGGAAAATGTGTTCTTTTTAAAGAGTTTGGAGATGTAAATGCAGTTCCAATCTGTCTGGATACACAGGATACAGAGGAAATCATCACAGCAGTAAAAAATATTGCTCCTGGTTTTGGTGGTATTAATTTAGAGGATATTTCGGCACCACGTTGTTTTGAGATAGAGGAGCGTCTGAAAGAAATATTAGATATTCCTGTCTTTCATGATGACCAACATGGAACAGCGATTGTTGTCTTAGCTGGTATCATTAATGGACTACGTATTATCGGAAAGAAAAAAGAAGACTGTAAAGTCATTGTAAACGGAGCGGGTTCTGCCGGTGTAGCTATCACCAAGCTTCTGCTTAGATATGGCTTTACTAATGTCATCATGTGTGATAGAGAAGGTATCATCGGAAATGATTATCCAAATTTAAATTGGATGCAGAAAAAGATGACGGAAGTTACCAATCTTTCTAATAAAAAGGGAACTTTGGCAGATGCATTAAAAGGAGCAGATATTTTTATAGGAGTATCTGCACCAAATATCGTGACACCTGAAATGGTAGCTTCCATGAACAAAGATGCCCTCCTTTTTGCTATGGCAAATCCTGTTCCAGAGATTATGCCGGATGTTGCAAAAGCCGCAGGAGCGCGTATAGTTGGTACAGGACGAAGCGACTTTCCTAACCAGATTAACAATGTTATAGCATTTCCCGGTATTTTCAAAGGTGCGTTAGAAGGCCGTGCGTCGCAGATTACAGTGGAAATGAAACTTGCTGCGGCAGAGGCTCTTGCTGCACTTGTTTCAGATGAAGAATTAAACGAAGATTTTATCATGCCTGAGGCTTTTGACCCACGTGTACCTGAAGTGGTAAGTCAAGCAGTTAAAATACATGTGAAATAGGAGGAAACTTATGCAAACAACTGACAAATACCAAAGCCCATTATCAGAAAGATATGCAAGTAAGGAGATGCAATACATCTTTTCACCAGACATGAAATTTCGTACATGGAGAAAGCTTTGGATTGCATTAGCTGAAACGGAAAAAGAGCTTGGTTTAAGCCAGAATGGAAAACCAGTTATTACAGAGGAACAGATTGAAGAATTAAAAGCATATGCAGAGGATATCAATTATGACGTAGCAAAAGAACGTGAAAAACTGGTGCGTCATGACGTTATGAGCCATGTATATGCTTATGGACAGCAATGTCCAAAGGCTGCAGGAATCATTCATTTGGGAGCGACTTCCTGTTATGTAGGGGATAACACAGATATTATTGTAATGACGGAAGCTTTGCGTTTAGTAAAGAAAAAATTGGTCAATGTTATGAAAGTATTGGCTGATTTTGCAGAAGAATATAAAGACTTGCCAACCTTGGCATTCACCCATTTTCAGCCGGCTCAGCCAACAACAGTTGGAAAACGTGCCTGTCTTTGGCTACAGGAATTTCAGTTGGATTTAGAAGAACTGGATTTTGTACTTTCTAATATGAAGTTATTAGGATCGAAAGGAACAACTGGTACACAGGCATCATTTTTGGAATTGTTTGACGGAGACCAGGAAACGATTGACAAAATCGACCCTATGATTGCACAAAAAATGGGGTTTGATGCATGCTTTCCTGTTTCCGGACAGACTTATTCTAGAAAAATAGATACACGTGTTTTGAATGTTTTGGCTGGAATCGCTGCTAGTGCGCATAAAATGAGTAATGATATTCGTTTGTTGCAACATTTAAAAGAAATCGAAGAACCATTTGAAAAGAATCAGATTGGTTCTTCTGCTATGGCATATAAGAGAAATCCAATGAGAAGTGAACGAATTACTTCCTTGGCGCGATTTGTTATGGTGGATGCCTTAAATCCTGCGATTACATCCGCTACTCAGTGGTTTGAAAGAACTTTGGATGATTCAGCAAACAAGAGATTAGCCATTCCAGAAGGATTTTTAGCGGTAGATGGCATATTGGATTTGTGTCTGAATGTAGTAGATGGATTGGTTGTTTACCCAAAGGTAATCGAAAAGAGGCTTATGAGTGAACTGCCATTTATGGCAACAGAAAATATTATGATGGATGCAGTAAAGAAGGGTGGAAACAGACAGGAACTTCATGAACGTATCCGTGAACTTTCTATGGAAGCTGGACGTAATGTGAAAGTAGAAGGCAAGGAAAATAATCTGTTGGAATTAATTGCTGCAGATTCTGCATTTAAGTTGTCTATTGAAGAACTACAGGAAACTATGGACCCAGCAAAATATGTAGGACGTTCGAAAGAACAAGTAGAAACTTATTTAAGTAATCATATTCGCCCAATTTTAGAAGCGAATAAAGAACTACTTGGGATTTCAGTTGAAATTAATGTGTAAAGCGAGGTAATTCATATGGTGAAAGCAGTAGTAGGTGCGAACTGGGGAGATGAAGGAAAAGGTAAAATTACAGATATGTTGGCAAGCAATGCTGATTATATTGTGCGTTTTCAAGGTGGAGCAAATGCAGGACATACAATAGTAAATGAATATGGTAAATTTGCACTGCACACTTTACCATCAGGCGTATTTTATAATCATACAACTAGTGTGATTGGTAATGGTGTTGCTTTAAATATTCCACTCCTTTTCAAAGAGATTCAATCCCTTGTGGAAAAAGGAGTGCCTATGCCAAAGATTCTCGTTTCTGACAGGGCACAAATGGTAATGCCTTATCATATTTTATTTGATCAGTATGAAGAGGAGCGACTTGGCAAAAAGTCATTCGGTTCTACTAAATCTGGTATTGCACCATTTTATTCAGACAAATATGCCAAGATTGGTTTTCAGGTAAGCGAATTATTTGATGAAGAAGGTTTAAAAGAAAAGGTAGAAAGAGTAGTAGAACAAAAAAATGTTATGCTAGAGCATATGTATCATAAACCTTTGATTGATGCTAAGAAGTTATTGGAAGCACTCCATGAATATCGTGATATGGTGGCACCTTTCGTTGCAGATGTTTCTACTATACTAAATAATGCCATTAAAGAAAATAAAACAATATTACTAGAAGGACAACTTGGAACATTAAAAGACACAGATCATGGCATTTATCCAATGGTAACATCTTCATCCACATTGGCTGCATATGGAGCCATTGGTGCAGGTATTCCACCATACGAAATCAAGCAGATTATTACAGTTTGTAAAGCTTATTCATCTGCAGTTGGAGCAGGTGCTTTTGTTAGTGAAATTTTTGGTGATGAAGCAGATGAATTAAGAAGACGCGGTGGTGATGGCGGAGAATATGGTGCTACTACAGGACGCCCACGAAGAATGGGATGGTTTGACTGCGTGGCTTCGAAATATGGGTGCCGTATGCAGGGAACTACGGATGTTGCATTTACCGTATTAGATGTTTTAGGATATTTAGACGAGATTCCGATTTGCGTCGGATACGAAATTGATGGCGAAGTTACTACAGATTTTCCGGTTACACATTTATTGGAAAAAGCAAAACCAGTATTCGAAGTACTACCAGGATGGAAATGTGATATTCGTGGAATCAAAGAATATGATAAACTTCCTGAAAACTGTCGTAAATATATTGAATTCATTGAAGAACATATTGGATATCCAATTACAATGATTTCAAATGGTCCTGGAAGAGAAGATATAATTTATAGATAAGTAGATGACATAGTGAGGATGAGAGAAATATGTGTGGAATTGTAGGATTTACAGGAAGACAGCAGGCTGCTCCGATTCTTTTGGAAGGTTTGGAAAAACTGGAATACAGAGGATATGACTCTGCTGGATTAGCAGTAAGAGATGATGAAAATAAAGTAGAAGTAGTAAAAGCAAAAGGACGTTTAAAGGTACTAGCTGCAAAAACTAATGATGGTAATTCATTGACAGGAACTTGTGGTATAGGTCACACTCGTTGGGCAACTCATGGTGAACCTTCAGAAGAAAATGCACATCCACATGTGAGTGATGACAGTAGTTGTGTAGTAGCTGTGCATAATGGTATTATTGAAAATTATCAAGAAATTAGAGATAAACTTATTAGAAAAGGCTACACTTTCTATTCTCAAACCGATACAGAGGCCGCAGTAAAACTGATTGATTACTATTATAAAAAATATAATATTGGACCAATTGATGCATTAAATAGAACAATGGTGCGTATTCGTGGTTCCTATGCTCTAGCTGTTATGTTTGATGACTATCCAGGAGAAATCTGGGTAGCAAGAAAAGACAGCCCTATGGTAATCGGTGTAAACGATGGAGAAACCTATGTGGCATCGGATGTTCCGGCTATTTTGAAGTTTACACGTAATGTATATTATGTTGGAAATTTGGAAATTGCCAGACTACAAAAAGGAGAAGTACATTTCTATAATTTGGATGGAGATGAAATCCAGAAAGATTTAACAGAAATCAAATGGGATGCTGAAGCTGCTGAAAAAAGCGGTTTTGAGCATTTTATGATGAAGGAAATCCATGAACAGCCAAGGGCGGTACAGGATACCATATCTTCTGTTGTAAGGGACGGTAGAATTGATTTTTCTAATCTTGAGATGACACCAGAGGAGATACAAAATTACAGTCAGATACACATAGTGGCATGTGGATCTGCTTATCATGTAGGTGTAACCACGCAGTATGTAATGGAAGATTTGGCAAAGATTCCTGTAAGAACTGATTTGGCATCGGAATTCCGTTATCGTAAACCATTACTTGGGAAAAATGATTTGGTAATTGTTATCAGTCAGTCGGGTGAAACAGCAGATACACTGGCAGCTCTTCGTGAAGCAAAGACAAAAGGTGTAAAAACGCTTGCGATTGTGAATGTAGTGGGGAGTTCGATTGCCAGAGAAGCAGACCATGTATTTTATACATTGGCAGGTCCAGAGATTTCAGTTGCAACTACAAAGGCCTATAGTACGCAGTTAATAGCTGGATATCTTTTGGCGATTGAATTTGCAAAGGTTCGTGGTGAAATTACGGAAGAGAACTACACTGCTTTATTAGAAGAAATTCAAACATTGCCAGGCAAGATTGAAAAAATATTAGAAGATAAAGAACGTATTCAGTGGTTTGCTTCTAAATATTCCAATGCAAAGGATGTTTTCTTTATTGGACGAGGTGTTGACTACGCAACTTGTTTGGAAGGAAGCTTGAAACTAAAAGAAATCAGCTATATTCATTCAGAGGCCTATGCAGCTGGAGAACTTAAGCATGGTACGATAAGTTTGATTGAAGACGGAACTTTAGTGGTAGGTGTATTAACCCAGCCAGAGCTATTTGAAAAGACCATGAGCAATCTTATTGAGGTAAAGAGCCGTGGAGCATATTTAATGGGACTTACCAATTATGGGAAATATAATGTAGAAGATAATGCAGATTTTACAGTGTATATTCCCAAAACAGAGGAACATTTTACCACGAGTCTTGCAATTATTCCACTTCAGCTTATGGGCTATTATGTAAGTGTGGCAAAGGGGCTGGATGTAGATAAACCTAGAAATCTTGCAAAGAGTGTAACAGTAGAGTAAGGAAAAAGCTATGAAAAATGAATTAGTAATTGTAATCGACTTCGGTGGACAGTATAACCAGTTGGTTGCCCGACGTGTAAGAGAATGTAATGTGTATTGTGAGATTTATTCTTATCGTATACCAATCGAAGAAATCAAGACTATGAATCCGAAAGGAATCATCTTAACAGGTGGACCAAATAGCTGTTATGAAGAGGGGGCACCTACTTATTCCAGAGAGTTATTTGAACTTGGAATTCCAGTTTTGGGACTTTGTTATGGTGCGCAGCTTATGATGCATGTGCTTGGTGGAAGTGTAGAAAAGGCACCAATTCGTGAATATGGGAAAACAGAAGTGCATTTAGATACAACTTCCCCATTGTTTCAGGGGGTATCAGCTATAACAACGGTATGGATGAGTCATTTTGATTATATCTCTCAAATTGCACCAGATTTTGCTATTGTAGGATATACAGCGGATTGTCCGGTGGCAGTAGCAGAAAATAGAGAAAAGAATCTCTATGCGATTCAGTATCATCCAGAAGTACTTCATTCTGTAGAGGGAAGTAAGATGCTGTACAATTTTGTACGGGGTGTATGCGGTTGTAGTGGTGCATGGAGAATGGATTCTTTTGTGGAAAATGCAATTTCCGAAATTCGTGAGAAAGTAGGAGATGGAAAGGTGCTTTGCGCTTTATCAGGTGGAGTAGATTCTTCGGTTGCAGCTGTTCTTATGTCAAAAGCAATAGGAAAACAGCTTACCTGTGTGTTTGTCGACCATGGCTTACTCCGTAAGGCTGAAGGGGATGAAGTAGAAGCTATCTTTGGTCCAGAAGGAAAATATGAACTGAGTTTTATTCGTGTCAATGCACAGGAACGTTTTTATATGAAACTTGCTGGAGAAACAGAGCCAGAAACAAAACGTAAAATTATCGGAGAAGAATTTATCCGTGTATTTGAAGAAGAAGCGAAGAAAATTGGAACAGTAGATTTTCTTGTACAGGGAACCATTTATCCTGATGTAGTAGAAAGTGGTTTTGGTGGTGAGTCCGTAGTTATCAAATCTCATCATAACGTAGGCGGACTTCCAGATGTAGTTTCATTCAAAGAAATCATAGAACCACTTCGCAACCTTTTCAAAGATGAAGTGCGCAAAGTAGGGCTTGAACTCGGAATTCCAGAGAAATTAGTTTTTCGTCAGCCATTTCCAGGTCCAGGACTTGGGGTTCGTATCGTAGGTGATATTACTGCTGAAAAGGTACGTATTGTACAGGAAGCAGATGCTATTTATCGTGAAGAAATTGAAAAATGTGGTATGGATAAGACTATCGGACAGTATTTTGCAGCTCTTACCAATATGCGTTCGGTAGGTGTAATGGGAGATGAGAGAACCTATGACTATGCGGTGGCTTTACGTGCGGTCAATACCATTGATTTTATGACTGCCGAAACTGCAAATATTCCATACGATGTATTACAGACGGTGATGAGTCGTATTATAAATGAGGTAAAAGGAGTAAATCGAGTATTTTATGATCTAACAAGTAAACCACCAGGAACGATAGAGTTCGAATAATTCATATCAAAGAGTAAGTAAAACAAGCTATTGGAAAGTAAATGATTAAAAGTAGGTATGAAGTTTTGGAGGTAATTTATGAAAGTTGATGTTCAAAAAATATTTGATGAATTTAGTCACATTTTACAGGTTGAAGCAATTGCACTCGGAGGCTCACGAGCCACGGGAAGAAATGACGAAAAATCAGATTATGATGTATATGTGTATTTATCAGATAATGTTGACGAAAGTATTCGAAGAGGTATATTGGAAAAATATTGCAGCTATATGGAAATAGGAAATTCTTTTTGGGAACTTGAGGATGATGTTACTTTAAGTGATGGAATAGATATGGATATTATTTATAGAAATATGACAGATTTTGAGAATATGGTTTCGTCTGTTGTGGATTATTGTGTTTCTTGGAATGGTTATACAACTTGTATGTGGCATAATCTGATAACATCAAAGATTGTATATGACAAGAATGGTAAGCTGCAAGAATTACAAACAAAATATCAAATACCATATCCGAAGAAATTAAAGGAAAATATTATTTCAAATAATATGAAATTGCTTAGTGGAATGTTACCATCTTTTGATGCACAAATAGAAAAAGCAGAGAATAGAAAAGATTTCGTAAGCGTAAATCATAGGGTTACAGAATTTTTAGCCAGTTATTTTGATATTATATTTGCATTAAATGAAATGACACATCCTGGTGAAAAACGAATGCAAAGCATTTGTTCTAAGGAATGTAAGATTTTACCAGAAAATTTTGAAGAAAATTTAAACAAACTTTTTGAAGGAATGTTCTGTAGGAAGATATCACCAGTAGTAAAAGATATGGTAGATGAAATAAAGAAAGTAATAAGTAAGATGTAGATTCTAATGAATAAAATGCCGAATTTTACATGTTGAAAAAGGCGTCGCAAAATGCGGCGCCTTTATTGTAACTGTCGATTTTCTAACAACATCCTTTTTGCCTTATAATGTACAGATATCAATAAGAGATGTCTTTTGTGGAGTATAGTTCATAGCAAGTATGGTAGCAAGTGCTTTTGCTGTATCCAGACTAGTCAAACACGGAATACCCAGTTCAACACTCTTACGGAGTATTTTCACACTGTCGAGTCGTGGAGAACGGCCTTTTTTGGTGGTAGAGATAATAAAATTTACTTTTCCGCTTTCTAACAAAGAAATGGTATTGTGTTCCGATTCATGTATTTTATGAACCATAGTAACGGAAAGTCCGTGCTCACGCAGGATATTGGTTGTACCTTCGGTTGCATATAGATGAAAACCGAGAGTAGAAAAATCCTTTGCAATCTGTATCACTTCTTCTTTATCTGTATCGCGAACCGTAATAAGAACTCCGCCCTTTGATTCAAAATGATATCCTGCACCTAAAAGTCCTTTATAAAGAGCCTCATTGAGTGTAGGGGCAATACCAAGAACTTCACCCGTAGATTTCATTTCAGGTCCTAAAGAAGTATCTAGTCCAGCTAGTTTTTCAAAAGAAAATACAGGAACCTTTACGGCTACATGGTTTGCATTAGGATAGAGTCCGGATGTGTATCCCATGTTTTCCAAGGTTTCGCCTAACATGATTTGGGTGGCAATATCAATCATTGGAACACCAGTGACTTTACTTAAATATGGTACGGTTCGTGAAGAACGAGGATTTACTTCAATCACATAGATTTCTCCATTACTGATAACATATTGAATGTTAATTAGTCCTTTTGTTTTTAAAGCCAATGCTAGTTTTGTAGAGTAATCAATGATTTGCTCTGTTTGGTTTTCGGTTAAATTCCATGCAGGATATACCGCGATAGAATCTCCTGAATGGATACCGGCACGGTCAATATGTTCCATAATACCTGGCAGCAATATATCTTTTCCGTCGCAGATGGCATCTACTTCTAATTCGGTGCCCTGCATATATTTATCGATGAGGACGATGTTATGGGTCATGTGGGAAAGGATAATTTTCATATATTCACTGACATCTGCGTCGGAAAAGGCGATAATCATATTTTGTCCACCTAGTACATAAGATGGACGAAGCAGCACTGGATATCCCAACTCATTTGCTGCTTTAAGTGCTTCTTCTTCTGTTTGGACAGTAGTGCCACTTGGCTGTTTTATATTTAACTCTTTTAATAATTGCTCGAAACGTCCTCTGTCTTCTGCAGCATCAATACTTTCTGCAGGTGTGCCTAGAATCGGAATGTTATTTTCTGATAACCAGTGGGTGAGACGAATAGCAGTCTGTCCCCCAAATGCGACGACACATCCAACTGGTTTCTCGATTGCAATAATGTCTGCGATATCTTCTGGGGTTAAAGGTTCAAAATACAAACGGTCAGCAGTATTAAAATCAGTGGAAACTGTTTCAGGGTTATTGTTAACGATGACAACTTCATAGCCTGCTTTTTTTAGAGAAAATACGCAGTGGACAGAAGCATAATCAAACTCAATACCCTGACCAATACGAATTGGACCGGAGCCAAATACGATTACAACAGGCTTTTTGTGAGCAAAATCTGTCACATATTCTAAGGCTTCATCTTCTTCATCATATGTGGAATAGAAATAAGGTGTAACAGCACTAAATTCAGCTGCACAGGTATCTACCATTTTATAGCTATATGGTTTATGAGTTATTTCTTTTATATTGCTAAGTCTGCAAATTGTTTTATCAGAAAATCCATAGGTTTTTAATTCTTCTATAAAAGAATCTGTCAATTCTTCTGAAAGCAATCTGTTTTCTAATTCATATAAATGGAGTAGTTTATATAAAAACCAGCGATCGATTTTTGTCATGGCATATAAATCTTCTATTGTAACATTACGGCGTAAAGCCTCATAAATTGCAAAAATTCGTTCGTCATCCTGTTCATATATTTTTCCAATCAGTTCTGAGTCCGATAACGTTTTTATGTTTTTATCATCTAAAAAATCATGAGAGATTTCTGCACCACGAATGGCTTTTAGAAATGCTTGTTCAAAATTTCGACCAATTGCCATGACTTCTCCAGTTGCTTTCATTTGTGTGCCGAGAGTTCGATTAGCATAAACAAATTTATCGAAAGGCCATTTGGGAAATTTTATGACAACATAATCTAATGCGGGTTCAAAACAAGCAGTTGTTTTGCCTGTTACTTCATTTTTTATCTCGTCCATACGATAGCCAAGTGCAATTTTTGCTGCAACACGTGCGATTGGGTAGCCAGTTGCCTTGCTTGCCAAAGCAGAAGAGCGGGAGACACGTGGATTTACTTCAATGACTGCATATTCGAAACTGTTTGGATTTAATGCAAATTGAACATTACAGCCTCCCTCTATTTCCATAGCATTTATAATATTAAGTGCAGCGGTACGGAGCATCTGATATTCCTTGTCCGCTAATGTAACCGCTGGGGCGATTACAATGGAATCGCCTGTATGAATACCTACTGGGTCAAAATTTTCCATAGAGCAGATAGTAATAACGTTTCCATCACCATCACGCATGACTTCAAATTCAATTTCTTTCCACCCAGAAATACATTTTTCTACCAAAATCTGATGGATAGGAGATTGTCGCAAACCTGAAGAAGCAATCTTTCGAAGTTCGTCTTCGGTATTTGCAATTCCACCTCCAGAACCACCAAGGGTAAATGCAGGACGTACGATTACAGGGTAGTGAACCTGTCGGGCAAATTGAAGTGCGTCATTCAGGGTTTGGGTTACAATAGATGGAACAATTGGCTGGTTGATGGCATCCATTGTTTCTTTAAAAAGCTGTCTGTCTTCTGCTTTATCTATGGTAGTCGGATTTGCACCCAACAGAGTAACTCCATGATTTGTTAGAAAGCCTTCTTTTGCTAATTGCATGGAGAGAGTCAAACCAGTTTGTCCGCCTAGCGTAGATAAGATACTGTCAGGTTTTTCTTTTTCAATAATCATTTTTAAATAGTCAAGAGTGAGAGGTTCGATATATACATGATCAGCAATGGTAGAATCAGTCATAATAGTTGCAGGATTGGAATTCACAAGAACTACTTCAAGCCCTTCTTCTTTTAGTGCGAGGCAGGCCTGTGTACCAGCATAATCAAATTCAGCAGCCTGTCCAATCACAATTGGACCAGAGCCTATTACAAGTATTTTTTTCAGGTTCGAATTTAGTGGCATGTTTCTTTTACTCCTTCCATCAAATCTATAAATTTTTGAAATATAAATTCTGTGTCATGTGGTCCACCACATGCTTCTGGATGGAACTGTACAGAAAATGCTGGAAAGAGATGATATTCGATTCCTTCACAGGTATGGTCATTTACATTTATAAAAGACATATTTGAAAAAGGCGGAATTTGATATGTTTTGACAGCATAACCATGATTTTGACTGGTAATATAAGTTTTTCCTGTTTTTGTATCTTTTACAGGCTGGTTAGCTCCACGATGACCATATTTCATTTTTTCTGTATCTCCTCCGTTGGCAAGAGCTAAGAGTTGATGTCCTAAACAGATTCCAAAGATTGGAATATTACAGGCACATAGCTTTTGTAATTCGAGAATAATAGTAACATTGTCCTTTGGATCACCAGGTCCATTGCTTAACATAATTCCATCTGGTTTTAGTGATAAAATTTCGTTACAGGTTGTAGAAGCAGGTACAATTGAAACATCACAGTTAAGATGAATTAAGGAACGGAGAATATTCTCTTTTGCCCCAAAGTCCCATAATACAACATGATGTTTTGGCAAACTACTATAAAAGCGAGTAAGAGAAGTTGTTGATACATGTTTTACAGCTTCTGTAATTTTCCAGTTTTTTAAGGTTGTAAGTTCTTTGTGGGATAAGGGAGAAGTACAAAGACAACCAATCATTACGCCATTTGAACGGATTTTTTTTGTTAGTGCACGAGTATCGACATTACATATTCCTGGAATATTGTTTTCTATAAGAAATTTATCTAAGTCAAAGCGACTTCTAAAATTAGATGGATTTGGACAATATTCATGAACGATGTAAGCACTTATATGAAGTTTTTTACTTTCGTAGTCATGTGGATTAATTCCATAGTTCCCAACGAGAGGAAATGTTTGAACAATCATTTGTCCATAATAACTTGGATCTGTAAGTGTTTCTACATAACCAGTCATAGCTGTAGTGAATACAACCTCTGCAATTACGTTTTTGATAAGTGGAGCTCCAAAGGAGCTGCCTTCATAAATGGTGCCATCTTCCAATTGTAGATAGATTTTTTTACTCATTTTAACAACCTCATTCGCCTTATTAGAATTTTGAACCGAGATGAACGTCCCTCAGACATTCACGTCGATATGTTTGTGTAACATAAAAAAGGCGTCCAAGAATAAACTTGAACGCCTTTGTCCACAGAAAATATACTACTTTTTTGAAATATAGTCAAGAAAGAAAATATCTTAATTACTTTGAATCATATGGTGTCTGTCAGCCAATACCCCATACAAAAAACTTGATGATCAAGAAGAACAGGATAGAAGAGTATTAACGAGAGAAGAGCAAAGACTAATCTTGGATGGTATGAAAGACTGTATGTACAAAAATGCATTTATGCTTGTACTACAGACAGGGTTAAGAGCTGGTGAAGTTGGTGCATTGAGTTGGGATAATGTAGATTTTGATAATCGAAAAATCTATGTTCGGCGAACTCTCTTACAGGCAAAGTGTAAGGAAAGAATAAAACCAATTTATATGCATGCATTACGACACACGTTTGCGACACGTTGTATAGAGAATGGAATGCAGCCTAAGGTGCTTCAAAAGATTATGGGGCATTCAATCAGTTATTAAAAGAAAGTCTTGATAATAATATCAGGACTTTCTTTTTTATTTGGATAGTGCTATATTCAATATAGTAACTACAGTAGTGAATAAGGGGGGAACTTATGTCAGACAAAATCAAACGTTTAAACAGAGAATTAGTATATAAAGGAACCATTCTTGATATCTATAATGATACCATGGACGTAGGAAATGGCAAAATTGAGCAATGGGATTTTGTAGCACATCGTAAAGGAGCTGCCTGCATCGTACCAGTGCTCCCGGATGGTAAAATTCTTATGGTTCGTCAGTACCGTAATGCCATTGAAAGAGATACTTTAGAGATTCCAGCGGGAGCAAGAGATAGTGTGACAGAAGACACTATGGTTTGTGCGGTGAGAGAATTGGAAGAGGAAACGGGATATAAAAGCAATAAGGTGAGTAAATTATTAGAACTTCGTACTACAGTTGCATTCTGTAATGAAATGGTAGATGTATATTTGGCGGAAGACTTGTATTTGGCAGGCGAACAGCAATTGGATGATGCAGAAGATATTCGTGTAGAGGCGCATGAACTTAGCGATTTGTTGGAAATGATTTATACTGGAAAAATGCAGGATGCGAAGACGGTTGCGGCTATTTTGGCGTATGCATGTAAGCAGAAATAGTTAGGAAAGCAAAACTAAAAATATAAGACATAATATAAGGAACTTGGACATAGGATAGACTAGACGAAAGGTGGTTTGTTTTATGAAAAAGTTCCTTATTGTTTTAATTATACTATTTATTTGCGGGCTTTTGAGTGCAGATATTTGTCTAGAACAAATAAAAGATAGTGAGGTGTTAGTTGGAGCAGAGTTTTATGAACAGTATGCCAATACAAAGCAGGTGTTTAAAGATGTGTTTTGGAATGTTTTATATGAAAGAATAAAATTGTTCGGAGTGTTAATATTATTATGCTTAACTCCACTGAAAGAGAGGGTGGGGATTGTTTTGGCTCCGATTTTTAGTTATATTTGGGGATTTTTTCTTATGAGTGCGATCATAGAATTAGGAATTGCTGGATTGGTAGTAGGACTTGCTTCTGTCATACCGCATGGTTTGTTGTATGGAGGCGCGATATGGATGATGCTAGGCAAACGTCGTACACGAAGCTATCATACAAGAGATCGGGTGGCATTAAATATTGCAAGCTACATATTTATGCTTTTGTTATTTATAACTGGTTGCATAATGGAAAGTCTAGTTGGAACACACTTTATTCCTTGGATAATTCGATTAAGTCTAATATAAAAAGGACGGCTGAGCCGTCCTTTTTTAGCATCCTTCTGCAATGTCGTAAATTAATTTCTTGGTATCTTCCCAACCTAAACATGGGTCTGTAATAGATTTTCCATAAATACCTTCGCCGATGGATTGTGCACCTTCTTCAATATAGCTTTCAATCATAAGACCTTTTACAAGTTTGTGAAGGTCTTCACTGTGACGACGGCTGTGAAGAATTTCCTTTGCAATACGAATTTGTTCCTTGTATTTTTTCCCAGAATTAGAATGGTTGGTATCGATGATTGCGGCAGGATTTACCACATCCATTTTTTCGTATTTTTCATGTAATCGCATCAAATCTTCATAATGATAGTTTGACACGTTGTTTCCGTGTTTGCTTGTGGCACCACGGAGGATTACGTGAGCGTATGGATTGCCGGAAGTTTCTACTTCGTAGCCACGATGTACGAAATGGTGAGACTGCTGTGCTGCATAAACAGAATTGAGCATTACGGAGAAATCGCCACTAGTAGGGTTTTTCATACCGGATGCAACATCAAATCCACTTACAGTTAGGCGGTGCTGTTGGTCTTCGACTGAGCGTGCACCGATAGCAACATAAGCCAATAAATCTTCGACGTATCCCCAGTTTTCAGGGTAGAGCATTTCGTCTGCACAAGTGAGCCCGCTTTCTGCGATGGCGCGAATGTGCATTTTTCTCATGGCGATTAAGCCTTCCACCATATCTTCTTTCTTCTCAGGGTTTGGCTGAGAAGCAATTCCTTTATAGCCAGTACCATTGGTACGAGGTTTGTTTGTATATATACGAGGGATGATAACAACTTTGTCTTTTACATCATCCTGAATTTTGGTAAGCCTGCTTACGTAGTCGCATACAGAATCTTCGTTGTCTGCAGAACAAGGTCCGATAATAACTAAAAATTTATCATCGGCTCCAGAGATGACGTCTTTTATCATTTGGTCACGTGTGGCGCGTAATTCGGTTAATTCCTTTGATAGTGGATATTCACGCTTGATTTCTTCTGGACTTGGTAATTGATTTAAAAATTTGAAACTCATAATAGTACTCCTCATCAAATTGCATAAATATTCATTAATAATAATATTTTTCGCATTAAATGTCAATTTTTCATGTGCGTATTTCATTGCAATAATTTGTTATTGTAGGTATAATAAAAAATAATATCTTATGGAGAAGGAAATTGGAAATATGTTAAAGGTGAAAGATAAAATCATTGGAGAAGGGAAACCATTAATCTGTGTTTCAGTCATGGATTCTAAGAAAGAAGATATCATTGCAGAAGTGAAACGTTTAGTGGAACTTCAGACAGAAATGATTGAATGGCGTGTGGACGCATTTGAAGGAGTGAAGAGCTTGAATGCGGTGCGCGAAGTGTTAAGAGAAATTGCAGCTCTTGTGAAACATACGATTTTAGTGTTTACGTTTCGTTCCAAGGAACAGGGGGGACAATGTTCGTTGGAGAGTGAAATGATATTTGATTTACATCAGGTAGCGGCGGAGTCCAAGGTGGTAGATTTTATTGATGTCGAATATTTTTATACAGAAGATGCGGATGTTGAAGTTTACAATTTGCAGAAGATGGGAGCGAAGGTGATTACTTCGCATCACGATTTTCATGAGACGCCATCTGCGGATATTTTGTTCATGCTTTTAGAACAGATGAAACATAGTAATGCTGATATTGTGAAGCTGGCGATGATGCCACAAAGCGCTGAAGATGTCTTGCGTTTATTGTCAGAAACGAACCATTTTCATAAGAGATATCCAAATCAGCCACTGATTACTATGTCAATGGGCAAACTTGGTACTATTTCCCGTGTGAGTGGTGAATTATTTGGTTCGTGCGTAACTTTTAGTGCAGGTAAAAATGCAAGTGCGCCTGGACAGATTTCTATGCAAAAAATGGAAGAAATTCTCAACGTATTAAGTCTTTCGTAAGGTTGACTTTTAGTTGGTCGTTTGATACACTATTTAGATAACGCAGCCGTAGTATAATGGATAGAACACAGGACTCCGACTCCTGGGGTGTGGGTTCGATTCCCGCCGGTTGCATTATGTTATTTACCTGGAGGATAAAATGAAAGATATTTTAGATAAAATCAAAAAGGTATACGAAGAGAAAGTATTACCTTTTTTAAAGAATATTGGAGAAAAATTAAAAGAGTTTACCAAGAAGTTGAAACCTGCGTTAGAGAAAGCGAAAGAAAAGGTGCTTCCAATTTTGGAAAAGGTAATTGCTTTTTTGAAAAAACATAAGAGATATGTTGGCACAGCGGGATTGCTTGTTGTGTTGGTTGTGGTTTTGGTATTTTTTACGGGGCCTGAATTCAATGCAAAACGTATCGCAAAACTAAATAGTAAAGAGGTATCTGGGGAAGATTATGTGCCAGATGCAAAATTTGAGGTAGATGCTTACCCAGAAGTAAATGCGTTGATTGAAGAGTACTTTAGCGCATACGTTGCTGCGGATGTGGCTACGATGGAAACACTTGTAACACCTTTATCTGATATGGAAAAAAGCTATATTACTGCGATGAGTCAGTTCTATGAGGAATATCAGAATATTAAATGTTACACGAAACATGGGTTATCCAAGGATTCCTATATTGTATCTGCCTGCTTTGATATTAAGTTTACAAATCAGGAAGTAACCGCTCCTAGTATGGTACTTTTCTATGTGCAGACGGATGAGAATGGGGATTTGTACATCAACAACCTGTATTCTGATTTCAATATGAAATACTCAGAACTTAAGATTAATAAAAATGTATATACTGCATTGAGAAAGTATACGACGCAGGATGATTATTTAGAATTATTCAATAAGGTTGAGAGTGAATTTAGTAAGTTGATTAAAGAAAATAATGAAATTTATCAGCTAACCAAACGCACAATTCCTGGAACTAGACAGGCATGGGAAGATACTGTTTATTATGTAGAAAACACAGAAGAGGTTGGTGGAACCGAAGGGACAGAAGTGACCGAGACTCCGGAATCATCTGAGACTCCATCAGAAACCCCAGAACCAGAACCAGAACCAGAGCCAGAACCAGAGCCAGAACCAGAACCAGAGCCAGTGGTGGAGAAAATTAGAATCAAATCAACAATTAATGTTCGAGTAAGAAGTGGTGCAGGTACCGAGCATCAAAAAATTGGAGATGCAAATAATGGTGAAGTATTCGTAAAACTTGGTGAAGAAACAGATAGCCAGGGTCGTAAATGGATTAAGATTCAGTTTACAGATTCTCAGGTTGGATATGTGATTGCGGAAAATACGGAACTAGTAACTGAATAGAAACTGTAACGGAGACTTGAGAATGAGTCTCCGTTATTTCAATTTATAAATATTGGAACTAAGGAAATCAATATGGAAAACAATGGCATTCGAATTAACAAATTCCTAAGTGAAGCAGGTGTTTGTTCCAGAAGAGAAGCGGATAGAAAAATAGAAAATGGTGAGATTACAATTAATGACCACGTAGCAAACACGGGGGATCGTGTTATGCCAGAGGATGTGGTATACGTGAATGGTCGTCCGGTACAAAAGGAAGAGGAAATGGTGCTTCTGGTTTTAAATAAGCCAGCAGGGATTGTGTGTACTGCAGAAAAACGAGAAAAAAACAATGTGATTGATTTTATGAAGTATCCAAAACGGATTTATCCAATTGGAAGACTGGATAAGGATTCGGAAGGTTTACTTCTTATGACGAACAATGGCGAACTCGTAAACAAAATCATGCGTGCAGGCAACAATCATGAGAAAGAATATATTGTTACAGTAAACAAACCTGTGACGGATAGTTTCGTACGAGGATTGGCTGGCGGTGTTCCGTTAGTGGAACTAAATACGACCACTCGTAAATGCAAGGTGGAAAAGATTGCGAACCGTAAGATTCGCATTGTTTTGACGCAGGGACTGAATCGCCAGATTCGCCGTATGTGTGAATATTTTGGATATCGCGTAGAAAAGCTAGAACGAGTACGCATTATGAATATTACGCTTGGAGATTTAAAAACAGGACAGTATCGTGAGGTAACTTCAGAAGAGTACAAAAAACTGATGGAGCTTACAAAGGAATCTTCGAGTGCGCCGATTGATTATGAGAAACGCCAGGCAAAAAACAAACCGCATAAAATATATAGAACAGGAATTTAGAAAATGACGGATATTAGTTCTAATAAAATAAAACGAATTGAAGAATTAGTAGAACAGTTGAATAAAGCATCTGAAGCATACTACAACGGGCAGGATGAAATTATGTCCAATTACGAGTGGGATGCTATGTTTGATGAGCTGACTGCCTTGGAAGATGAAACTGGTCATGTGCTGCCAAACAGTCCTACACAAACCGCAGGATATGAAAGTACCAGTGGAAAAAAGGAACAGCATGAGTTTTCTGCACTTTCTTTGGCAAAGACCAAACAGGTGGATGAGTTGGTAAAATGGGCGGAGGATTATCCGATTTGGCTGTCTTGGAAGCTGGATGGCTGTACTCTTGTATTGACTTATGATAATGGAAAACTTGTCAAGATTTTGACGCGTGGAAATGGTACCGTTGGAACGAATATTACGCATTTAAAAAATGCAATCAAAGGCTTTCCTTTGGAAATTCCATATAAGGGCCATTTGGTAGTACGCGGAGAGGCTGCAATTTCCTATTCAGATTTTGCCGCAATCAATGATATGATTGAGGATGAGGATGAAAAATATGCAAATCCTCGTAATCTTGCATCGGGTACGTTGAATTTAGATGATGTAGAGGAAGTGAAGGCTCGTAGAGTACATTTTTATGCGTTTACCTTAGTTCATTTGGATGAACCGATGGTTTCCTGGGGGGAGAGAATGCATTATCTCGAGGAAATGAAATTTACGGTAGTGGATCGAGAAAAAGGTGATAAAAACTCATTGCCTGAAATGATTGAGAAATGGACCAAACGTGTGGAATCAGGGAAAATGGATTTGCCAGTAGATGGTCTGGTAATCTGTTATGATGATACAGAATATGCATCGACTGGAAGAGTAACTGGACATCATGCGACAAGAGCGGGATATGCATTTAAGTGGCAGGACGAATCAGTAGAAAGTAAATTAAGATATATCGAGTGGTCATGTGCAGTTTCGACCATTTCACCTGTGGCGGTTTTCGAACCAGTACAGATTGAAGGGACAACCGTTTCGCGAGCTTCGTTATGTAATTTAAGTGAAATCGAGCGTCTTGGTGTGGGAAGAGAATGTACTTTAGAAGTTATTAAAGCAAATAAAATTATTCCAAAATGTATCGCAGTAAAAGATGCAGTTGGAGAAGTGGAGATTCCTACAGAGTGTCCGGTTTGTAGGGCTGCGACCCGTATTCATACGAGTAATAGCGGAACCAAAACTTTGCATTGTACAAATCCAGATTGTACAGCGAAAAATGTGCAGAAATTCAGCCGTTTTGTAAGTAAAAATGCGATGGATATTGAAGGATTATCTGTTCAGACGATGCTTCGTTTTATCAATGAAGGATTTATCAAAGAATATGCGGATATTTATCGTTTGCGAGAGCATTTTGATGCAATTAGCAAGTTGGAAGGTTTTGGAGAAAAATCTTGCGAAAATATGGATAAGGCGATTGAAAAGAGTAGGAATATTCATCCGGTGAATTTGATTTTTGCATTATGTATTCCGATGATTGGCCTTGATGCTGCAAAGAAAATTGTTCATACGGTCGGTTTTGAGGCATTTCTCAACCGAATGGAAGATGGAAAAGGATTTGAAGATATTGACGGAATTGGTGGCGAAAAATCAAATTCTATATTACAATGGTATGCAAATGAGAATAATGCGCGAATTTTGAAAAATCTTCTTGCGGTTATTCAGGTACAAAAGGTTGAGGTGTTAAATACAGAGAATGGTCGCTGTAAAGATATGACCTTTGTTATTACAGGCGATGTACATCATTTTAAAAACAGAGATGTGTTTAAGGCCTATGTAGAAGCAGAGGGTGGAAAGGTAGCCGGTTCTGTATCTGGAAAAACGAATTATTTGGTAAACAATGATGTGGAATCCACCTCATCGAAAAATAAAAAAGCAAAATCATTGGGAGTACCAATTATTTCTGAGGATACTTTCATTGAAATGTTTGGAGGAGAAAATGCCAATTAAAATTCAAAGTGATTTACCTGCAAAGGAAATCTTAGAAAGAGAAAATATATTTGTAATGGACGAGCATCGTGCGATGCATCAGGATATTCGTCCGATTAGCATTGCAATTTTAAATCTTATGCCGTTAAAAGAGGATACCGAATTGCAGATTCTGCGTTCGCTTTCCAATACACCGATTCAGGTGGATGTGACCTTTATTAAGACGAACAGTCATGAATCTACGCATACGTCCATGAGCCATTTGAATAAGTTTTATCAGACCTTTGAAGAAGTAAAACATCAGAATTTTGACGGATTTATCATTACGGGAGCTCCAGTAGAGCAGATGGAATTTGAAGAAGTGGATTATTGGGAAGAACTTTGTGAAATTATGGAGTGGACCAAATCTCATGTAACATCAACTTTGCATTTGTGCTGGGGGGCTCAGGCGGCGTTATATTATCATTATGGAATTCAGAAGAAGCCTTTGGATGCGAAGATGTTTGGGGTTTTTGCACATAAGGTTATGAACAGAAGAGTGCCATTGGTAAGAGGATTTGATGATATTTTTTATGCACCACATTCTAGACATACCGAGGTTCGCAAGGAAGATATTGAAAAACACAGTGATTTGAAGATTCTCGCAGAATCGGATGAAGCGGGTGTGTTCTTAGTGATTTCGGATGACGGAAAACAGATTTATGTGATGGGACATCCAGAATATGATAGATATACCTTGGATAAAGAATATCGTAGAGATAAAGATAGAAATCTTCCGATTGAGGTACCGGTGAACTATTATCCACAGGATGATGATACACTAAGACCACTTTTGCAGTGGAGATCGCATGGAAATTTGATGTATTATAATTACCTAAATTATTACGTATATCAGACAACACCATACGATTTTATTCACACAGAACAAATTTATAAGGATAAAAAATAAAAATATTAGGCGAAAAGGATAATTTTGGTTATTTTTTTCGCCTTTTTTGTATATATTTTACTAGTAATCTTTGGACAACTGTGATATTATATTAGCAAGAGTATCCAAAGATGGGATACATATATTTAAAAAGGGGGAAAACAACTATGGCAAAAGAAATGGTTGCAATGCTTCTCGCTGGGGGACAAGGCTCCAGATTGTATGCATTGACACAGAACCTTGCAAAGCCAGCAGTTCCATTTGGCGGTAAGTATCGTATCATCGACTTCCCTATTTCGAACTGTGTAAACTCTGGTATCGATACAGTCGGCGTATTGACACAGTATCAGCCAGTAGAATTGAACAATTATATTGGAAACGGACAGCCTTGGGATCTCGACCGTCTTTATGGTGGTATTCATGTACTTCCACCATACCAGAAAGCATCTGGTTCTGATTGGTTCAAAGGAACAGCAAATGCTATTTATCAGCATATCGCGTTCATTGAAAAATATGATCCTCAGTATGTTATTATCCTTTCTGGTGACCAGATTTGTAAACAGGATTATAACGACTTCTTACAGTTCCATAAAGCAAAAAATGCTGAATTCTCAGTAGCAGTTATGGAAGTGCCTTGGGATGATGCTTCACGTTTCGGTCTCATGGTTACAGATGAAAATGACAAGATTACAGAATTCCAGGAAAAACCAAAGAATCCTAAGTCAAATCTTGCATCAATGGGTATCTACATATTCAATTGGGATATTTTGAAAAAATATCTTATCGAAGATGAAGCTGATCCAGAATCTGAAAACGACTTTGGTAACAACATTATTCCAAACCTTTTAAGAGACGAAAGAAGAATGTATGCATACCGTTTCGATGGATACTGGAAGGATGTAGGAACTATCGGTTCTCTTTGGGAAGCAAACATGGAAGTTCTTGATCCAGAAAACTCTGGTATCGACCTCTTTGACGAAGATTGGAAGATTTATAGCCGCAACAGCGGACATACAGGACATAGAATCGCTCCTTCAGCAGTTGTAGAAGATTCTATGATTACAGATGGTTGTGACGTTAAGGGTACTGTTAAACACTCTATCCTTTACGCAGGCGTTACTGTAGAAGAAGGCGCAGTAGTTGAAGATGCAGTAGTTATGGGTGGATGTACCATCAAAGCTGGTGCAGTTGTAAAACACTGTATCCTTGGTGAAAATGTAGAAGTTGGTGAAAACGCAGTAGTTGGTGAACATCCAGCAGGCGGTGGCATCGGTGATGTTGCACACGTTGGTCCTGGCTTAAAGATTGGTGCAAATGCAGTAGTTGGACCAACAGCAAAAGTTTATGAAGATGTTAAGGAGGGAGAAAAATGCTAAACAAAGTTATCAATAATGAAGCGTTGGGCGTTATTTTTCCTAACAGCTATGACGGATTAGTACCAGAACTTGTAAAAGAAAGATTAATGGCTTCTATTCCATTCGCAAGCCGTTATCGTTTAGTAGACTTTGTTATTTCTAGCATGGCTCGTGCTGGAATCGACAATATCTCATTAATCGCACGTGAAAATTACCTTTCACTTATGGATCACCTTGGATCTGGTCGTGAATGGGACCTTGCACGTAAAAATGGTGGTTTAAATGTTATTCCTCCATACGCTCAGAAAACAATCAAAGTATACAACGGACGTGTAGAAGCTTTAGAAAGCATCAAGAGCTTCCTTGTATCACAGAAAGAAAAATACGTTGTAATGTCAGATGCAAACGTAGTAGCAAACATCAACTATGGTGAAGTTATTGAGGCTCACAAGAAGAGTGGTGCAGATGTTACAGTTGTATATCGCAAACAGGAAATTCCTGAAAACTTCAAAAAACCTCTTGGAACAAACCATGACTTATATTACACACTTGACGTAGAAGGCAACCGTGTAACACAGTTATTCGTTAACTCTAAGAGAGACGGTGAAGTAAACTTCTCAATGAACATTTATGTAATTGAAAGAGAACTTCTTATCCGTTTAATCGATGAAGCATACGTACTTGGATTTACATGTTTCGAAAGAGACGTACTTGCTCCACAGATTGATATGCTTGACATCCAGGGATACTGCTACGATGGATACGTTGCATTTATCCACGATATGAAGAGCTACTTCGATGAAAATATGAGACTTCTTGAAGCTGATAACTTAGACGCACTTTTCGGACCTGGCCCAGTATGGACTAAGATTCGTGATGACAACCCAACAAGATATATCAAAGGTGCTAAAGTTTCTAACGTTATGGCAGCTGATGGTTGTGTAATTGAAGGTGAAGTTGAAAACTCTGTACTTTTCAGAGGTGTTAAAGTTGCAAAAGGCGCTAAAGTTAAGAACTGTGTATTAATGCAGGATACAGTTGTTGGCGAAGGTGCAAACCTTGAATATGTTATTACTGATAAAGATGTTACAATCACATCTGGCAAATCATTAGTAGGAACAGATTCTTTCCAGGTATTTGTTGCTAAGAAACAGACAGTATAGTCTTAAAAAACAACAGAATGAAGGACGTTGTGGACATAAGTCTGCAACGTCTTTTTTTATAGGTGATGTAATGAGGAAGAATGGGCTAATATGGACCTGCATTGTTTTGATTGTGTGTTGTTTGCTATTGTCAGGTAGTGTTTTATGGAATTATTTTGAAAAAAATAAGGAACAGGAAGCAGTAGCAGGAAATAATACACAAATGAATGAAACAACAGATCTGCTTGACAAAATCGAGAACGATATTACAGAGGACATAGAGAAGGAAGAAAAAGAAACCAGAAAAATTCATCTCATGATGACGGGAGATAATTTAATGCATTTAAGTGTCGTGAATTCTGGTTTGCAGGCAGATGGTTCGAGAAACTATGATTTTATGTTTGAGCCAATCAAAGATTATTTGGCATTGGCAGATATCAAAATTACAAATCAGGAGACAATTTTAGGTGGAAATCAGTTGGGATTTTCTGCATATCCACGTTTTAATTCTCCGACGGAAGTAGGCGATGGGATTGCAAATGCAGGATTTAATGTAGTGTTACATGCCACAAATCATGCTGCAGATAAAGGGATAGAAGGAATTAATAATTGCATTGATTTTTGGGAGAAATATCCGGAAATTGTAATGACAGGCATATTTAAAGAGATAGATGAACCAAATCAGGATATTGGCCTTTTAACGATAGATGGAGTAACATTTGCGATATTGAATTATACATATAGTCCGAATTTGAGTACATTACCTAAGTGGCTTCAGGGACATTTGGCAATGCTTTGTGATTGGAATAAAAAGACGGGAAAAATCGATTTTAAAACGATTCATCCAGATGTATTAACGGATATTGCAGCGGCGAAAGAGGTGGCAGATGTGGTTATTGTCTGTCCGCATTGGGGGAATGAGTATACGTTTATTCCCACTGTTTATCAGAAGGCTTTTGCAAAGCAGATGACGGAGGCTGGTGCAGATTTGATTCTTGGAACACATCCACATGTAATTCAGCCAATTGAATGGATTGAAGCAGAGAATGGAAATCGTGCGTTATGTTACTATTCTTTGGGAAATTACGTTTCCACACAGGATAAGGCCAAAACCATGCTGGAAGCGATGGCATGGGTAACGTTTGAGACGGATGGTGAAACGGTAGAAATATTAGAAGCGGAAACGGGTGCGATACCGATGGTATATCAGTTTCAAAACGATTATCGGTTTGGAAATGTATATTTCTTAGATGATTATACAGATGAATTGGCACATTCACATGGGATTTTACGACATTGCGGTTCGGAATTTTGTGTGGAAAATTTAGAAAAATGGGCAGATGAAGTTTTAGGTGAGTGGAGACTTCCGAGCGAAGATGTGCTAAAGGAAAAGGTTGACTATGAAATATGGCGATAGAAAAGAAAATAATCTTTCCAAATAGCGAATATTCTGCTATAATAAATGCAGAATAATATTCAGGAGGCAAAAGAAATGGCAGAATTAAATAAAACTTTTCAGATAAAATCCGATGAAACAGGTGATATTCGTGTTTCAGAAGAGGTTGTAGCTATTATTGCAGGACTTGCAGCTACAGAAGTAGAAGGTGTTAGCTCTATGGCTGGCAACATCACCAACGAAATCGTTAGCAAGCTTGGTATGAAGAACTTATCAAAAGGTATTTTCGTAGAAGTTATGGACGGAGAAATCAAAGTTGATGTAGCGCTTAATATCGCTTATGGATATGCAATTCCAGAAATTTCAGCGAAGGTTCAGGAAAGAGTAAAATCATCTGTAGAAAATATGACTGGTCTTACCGTTGCGGTTGTAAATATTCGTATTGCAAGTGTTGATATGGGAGATAATTAGTACTTTTTAAAAATGAATATTTGTAGTATAATAAAGGATGCCAAAGTCGGGCATCCTTTTTTATCGCACAGCGTCTAAAAGGAAGTTTGTTGTTAGCGCAACATTGACACTGGCGACGGGAATTCTGTAAGCAGAATTCGATTAGAGAAAATTGCGAGGATAATGAAAAATGACAAGAAGAGAGTTAAGAGAAAATGTTTTCAAGATGCTATTCCGTGTGGATTTTCACGAAGAAGGTGAAATGGCCGGACAGATTGGAATGTTGGACGAGGAATTAGAAAATATCAAGGAAGAAGATTTGGCATACATGAACAATAAATGCAATGAGATTATTGCAAAGATTCCAGAAATTGATGAAGCGATTAATGCATCTACGACTGGATGGAAAACATCTCGTATGTCAAAGGTAGATTTATCTATCATTCGTTTGGCCGTTTATGAAATGAAATATGAAGAAGATGTTCCAGAAAAGGTAGCAATTAATGAAGCCGTAGAATTAGCAAAATTATATGGAGCTGATAATTCTGCATCCTTTGTTAACGGAGTATTGGCGAAATTCGTATGTTAAAAAATGTATATACTGTAGAGCAGGTAAATAAATATATCAAGAATATGTTTGCCGAGGATTTTATGCTACGAAACATTTGCATCAAAGGCGAGGTTTCCAATTGCAAATACCATACCAGCGGACATATTTATTTTACACTGAAGGATGCCAGTGGTACGATTAGTGCAATTATGTTTGCGGGATATCGACGTGGCCTTAAGTTCCAGATGAAGGAAGGCGACAAGGTTATGGTGACTGGTTCAGTAGAAGTATATGAGGGTGCCGGTAAGTACCAGATTTATGCAAGAGAGATTGAACTGGACGGAGCAGGCAGTTTATATCTTCAGTTTGAAGCACTGAAAAAGGAATTGGAAGAGATGGGAATGTTTGCCCAAGAGTATAAGAAACCGATTCCGAAATTTGTAAAAACAGTTGGTATCGTTACGGCACCAACTGGAGCTGCGATTCAGGATATTCGCAATATTGCGACTCGAAGAAATCCTAATGTACAGTTAATTCTTTATCCAGCTTTGGTGCAGGGAGATGGTGCTAAGGAAAGTATTGTTCGTGGAATTCAGGCTTTAGAGCAATTAGGGGTAGATGTGATTATCGTCGGACGAGGCGGTGGTTCTATTGAGGACTTATGGGCATTTAATGAGGAGATGGTTGCTAGAGCGATTTTTGACTGTAGCATTCCAATTATCTCTGCGGTTGGTCATGAAGTGGATTGGACGATTGCAGATTTTGTTTCAGATTTGCGTGCACCTACGCCATCGGCGGCTGCAGAACTTGCAGTGTTTGATTATGTTACCACAAAACAAAAACTTAGAGAACAGATGCTGCGCATGGAGCGTTCTATGGGGCGTAGTATATATATGGCGAGACAGCGATTGGAATATGAGAAATCAAAACTTCGATTCCTTAGCCCACAAAATCGATTGAATGAAAACAGACGACATTTGCTAGAGCTGGAAGAAAAAATAGCGGATAGAATACAGCGAACATGGACGACCAAGAAACACCAGCTGATGCTGTTGGCAAATACTTTGGATGGACTTTCTCCGGTGAAAAAAATTAGTAGCGGATATGCCTATGTAGAGTCAAATGGGAAATCAGTTAAGACGGTAGAAGATATTCATGTATCCGATGAGATTTCGATTCATGTATCCGATGGTAAAATGAAAGCTGTGGTAATGGAGGTTAGCAGAAATGAGTAGTGAAAAAACAGTTTCTTTAGAAGAACGTTTTGAACATATTGAAGAAATTATTGAAAAGATGGAAACAGGCGATATCACCTTAGATAAGTCTTTTGAATTATATAAAAATGGGTTGGAAGAAATCAAAGCAGCGAATGCGATGTTGGATGACATCGAAAAGGCAATGCTTGTTATGAATGAAGATGGAAGCTTGGAGGAATTCTAATGAATATTCGAGAAGAACTTGGGGCAAGAGCAAAACATGTAGAAGATGTGCTTGCGGCATATTTGCCAGAAGAGGCAAGTACACAAAAGACGATTTTTGAAGCAATGAATTATAGTTTGCTTGCAGGTGGAAAACGTATTCGTCCAATATTAATGGAGGAAGCTTACAAAATGTTTTCTCAGAAAAATGGGGTTTCTACGAACGCAATTAATGCATTTATGTCAGCGATGGAAATGATTCATACCTATTCCTTAGTGCATGATGATTTGCCTGCGATGGACAATGATGAATACCGTCGCGGAAAGAAAACGACCCATGCAGTATATGGTGAGGCTATGGGGATTTTGGCAGGTGATGCACTTTTAAATTATGCATTTGAGACTGCGGCAGAAGCCTTTGACGAGGAAGATGTAAATGTATCCTACTTGAAAGCATATCAGGTGCTTGCAAAGAAAGCAGGTGCTTCAGGTATGATTGGTGGGCAGGTAGTAGATATTGAAACCGAAGGTATGCCAGTAGAAAAGGTAGGACTTGCTCGTTTAACCTATATTTTTGAATTGAAAACAGCGGCGCTTTTGGAAGCATCCCTTATGATTGGGGCGATACTTGGAGGGGCGACACCTGACGAAGTATTTAAAATGGAATGTATTGGTAGAAGAGTAGGTATTGCATTCCAGATTCAAGACGATATTCTTGATGTGACGAGTTCTATGGAAGTGCTTGGAAAACCAATTGGAAGTGATGAAAAGAATAACAAGGTTACTTATGTGACTTTGGTAGGTTTAGAAAAAGCACAGGCGGAAGTGGAAAAACTTTCCAAGGAAGCGGTAGAATTATTGGAACAGTTACCAATACAGAGTGAATTTTTGAAAGAAACGATTCTTTATTTAATACATAGAGAAAAATAAGAGTTACATGAGGTTGTATTATGATATTAGATCGTATACAAAAAGAAAACGATATCAAAAATTTAACAGAAGAAGAAATCATCCAGTTAAGCTCAGAAATTAGACAATTTTTGATTGAAAGTATTTCTGTTACGGGTGGACATTTGGCATCGAATTTAGGAGTTGTAGAGCTCACGATGGCATTGCATTTATGCTTTGATTTACCAAAGGATAAAATTATCTGGGATGTAGGGCATCAGTCATATACCCATAAGATTTTGACGGGAAGAAAAGAAGGCTTTGATTCGTTGCGCCAGTATGGTGGATTAAGTGGATTCCCAAAAGCAAATGAGAGTGAGACGGATTGCTTCAATACAGGACATAGTTCCACATCTATTTCTGCAGGATTAGGTATGGCAGCGGCAAGAGAAATCACAGGAGAAGAGTATCATGTGGTTTCTGTAATTGGAGATGGTTCGCTTACGGGCGGTATGGCGTATGAAGCATTAAATAATGCATCTCAGATTAATAAGAATTTTATTATTGTGTTGAATGACAATAATATGTCTATCTCCGAAAATGTTGGTGGTATGAGTAAGTACCTGGCGAATTTCCGTACGGCCGATGCCTATCGTGATTTAAAAGCCGGTGTAATGAAAACCTTGCACAAGATGCCAGTATGTGGTGATAAATTAATCGAAAGCATTCGAAATACAAAGAGCAGTATCAAACAGCTTTTGATTCCGGGGATGCTTTTTGAAGAAATGGGTATTATTACACTTGGACCAGTAGATGGTAGCAATATCAAGGAGCTTGTAAAGGTTTTTAATGAAGCAAAGCGTGTGGATGGTCCTGTTTTGGTACATGTTATGACGAAAAAAGGTGCAGGATATGCACCAGCAGAGAAGAATCCTTCTCGTTTTCATGGTGCGGAACCATTCGATATTGCAACAGGCAAACCATTAAAGAAAAAAGAAAAGAGCACCTATACAGATGTGATTTCTTCAGTGATGTGTCAGTTGGCAGAACGAGAGCCAAAGCTGGTGGCGATTACAGCGGCAATGGCAGATGGTACAGGTCTTTCTAGATTTGCCAAGGAGTATCCAGAGAGATTTTATGATGTTGGAATTGCGGAGCAGCATGGGACAACCTTTGCGGCTGGTTTAGCGAAAGCAGGACTTAAACCAGTATTTGCTGTATATTCTTCTTTCTTGCAGAGAGCGTATGATCAAGTGCTGCATGATGTTTGTATACAGAATCTACCTGTGGTATTTGCAATAGATCGTGCAGGTTTGGTAGGAAGTGATGGAGAAACGCATCAAGGAATTTTTGATGTTTCATTCCTTTCTTCCATACCGAATATGACAGTGATGGCACCAAAGAATAAATGGGAGCTGGCAGATATGATGCAGTATGCGGTTGCATTCCCAACACCGATTGCAGTGCGTTATCCAAGAGGTACAGCTTACGATGGATTGAAAGAATTCCGTGCACCTATCCAGCTAGGAAAGAGTGAAGTGATTGCAGAAGGAAGCGGCATAGCGTTATTTGCATTAGGAAGTATGGTGCAGACCGCAGAAAAAGTAGCGGAACGTTTAAAAGAACAGGGAATTGAAGCGACTGTAATTAATGCGAGATTTGCGGTTCCGTTTGATAAAGAAAAAGTAGTTGAGCTTACACAGAATCATAAGCTTTTGGTTACGATGGAAGAGAATGTAACCAGCGGTGGTTTTGGAGAGCATATCGCGTCTTTTGTGAATGAGAATGATTTGGATATCAAGGTTCAGGTGATTGCAATTCCAGATGTTTATGTAGAGCACGGAAATGTAGAACGATTGAAGGAAGATATCGGGATTGATGCAGATTCCATTTATGAGAGAGTTTTAAATTTATGTCAACAAATGTAATTGAGGATGTTATGAAAGAACGTTTAGATGTTTTATTGGTAAATCGTGGCCTTGCGCCTTCTAGAGAAAAAGCTAAGACCATGATTATGGAAGGAAATGTATTTGTAAACAATAACCGTGAGGATAAAGCGGGCTCTATGTTTCCAGACGATTGTAATATTGAAATTCATGGAAATACTTTAAAGTATGTAAGTCGTGGCGGATTAAAATTAGAAAAAGCTATGACACATTTTGGCATTTCTCTGGATGGAAAAGTGTGTATGGATATTGGAGCTTCTACTGGCGGTTTTACAGATTGCATGCTTCAGAATGGAGCTAGCAAGGTTTATGCAGTAGATGTAGGATATGGTCAGTTTGCATGGAAGCTTCGTCAGGATGAACGTGTAGTTTGCATGGAAAAGACGAATATCCGTTATGTGACTCCAGCAGATATTGACGATGCCTTGGATTTTGCTTCTGTGGATGTTTCTTTTATCTCTCTAACGAAGGTGTTAGGACCAGCAAGAGAGCTGTTAAAAGAGCATGGACAGATGGTGTGTCTGATTAAACCACAATTTGAAGCTGGTCGTGAAAAGGTTGGAAAAAAGGGTGTTGTTCGTGAGAAGAGTGTTCACGAAGAGGTAATAGAAAAAGTAATTTCCTTTGCATTGGAAAATGGTTTTTCCATTCACAATCTGGAATATTCTCCAATCAAGGGACCAGAAGGCAATATTGAGTACTTAGTGTATATTGAGAAAGACGAGAATCCGAAGAAGGAGGAATCCGTTGATATTCATGCGGTAGTGGAAGCTGCACATGGAAGTCTGGATAAGTAATTATGAAAAAGTTTGTAATTGTAACAAATTTGCATAAGGATCCGGAACTGAAAATTTCCAATCAGATTGCTGAGTATATTAAGGTAAAAGGCGGAACTGCGATTAATCTATCTCAGTTTTCCCCTGACGTGGTGCGATTTGAGGATTTGGACTACACCAAAATCCCAGAGGATACAGAATGTATTATTGTTTTAGGCGGAGATGGTACGATGATTCGTGTCGTTCGCAGAACGAGAATGATGGATATCCCTGTAATTGGTGTGAATTTAGGTACATTAGGCTATCTTTGTGAATTGGATAGAGAAAATATGTATCAAGCCATTGATAAATTGCTGGAAGACCAATATATCGTAGAAGAACGTTTGATGATAAAGGGATATCGTAAAAACGAGGTAAAAGGACGTACTGCATTAAATGATATTGTAGTACATTCTACAGGTGTATTAGCCATTCTTCGTTTGAATGTATATGTTAATGGACAGTTTTTAGCTACGTACGATGGAGATGGTGTCATTATTTCTACGCCTACGGGCTCGACTGGATACAATCTATCTGCAGGCGGACCGATTATTGAACCGGGTGCAAATGTTTTGACACTTACACCAATTAATGCACATAATTTGAACTCAAAGGGAATCATTTTAAGAGGCGATGATGTGATAGAGGTAGAATTGGCGCCTCGACGTAGTAATAAGGATGATTCTGCACATGTGAGCTGTGATGGGGATTATTTTGCAACCCTTAAGGCAGGAGACCGATTTGTGATAGAACGAGCGGTTCATACCATTCATATCTGTAAAGTGAATAAGCAGAGTTTCTTGGAAACGATGCGAAGAAAAATGAAGTAATTTAGGAGATGACATGAAGACCAAAAGACAATCCAAGATTTTGGAATTGATTCGAAACAATGATATAGAGACGCAGGAAGAATTGCAGGCATATTTAGTAAAGGCTGGATTTGCTGTTACACAGGCTACGGTATCAAGGGATATTCGAGATATGAAGCTCACCAAAATCTCTACGAATGGCGGCAGACAGAAATATGTAGCTTTGAATGACAGTACAGAAGATTTGTCCGAAAAATATGTGCGTGTGTTAAAAGACGGTTATGTGTCTATGGATATGGCGCAGAATATTCTAGTGATTAAAACAGTTTCGGGTATGGCTGGTGCTGTTTGTGCTTCGATTGATGCGATGAATATTCATGAAATCGTGGGTTCTATTGCGGGTGATGACACCATTATGTGTGCAATTCGAACGACGGAAGATACCGTACAGATTATGAAAAAGCTTCGCAAAATTATTGAACAGTAAGAGGTATTTGGCTCGCTTCTTGCGAGCCTTTATGCATATACGGGGAGAACAGAAGGAGTACTTATGTTACAAAATCTACATGTGAAAAACCTGGCATTGATTGACGAGACAGAGGTAGAGTTTTCAAACGGTCTTAATATTTTGACAGGTGAAACGGGTGCTGGTAAATCCATCATTATCGGCTCCATCAATTTAGCATTGGGACAGCGTGTGCCAAAGGAAATGCTAAAAGAAAATGGCGAGCCTGCTCTCGTAGAACTGATTTTTTCAGTAGACGATGAGAAGGTGCGTGAAAAATTAAACGAATTAGAGATTGAAGCGGAAGATGATATGGTGATATTAAGCCGTAAGATTTCTTCTGGAAAAGCAGTTGCCCGTATCAACGGAGAGGCAGTATCTGCTTCGGTATTAAAGGAAGTAGCTTCCTTGCTGATTGATATTCATGGGCAGCATGAGCACCAATCGCTTTTGTCTAAGAAAAAGCATTTGGATATCTTAGATGCTTATGCGAAACAGGAATTAGGTGCTCGTAAAGAAATGCTTTCTCTTGCTTTCGGTGAATATAAAAAGCTGAAAGAAGAGTGGAACCTCTCCAATATGGATGCTGAAGAACGTGCGAGAGAGCTGTCTTTCTTGGAATTTGAGATTAAGGAGCTGGAAGAGGCGGCATTAAAGATTGGAGAAGATGAAGAATTAGAAGAGCAGTTTAAGCGTTTTTCCAATGGTCGAAAAATCATGGAAGCGGTCGGTTATGCGAAGGAAGCGGTAGATGGGCAGGGCGAAAGTGCATCGGAGCTTATCGGAAGAGCCCTTCGAGAGATTTCGAGTGTTTCAGCTTATGACAAACAGGTGGCTGAATTAGAAAACCAATTAATGGAAATTGAAAATCTGATGCATGACTTCAACCATGAATTGTCAAGCTACATATCAGATGCAGATTTTGATGAAGAAACCTTTTATCAGATTGAAAAACGATTGGATATCATTAACCGAATGAAATCCAAATATGGCAACTCGATAGAGGTTGTTTTAAAGGTTTATGAAGAGAAATGTGAACGAGTTGCGGTGTTAAATGATTACGATACTTACCTTGGTAAATTATCTGTTTCTTTAGAGGCAAAAGAGAAGGAAGTAAAAGCACTATGCGAAGAAATTTCACAAATTCGCAAAAAGAATGCAATGAGTTTGTGTGAAGCAATTACGCAGGCATTACAGGATTTAAATTTCCTGGATGTAAAATTCACGATGGAATTTGGAGAACCAACGGGCTTTAGTGCAAATGGTTTTGATGAACCGGAATTTATGATATCGACGAACCCTGGAGAACCAGTAAAACCACTTGGTAAAGTAGCTTCTGGTGGTGAATTATCCCGAATTATGCTGGCTATCAAAACGGTTATGGCGGATGCAGACGAAATTGAATCTTTGATTTTTGATGAAATTGATAGCGGTATCAGTGGACGTACGGCTCAAATGGTAGCAGAGAAGATGAATGTTTTGGGCAGAAATCATCAGATTATATGCATCACACATTTGCCTCAGATTGCAGCCATGGCGGATGCACATTATCTCATTGAAAAGAAAGTGGAAAATAATGAAACGCATTCGAATATTTTTAAACTGAATCGGGATGAAAGTGTGCATGAACTAGCGAGAATGCTCGGTGGTGTAGAAATCACAGATGCTGTAGTAAAAAATGCGCAGGAAATGAAAGAATTGGCGAGAATGAAAAAATAAAGTATTCCGCATACTACTCTTAGGAAAAGGAGAGGTAGTATGCGGAATTTTTTTTGTAAAACTGTGAAACGTGTATCTTTGGTATATCTTTGTTTTGTAGCGATTTTGTCTTATCGTCTCGTTTACAATGAATATTACACGGAAATTCATAAAGATATTGCAGTAAGTCAGGAAAATGAAAGATATGTGTACCCTTTAGGGGAAATCGTGGGGATTTATACAGAATGTGAGGGTGTGTTTGTCATTGATACCTGTGAGATTGAAACCAAGGATAACGAATTTATTAATCCAGCAGGAAGTGTGCTACGCACAGGGGATTATATAGTAGAGGTCAATGGAATCTTGCTGGAGGAAAAGGAAATATTGGTGAATGCAGTAAACAAATGTGAAGGTGCTGCTTTGGAACTAACCGTAGTACGAGGAGAGTCTGTTTTTTCTGCAAACGTAACCCCAGTTTTAGGAAAAAATGGGAACTATATGCTTGGCGTTTGGGTAAAGGATGATTTAGCTGGTGTTGGTACGATTACTTATTATACGAAGGAGGGAGAATTTGCCGCTTTAGGTCATGGTATGGGAGATGGTGTGACAAAAGAGCTATTGTCTGTGAAAGGCGGCGATATCTATTTTTCAGATATCGTTGGAATTGAAAAAGGAGAGCGAGGAGCACCAGGAGAAGTAAAAGGTGTTATTTATTATGGGGTGAAAAATCATATAGGAAAACTAGATACAAATTGTGGGGAAGGAATATATGGGGTTTTAGATCAGGATGATACAGAGCATTATCTGACAGTTTGTGATGCGTATAAGGTTGGAAAAAAAGAAGAAATTGAAGTTGGAAAAGCCCAGATTATTTCAAATGTTTCAGGGGAGCGTCAAGTTTATGATATTGAAATCACGTATGTAGATTATTTGGCGGTAAATTCGAAGAAGGGACTGCATATTCAAGTGACCGATGAGACACTTTTAGAGCTTACAGGCGGCATCGTGCAGGGAATGTCGGGCTCACCAATTATCCAAAACGGGAAACTCATTGGAGCGGTGACGCATGTGTTAATCAATGAACCTACGCAAGGGTATGGCATATTTATTGATGAGATGATGGAGAAGTAATCCGCTTAAAAAACTTTTTTACCATTTTCATAAGCTGTGTTATAATAAATATATATATCATCGAGGAGAAATAGTATGAATATACAAGTACAGGTTTGTGGACTGATTATTATGCTGTTTTTATTTGTTTTTTATAAGAGCAGCAATACGTTAAAACTATATACAGAAAAAGTCTTTCATCAGGCAATGTATACATCTATGCTTTGTTTAAGTTTAGATATTTTATCTGTTGTGGTGATTCAGTATAGAAGTGCATTACCTATATTATTTGTGGAGGCGATTTGCAAATTATACATTATTACTCTGGTATGGGTTTCCATGTATGCGTTTGTATATGTTTTGACAGATTTATTTAGTGAGGAAAGACATATTCGATGGAGTCGTATCATTAAGGGGATTGTTTTAGCACAAAGTATTTTGGTATACATTCTTCCAATTGGCATTTTTGCAGAAGGAAGAGTGGTATATACATACGGAGATGCAGTATTAGCGGTATATGGTTCGGTTGCAGTATATATTTTAGCAACATTAGTGACCATTGGTGTGCGTTTCAAGGTATTAAATAAGCGAAGAGCGGCTGCGGTTGCGCTTTGGATGCTTGTGTATATCTGTGCTGCAATTATACAGTTTATGAATAATGAACTGTTGCTGGTTGGATTTGCGAGTGCAATTGGACTTTTGATTTTGTTTGTTGTTATGGAAAATCCCGAAGCGAATCTGGATCGTCGAATTGGGTGTTTTAATGCGTATGCGTTATCTGAGTATATTGGAAAATTACTAGAAAAAAAGAAGTCTTTTAGTGTTATGGAGGTTTCTTTTAAAGATTTAGAGTATTTGGAGGAACATGGGGTATTTGTAGATCAGGTTCTTCGTAATGTTGTAGCATTAAGTAGTAGAGATACAAAAGGAAAAGTTTTCAAGGATATTAATTCTAATATTGTTGTAATTACGGAGAATGATTTGGTTCTACAAAATGCGGCAGAGAGTATTTTGAGTAATTTTGCAGAAGATAATCTTTTGCGCAAGAATATCAAGATAATTATTTTGCGGGATGGAATGTCTTTTCCTAATATGGATGAAATGTCGCGATTTTTTACTTTCTTACGTCAGAGTTATTCAAAAGAGCTGGATGGTATTTTGTTGGCAGATGATACTATGATTGCTAAATATATGGAAAAATATATTGTTGAAGAAAAAATTGATGCGGCATTAAAAGAAGATAGAGTGGAAGTATTTTTCCAACCGATTTATTCGAATGCAGAGGAATCATTTACATCAGCAGAGGCATTGGTTCGTATTCGTGAAGTGGATGGTAGTCTCATGTCACCAGGTGCATTTATTCCTGTGGCAGAGTCGAATGGACAGATTGTAGAATTAGGCGAACGTGTTTTTGAATTGGTTTGTAAATTTATAAAAGAACAGGATATGGATGCATTAGGGCTGCATTACATTGAGGTGAATCTATCGGTAATCCAGTGTCAAATGACAAACCTTGCAGAGCAATTGATTGCGATTGCAGAAAAGTATCAGGTAAATCCTGCTCAAATCAACTTAGAAATTACAGAAACAGGTTCCATAAGTGCTAGAAACGTATTGTTACGAAATATGGAAAACTTGATAGCGTATGGTTTTTCGTTCTCCTTGGATGATTTTGGTAAAGGAGAATCCAACCTCATGTATGTAGTAGAGATGCCGGTTTCAATTGTAAAACTGGATTATGATATGTCGAAAGCATATTTTAATACAGAGAGAGCGAAACATGTGTTAAAAGCAGTCGTCGGTATGGCACATGGCATGAAATTGAAATTAGTAGCGGAAGGAATTGAAACGATAGAGGAATTAGAGGGTATGCATCAAGAAGGCATTGATTATATCCAAGGATATTATTATTCACGACCAATTCCAGAAGTGGAATTTATCGAGTTTGTAAAACAACAAAATGGATAGAAGAAAACGCACGAGTTTATATAGACTCGTGCGTTTTTATAGTTCATAGATTATTTTCCTAACTCCCAAAATGCAATCGCACTGGCAGCGGCTACATTCAGAGAATCCACTCCATGCGACATAGGGATTTTCACTGTGTAGTCGCAGGCTGCTAATGTAGAGTTCTGTAAGCCTTCGCCTTCAGTACCTAGGATAATCGCCAGTTTTTCTTCAGAGGCAAGGATTGGGTCGTCAATCGAGATAGAATCGTCTCTAAGGGCAAATGCGACGGTTTTAAAACCGAGTCTTTTTAGCTCTGTGACATAATGGGATTGCGAATCTTCGGATGGACCATGTTTGAAGAAGGTCCAAGGTGCCTGAAAAACAGTACCCATACTAACACGTGCTGCACGGCGATAAAGCGGATTGCTGCAGGCTGGAGTCAGTAGAATCGCATCCATGTTTAGTGCGGCGGCGGAACGAAAAATCGCACCTACGTTTGTTGGATTTACCACATCCTCCATAACGGCGACGCGACGAGCACTTTTTGCGATTTCTTCTACGGATGGAAGGGTGTTGCGTTTCATACAGCAAAGCATACCACGGGTTAAGTTAAAACCTGTAAGCTGAGATAGTGTTTCATAATTAGCGGTGTAAACTGGAATGCTTGGGCATAAAATATCACAACGCTCTACGATTTCCAATACCTCTTCTTTGATTTCTTTTTCTTCCACAAGAATTGAAACAGGGAAATATCCTGCATCTAGTGCACGCATGATGACCTTCGGGCTTTCGCATATAAATAAGCCTAAGTCGGGCTCGTTGTAACGAAGTAATTGTACTTCAGAGAGACGCGCATATACGTCTAATTCTGGGATGGTTAAATCTGTGATTTTTATGATATTCGCCATAGGTGTTTCCTTTCGAACTTATCATATCGTTGTTGTGTGGAAAATACCACGACATAAAGTGAGAATATTGCTATATCAAGGATAACATATATTTGTGTAACCGAAAAGAATAGGCGTTTAGAAATTTTTCTAAATACCTATTGACATATCACACAATTTAGAATATTATCTAATTAGAAAATTTTCTAAATAGTGTATTTATAAGGGACAAATACAAGAGAGGTGAGGGAATATGTCTTTTGCGGAAACATTTAAAGCACTGTCAGACCCCGTACGCCGTGATATTTTACAGCTTTTGAAAAGCGGGCGAATGTCGGCAGGAGATATCGGAAGTCATTTCGATATGACAGGAGCGACGGTATCGTATCATTTAAAGATACTGAAAAAAGCGGATTTAATCTGGGAAAAAAAAGAAAAGAACTTTATTTTTTATGAATTGAATACATCGGTATTAGAAGAAATCATGCTATGGATTTCGGATTTGAAGGGAGAGAATAGTGATGATAAAAAAGAATCTTAAAACAATGATTATTACAAGTATTATAATATTAGCACCAATTGTAGCAGGTTTGATTTTGTGGGACAAATTGCCAGCAGAAATGGCGACTCATTTCGGTGAAAATGGAGAACCAAACGGCTGGTCATCCAAAGAATTTGCAGTGTTTGGCATGCCATTATTCTTGTTAGCAGTACATTGGTTTTGTGCGTTTTTTACAGGTGTAGATCCTAAGAAAGAAAATATCTCAAATAAAATGATGACCTTAGTGCTTTGGATTTGTCCTGTGGTTGCGATTTTCGGATGCGGAAGTACGTATATGTATGCATTGGATAATTCAATTAATACCACTGCAATGGGAATCTTATTGGTGGGATGTATGTTTCTTGTAGTAGGAAATTATATGCCAAAGGTGAAGCAGAGCTATACGCTTGGGATTAAACTTCCTTGGACCTTAAACAGCGAAGAAAACTGGAATCGTACTCATCGTTTTGCCGGCGGTATCTGGATGCTGGCAGGGGTATTGGTGCTTGTAGGCGGATTTGCAGAGCAGTTTTGGGTAGTCTTTGTGGCAATCCTTTTAGCAGTAGCAATTCCTACGGTATATTCGTACATCCTTTTTAAAAAGGGAATTTAGGGAGGCGGATTATGTCGAAAAAACGTTGTATCATTTTTCTAGCATTGACTTTTGTTTTGACATGGGTTTATTGTCTGGCCTTTGTATATCCGTATGTGGAGACAAGTAGTGCGGAGGAGCTTTCGATGTTGCAACTCCGTATTGCAGCAACGATGTTTATACCGGCAATTTGTGTAGTCATTACTCGTTTGCTTACCAAAGAAGGCTTTCAGAATCATATGATTAAGCCAAATTTGAAAGGAAATATAAAGACATATTTGTTGGCATACTTTGGACCTTCTGTTTTGACGCTGTTTGGTGGAGTAGTATTTTTCTTGATTTTTCCGAATCAGTTTGATATCAATTGTGGATACTTATTGAAGTCGTATGAAGCATTAGGGGTAGATTTAAAAACAATGCCAATGCCTGCGAATATGCTTATGCTTTCGCAAGGTATTACAGCTATATTATTTGGACCGATTGTAAACTTTGTCACATGTTTTGGAGAAGAATGGGCATGGCGAGGATATATGGTTCCTAAGATGGCTGAGAATATGAAGACAGTACCGATGTTACTCGTTTCTGGTGTGATTTGGGGATTGTGGCATGCTCCACTTACCATTGTTGGACATAACTATGGAATGGGATACTGGGGCTATCCATTTACAGGAATTTTGGCTATGTGTTTATTCTGTACAATGATTGGTATTTTTATGTCGTATATTACATTAAAAACCAAGAGCTGTATTCCAGCTGTATTGGCACATGGAGCGATAAATGCGTTTGCTTCGATTGGGATTTATTTTACGAAAGACGGAGGAAATGTATTTGTAGGACCAGCACCAACTGGTGTGGTTGGAATGATTGGATTTATTGTATTAGATATTTTCTTGGTAAGAGCATTGATGAAACAGGAGAATAATACAAAAGTAGAAATTGAATAGAATAAGAAAAAGGGGCTTCCACAAATATAAATTTGTGAAAGCCCTTTGCTTGTTAAAAGAATTATAACATAGTTTGAGAGAAATAGAAAGACTAGTTTTTTACATATAATTTCTGTATGATAGGAACATATAATTTATATTAAAAATGGGGCATTTGTATGGAAAAAGAAATCTTAGAAAAAGAACTACAGCATCTTGAACAGGTAAAACAGCATATTGGAGAGCAGCTTCTGGAGGAGACAGAAAGTCGTGATGCACAACAGAATGAATTGGTTCAAAAGAGGAAAGAAATGTGGGAAGAGTGTGCCCATGGAGTGAATGATTTCGATGATATTGTGAGTATGAATGCCTATGATGAAACCGTACGTGAGAAGTATGGTCATTTTGTGCGAAAAGAAGAGGCGGTTCGTCAACTGTCTTATATGAAAGATACGCCATATTTTGGACGTATTGATTTCTTGGAGCTGGGGGAGCGTATTCCAGAGGAAATCTATATTGGTCGATATGGATTTCGTAATAAGAAGACTAGAGAGTATGAGATTTACGACTGGCGTACACCGATTGCGTCGATGTTTTATGACAATGGAATCGGAGAAGCTGCGTATCAATGTCCAGCAGGGGAGATTCATGGAGAGTTGACCTGCAAGCGTCAGTATAAGATTGAAGACGGAGTATTGAAATACTGCTATGACACAAATGTTGCAGTTCAGGACGATGTTTTGGAAGAGGTACTGGCAGGGAATACAGATAAAGTACTTCGTGTCATCATTGATACGATTACGAGGGAGCAGAACCAGGCGATTCGTCAGCCACATGGCTTAAATATGCTGGTGACGGGGCCTGCTGGAAGTGGTAAGACTAGCGTTGGGATGCATCGATTGGCGTATTTGTTGTATCACAATCGTGCGTATTTGAGTGCTGAGAAAATCGTAGTCTTGTCTCGAAATCAAATTTTTTCATCCTATGTTTCAGAAATATTACCGGAACTGGGGGAAGAAAATGTAAATGATATCATGTTCGATTCCTTGGTAAATTGTGGGATTTCCAAAGAATATAAAAAACGTGATTATTATGAGCAGGTGGAATATTTGCTGAAGCATAAAGGCGGTAGTTTGCGTAGTGACGCGATTGCTTTGAAATATTCTCCAGAGTTTATCGACTATCTGAATGAACAAAAAGCAGAATTTCGCGAGAAACATACGGATTTTGATACAGTAGTAGAATTCTATCTGTATTTGTTGAAAAAATATACAAGGGACACGATTTCAGAGATTGCACATTATACTCGAAATCAAATTCGTCGTGGCAAAATCTATTACGAGGATATGCTGGTGGTTAGCTACTTGCGCATTTTGCTTGGTGCAATCAAGCCAATGGAAGACATTAGTCATGTCGTAGTGGATGAAGCTCAGGATTACAATTTACTTCAGCTTCAGATCATCCGTACACTTTATCCAAAGGCACATTTTACGATTTTGGCAGATGCTAATCAAGCGATTCATCCATTGACATCTACGACGGATATGCAGAAGATGGCAGAGATTTTCCATACACAGTATGGAATCAAAAAAATTACGTTAAGCAAGAGCTATCGTTCGACGGCACCAATCAACGAGTTTGCCTTTGATATTATTGGAATTCATAATTCAGAGCTTTATGTGGAACGTGATGGTAAAGCACCAGAGGTTCGCATTTGCAAGAATCGGAAGCAGGAAACTATGCAATTACTACGTGAAATTCCAGAGGATAAATCGATAGCGATAATTACGACGGATTTGGATAGTGCACGAGCAGTACAACAGAAAATGGGCACTTATGTATCCAAAACAGAGCGTCCAATTCAGTATCTTTTAAAGGCGAATCAGTATCTCGAAGAAAAAATCGTAGTTATGCCGATTATGCTGGCGAAGGGATTGGAATTTGACGTGGTCATCGTCTGGGATGATAGAGATGAAGCTTATTGGGAAGAGAATAAGAATCTGAAATATTTGATGTGTACGAGAGCATTGCATGAATTATATTTTATTTCACAAGAATAGTTGACTCTCACGTTACGTAATAGTGTATGCTTATCTTAACACGAGAGGAGGAAATGCCATGAAAACAGTAAATGAAGTAAGTAAATTATCGGGGATTAGTGTGCGCACACTACATCACTATGACGAAATTGGTTTGCTGAAACCGACTTCTACGACGGAAGCCGGCTATCGCTTATATGATGAAATAGCGTTAGAACGGTTACAGCATATTTTGCTGTTTCGTGAATTGCAGTTTCCTTTGAAGGATATCAAGGAGATTCTGGATAGTCCGGATTTTGATCGAAACAAAGCTTTAGAACAGCAGATAGAGCTTTTAACGATGAAAAAGGAACATCTGGAAAATTTGATTGTGTTTGCTCGTGGAATAAAAATGTTAGGAGTACGATATATGGGTGATTTTAGTGCATTTGATACGAGAAGATTGGATGAGTATGCAGCTCGTGCCAAGGAATCCTGGGGCAAAACCGAAGCATATAAGGAATTTGAAGAAAAAAGCAAGGAATGGACAGAAGAGACAGAAAAGAATTTGGAAGTTGAGGTTATGTCTTTGTTTGTAGAATTTGGCAAAATGAAAGACTTAGATCCGGCAGACGAGAAAGTGCAGGCACAGGTAAAGAAACTGCAGGAATTTTTCACAGAGCATTTCTACAATTGTACGCCACAGATTCTGTCTGGACTTGGTCGTATGTATTCTGGCGGTGGTGAATTTACGGAGAGTATTGATAAGGTCGGTGGTGTAGGTACTGCGGAATTTACTAATCAGGCGATTCAAATTTATTGTAAATAACGAGCGGATAAGAGAAGATATCATGTTATATAACATGGTATCTTTTTTATTGACAAAATTTTTGTGTGGTTTTATAATATAACAAAGGTTATGTAACGAGTGTTATATAATGATGAAAGGGTACTTTGACATGCCACCAAAAGCGAAATATACAAGAGAAGAAATCATTGAAATTGCATTTCAAATGGCGAGAGAAAATGGAATAGAGTCCGTAGTAGCACGTGAGCTTGGGAAAAAGATGGGGACTTCTTCGTCTCCGATTTTTACTGCGTTCAAAAACATGGAAGAGCTTCAGTTGGCAGTTCGCGACAGAGCGATGCAGGAGTTTGAGAGCTTTATAAAAGATGCATTAAATTATACTCCAGCTTTTAAATATGTCGGTGTAAAAATGGTACAGTTTTCGATGCAGGAACCAAAATTATTCCAGCTTTTGTATATGAAAGAGCATGAAGAATCTCAAAGATTTGAGGATTTAGTATATGAACTTGGTGATACTGTAGAGGTTTGTATTGAGGTTATGCAAAGGGATTATGCTTTAACAAGAGCAGAGGCAGAATTGTTATTTAAACAGGTGTGGATGCATACATTTGCAATCTGTGTATTAGCTGCGAATAAAGTATGTCATTTTAAACCAGAAGAGATATCCGAAATGTTAAGTTTGGAATTTCAAGGAACCCTTATGTTGATAAAATCTGGTAGATTTCAAGTTGTGGAAATCAGTGATAAAAAAGAATAGGAGGAAGTTATATTTATGGATGCACAATGGATTATTTGTCCTGTTTGTAAAAACAAGACACGACTAAAGATACGGAAGGATACGATATTAAAGAATTATCCATTATTTTGTCCGAAATGTAAGCAAGAGAGTTTAATAGATGCAGAAGCATTGAAAGTTTCTGTGGTAATAGAGCCAGACGCATAGACGCAGAGCCATACAATTATGAAAGTTGTGTGACTCTGCGTTTTTTGTTTGAAAATTTAAGAAGATAAAAGGAGAACAATTATGGAACAACGTTTTATGGAGCAATACATCGCACTTGGTGGAAAAGAAAAATTTATAGAATTAAAACAAACACTAATCCAGGAAGTGAATGAATTAAACATTCCTGGTATGTCGATAATTGACGAACTTTATACATTAGAAGGTAGTTTTGTAAATCTAGAATATATGCTTCCAAGTGGAAAGAAGACAAAATTTTTGGATGACAACAGTGTATATCTCGGCAATCAGGTGGAATGTGAATTTGGCGAAGAACGATGCTATGGCGTTGTTGCAGGACTGGATTTTCTTCTTGTATGCGAATATGGTGAAGATGGTGTGAATCCAGAATTAGTGGTGTATAAAAGAAGATAATTTCTTGAGGTTATTATAATGAATGAACACATAAAAACTTATATAGATAAATATCCAGGCGAAATTATTGACATGTACAACATTTTAAGGCAGATCATTTTTGATAGTGTCTCATGTGAACCAGAAGAAGTGTTGTGGACAAAATTACACCGAAGGGAATGTTGCAAATATATTTGAAACAGGATATACCGAGTGAAGTTTTGAAACAGATATTTTTGGAGACTTTTAAATCATAAAGCTGGATATTCGAGATAAAGTGGAGGAAGAACATGCTAAGAAAAAATGAGAGAGAAGCAAATGTTATAGTGGCTAAGGTCATGCGTATTACATTTTTTATTTTTATACTTGTGTATATTCTAAATTTAATTGATATATTTATCGTAGACGATATGATTATGACGATTGCATTTATCGGTGGTAGTGTTTTTTTACTGTTGCCAACGATTATGACAAATTTACTTAAAATGGAGCAGGAATATTTGAAGTACATATATGTGGTGTGTGCAGCTTTGTTTGTTATGATATTAAGTACGACCTTGACCTTCCATGTAGTGGTTATTTATGTTTATCCAATCGGTATTGCCAGCTTGTATTTCTCAAAGCGATTAAATATTGTAGCCACGATTTTAACGGTTATTGGTGTGTCAATCGGACAGTTATTGGCATTCTTTTTACAGACCTTACAGGATGACAATTTTACGACAATAAAAGGGGTTGTTGTATTTGGTATTATTCCACGTGCACTGATATTGATTGCAGTTGCAACAATTTTTACAATGCTTGCATCCAGAACGGCTTCCATGCTTTCTAATCTAATGGGAGCTGAAGAACAGAAAGAGATGCTGGATCAGATGAATCGCATGAAAGCGAATGCTGCTGAAACATCAGAAACCTTATTCGGTATGGTAAATGAGCTTGCACAGATTACAGATAGTTCTTTGCACGCAAACCAAAGTATTGCAGAGGAATCAGAACGATTATTACAGGGGTCAATGGAAAATACGGATGCAATTGAGGGTGCTAATACACGAATGGAGCAAATTACGGAGCAATTGGCTGGACTTAGTAATATGAACCATACGACGGCACGCTTGACAGAGGAGATTGGCGAAAATACCAAGGAAAACCAAAGACGTATGGATGATGCTACTGCAAATATGGAGCAGATTAGTCGTAGTACGGATATTTGTAAACAGATTATTTACAATTTGGGAGAAGAATCCAAGGAGATTATTGGTATCGTACGAACGATTACAGACATTTCGAGCCAAACTAATATACTTGCTTTAAATGCAAGTATTGAGGCGGCCAGAGCTGGCGAACAGGGGCGTGGCTTTTCTGTAGTTGCAGAGGAGATTCAAAAGCTTTCGGAACAGACGAAAACTGCGGTAGAGAGCATTGGAAGTATTGTGCATCAGGTAGTAAATAATACGGAAGAAGCTGTAAAAGCCATGGAAGAAAATGTATTGTTTACAGAGAATGGAATGGAGAGTATCCGAAAAGCCAATGAATCTGCAACACTTATTACAGCATCCAATGAGGAGCTGGAAAAACAGATTCATTCTATTGATGAAGTTGCAGCTATGATAAAATTTAGTAGTGACGAAGTGGCAGATAGTATGAAACAAATTAATGATAATACGCAACAGAACTGTAATGCAGTTCAGCAGGTCACTGCATCGACACAAGAGAATACCGCAAGTACTGAAAGTCTTGCAGAGATTGTGGAACAGATAAGAGTGTTGTCAGAGAAATTAAACAGTGTGGTGAAAGGATGACCTTTGCCCGAGGGTTTATCTTATTTCATAAATAAAACGGCTCCTTTGGGAGCCGTTTTTTGATATTAACATATTTAATCTTCGAGTAATCGTAATCCTGCGGTATCACTAACTGGCAAAGAGAAGCAGATTGCTTTTGCCTTAGAATTCAAACCAGCTTTTTCCATAATCGCTTTCATGATTGCATTCTTTTCATTTGATTTCGATACGATATATACGATTTCTTTTTCATCAGCGATAGTTACGCCCATAAATTTATTTGCCATTTCTCCAGCTGTGCCTTTGGCATGGATAATCGTTCCACCATAAGCACCAGCTTCTCTGGCAGCGTCCATGATAACGTCGGTATAGCCCTGCTGTGAAATTACTACGATAAGTTCATGATCTGTATTTTTCAAGGTTGATTCCTCCTGTTTCACATAATCTGTTTTTTCTAAAAGAAACTCTAGTGTTTTTCGTCCACCGACACTGCTAAGTGGAATAGTAAAAGCAATTCCACCACCAGGAGCGTCAATCTGTAATTTTTTCTGTAGCTGTTTTTTAACAGTCAGCCAGGTTTCTTCTTCTACAACGGATATCGCTACGGCTTTTTCAATCGAATCGAGTCCGAGATAATCCATGATTTCGTTGGAGGCTGTACCATAACCGAGTGTGACGTACATAACATGTAAGTCATTTTCGTGATATAAATCTAAATACTTTTTTACTATTTTTCTATCCACAATTGTGGTCATTAAACATATATTTCCCATATAAACCTCATTTCTAAACTACTACAGTTCGATGATTTCCATATCTTCCGCAGTAAATACATATTCTGGAGCTGCAACGGCAGTTTCTTTTGCAAGCTTGCATTCCTTGATACGGAAAATAAGGCCCATGGTCTGAATCGTAATCAGTGGAGTCATAGCAACCATGGATACGACTCCAAAGGCATCTGTAATGATGTTGCCGCCTAATGCTTCACATGCACCCATCGCAAATGGGAGAAGGAAGGTTGCGGTCATAGGACCTGATGCAACGCCACCGGAGTCGAATGCAATCGCAGTAAAAAGCTTTGGTACGAAGAAGGTCAATATCAAAGCGATAAAATATCCTGGTACAATAAAGTAAAGAATCGAAATACCAGTCAGTACTCGAATCATGGCAAGACCAACGGATGCAGATACACCAAGGGAAAGTGCGGTTCCCATAGCTGTAGCGGAAATGGCTCCAGAGGTAATTTCCTCTACCTGTTTGGTAAGGACATATACGGCTGGTTCGGCTTTAACGATAAAGTAACCGATGAGCATACCAAGTGGAACAATAATCCATGCATAAGGAAGCTGGGCAATTGTTTGACCAAGGTAATTACCTGCTGGCATAAAGCCTACATTTACACCGGTAAGGAAAAGTACAAGACCAACATAAGTTTCGAATAAACCAACGACTATTTTGATTACAGTGTGTTTGTTTATGTCTCTGGCAAATAATTCAAAGATACCAAAGAAGAACACAATTGGGAAAATGGAAACTGCCATTTCTTTTATGTAATGAGGAATTTCTTCCATAAACAGTTTACCGATATCAACTGTGTTATCGATAATTGGAATCGCTTCGGAAACAGCCTGAGTAGATTCAGGGGTGAAAATCATTCCTAAAATCATGACAGCTAAGATAGGACCGACAGAGCAGAGCGCTACGAGACCGAAGGAGTCGTCCTCTGCGTGTCTATCGCTTCGGATGGCAGCAATACCAACACCGAAAGACATGATGAATGGTACGGTCATAGGACCTGTTGTAACGCCACCGGAGTCGAATGCAACTGCCAAAAAGTCGGCTGGTACAAGCATGGTGAGTACAAAAATAATTCCGTAAAAAAACAATAGCAAGTAGGAAAGTGGTATCCCAAATAGCATACGCAAAATAGATATCACTAAAAATGCACCTACACCAATTGCTACGGCCAGAATTAAGGTCATATTCGGAATAGATGGCACCTGCTGAGCCAGAACCTGTAGGTCGGGTTCGGAGATGGTGATTACCAGCCCCATGATAAAGCTGATAGCGACCATGATACATACGTTTTTGGAACGAGTCATAATGGAGCCGACACGTTCGCCAATTGGTGTCATAGAGCTTTCTACACCAACGTTAAAAAGCAGCATTCCCAGTATAAGCAGCACCGCACCAATGAGAAAGGTCACAAGGATGCTAGGTGGGATTGGTGTAATGGTAAAACACAGCACCAATACGATTGCTAAAATTGGGAAAACTGCTTTTATTGTTTCTGAAAATTTTTCTTCAAATTTTGAATGATTAAAGAACAAAATAGCTTCTCCTTTCTTTAAAATATAATAGATATCATTATTATACCAAAGAAAGCGGTAAAGAAATGGTAAAGAAAGGAGAAAAAGTATGAAGTTATTCTTTCTTTTTTAGAAACAGTTTCTTTACTTTTGCGACACGTTCTCTGGAAATCAGCATATTTACTGCAATACCGATGATGACGCCGATGGCAGTGTCAAAAATACGGTTAAGTGGATAGCTGATATAGGCATCCACAGGGGTGTTGAATAAAATGATACACAATACAACACCTGCCGGCTGAATGGCACCTGGGATGACAAAAAGCTGGCATACGAGCACTAATAAAATAATTCCGACGAATAATAATTCAAACAACATAATGCGAAAATTGCTGGTTGGTTCTGGATAATATTGGATATAGACATAAAATAATCCCATACCGATAAGACCACCGATAATTGTACCAAATAAACGATTACCACCGCTACGTTTCGAATCTTTGAAATCACTTCCCATACCAAAAATCGCACCAATACATGCGAACGTAGGGTTGCGCTCAAAGAAGGCATATATGAATGCACATATAGTAGCAGCAATCGCCGTTTTGATATTACGCATACCTACATGAAAACGAAAATGCTTTGCTGCTTTTTTATCAGATTTTCGAACGTCTTCGATTTTTTCCAAGGCTTCATAATCTATATCTAATTCATCATTTTCAAAAAAATCATCATTTAATTTTTCCATAACTTCCTCCAAAACGTAAGTTTAAAATTAGTAAAAATATTATACATGAAATTCTATCATAGGAAAAGATAGGAAAATATTTTATTCTTGTATAAAAAGTGGTACAATAATTAAATTATAGGAGTTAGAAAGAGGTTTCTCATGTTAGATAGTATTTTAGAATGGTGGGACGAATTAAGTCAAAAGAATCGTAAGAAGGTGGTCGGAGCTGCATTTGGTATAGTGTTTGTTATTCTTGTGGCGGTGCTTGTAATTGGGATTACAAGTGGTAGTAGTAAGGACAAAGACCAGAACAATTCAGAATTTACCAGTTCCCAGGAAAGCGAATTTAGTGAAGTGATAGAAGATACCGAGGAAAGTGAGTTTGGTTCAAGCGAAACTGAGGTGGGAGCAGAACCAGAAAGTGAATCTGAAATTATAGAAAAGGAAGATCCTCAAAGTGCAGTGGATGGTGGAATGACTGACCAGAGTGGTGCTAAGGTAGATATTTCCGATGTGGTTGAGCAGTTACCTACCAATGAAACGCAGGAGCTGACGCTTGGGATTGATGTGGCGCGATATCAAGGGACAATCAATTGGAAAAAGGTGGCAGAATCTGGTGTAGATTTTGCGATGGTGCGTGTCGGTTATCGTACCTTGAAAAAGGGGGAAATAATTGCGGATACCAATGCAAAATACAATATGCAGGAAGCAACCAAGTACGGTATTAAAATTGGTGCGTACTTTTTCTCAACTGCGGTAACGAAGGAAGAAGCGATAGAAGAGGCAAACTGGGTTGCAGATTATATTGCAAAATATCAGATTACCTATCCAGTGGTTTTTAACTGTGAAGGCTATGAGGATGCTGAAAACAGACAGTATGCATTAAATAAAACACAGCGTACTGATTTGGCGATTGCATTTTTAGATAAAATAGCAGAACGTGGCTATTCTCCAATGTTTTATGCTTCAAAGAATGAGATGCAGGGGGATGCCAAGTGGGAGACTTCCCGTTTACAGAACAAATATAAGATTTGGGTAGCGCAGTATCCAGGGGTTCCATATCCACAGACTGAGAAATCTTCTTATAGCGGAAAGCATGATATGTGGCAGTATACGAATAAAGGTACTGTGCCAGGAATTAGCAAGCCTGTGGATATGAATGTGGCGTATTTTGGCTTTAAAGAGACACAGGGACCACAGGATAGCGAGAAGCCAGAAGACGTGACAGCAGATATCGAAGCAAACATGAAATTCCGTGAGGTAAATGAAACGGTAACGGCCAAAGAGAAAACCAATCTTCGTGATAAGCCAAGTCAGGGCAGTGATGCAAAGGTAGTCTATACACTTACGAATGGCGAAACTGCAACTCGTACGGGAATTAGTGATAGTGGATGGTCTAGATTAGAATTTAAAGGACAGACAGTGTATGCGGTATCCAGTTATTTGACGACGGATCTGTCGATAAAGCAGCCAGAGCCAGAACCACCAGAAGAACCAGATGATGGGATTCAGACGGTTTTTACAGTGGTGGATGATTGGGTGACGGCGAAAGACGCAGTAAATTTGCGTACCCTTCCAAGTGTAACGAATGAAAACTCTCAGGTTGTAGTCAAGATTACAAAGGGAGAAGTGATTCATCGTATTGGTATTAATACAGATTTGGGCTGGTCGAAGGTCGAATATAATGGGCAAATCTTATATTGTGTAAGTAGTTATTTGACGCAGGCGGAGCAACCGGCAGAAGATGTAGAATAAATGAAATATACTATAGCCTTTTTTAGGAAAAAGAAGTATAATGTGTAGAAATAATACAAAGGAGAATGAGGGAAATGAATAATTATTTAGAAACAGTCAATTCTATTCCATTTTATCTTATCGTAGCTGCGGTATTGGTATTTGTAGTGGCAATGTGTGTCATCTTTCTTGTAAAGAGCTACAAGGCTGGTATTGCACTTGGTATGGACCCAAAGGATTTGAAAAAGGTTATGACTTCCAGTGCAACCTTTACCTTGCTTCCATCGATTAGTATTTTGTTAGGCGTTATCGCCTTAAGTGGTACATTAGGTGTTCCATTTTCGTGGCTTCGTCTTTCGGTAATTGGTTCTTTGCAGTATGAGCTTAATGTAGCAGAAATCGCTGCAACTGCATTTGGCTTGACAGGACTTCGTGTGGACCAGATGACTATGCCAGCATTTGTGACTATCGCACTTGTAATGACCGGAGGTATCTTAGGTGGTTTGTTCTGTAGTATTTTCTTCTTAAAGAAATACTTAGGGAAATTATCTTCTAAGCCAAAGAAAACAGAAACTGGTGAAAAGAAACCTAGTTTTGGTGACCATGCAACAACTGCAATGTTCGTAGGTCTCTGCGCAGCATATATTGGCTCTTATGTAGGACGTATGGCTCCAGGGGAATATCATGATATTATGCCACTTTTTACAGCAATTGTTGCAGCAATCGTAATGGCGGTATTCGAATTCTTGATTCAGAAAAAAGATATGAAAGTATTGGAAAACTTCAGCTTGGCAGCTAGTATGCTTGTTGCAATGGCGGCTGCAGTTGTGTTCCAGTTAGTAATGTAGGAGGTGTAAATCATGAACGTTCAGGATAGAGAAAAGTTTTTTGAAGATTTTAATAATGGTTTGCATCGTCTTGGTAAAATTACCTTGATTGCAGGTATCATTGTGCTGATGGCAGTACCATTTGCATTCGGTGTAATTGTTGGCGTTATGCCAGATATGCCAGCTTTCTTAAAAGGCTGGATTAACGTAGCTGTTGTATACTTCCCAGTGTCTGTAGTAGAATTTTTGGTTTATGCACCAATGTTAGGTGCAGGTGGAAGCTATCTTGCATTTATTACAGGTAACGTTACGAATATGAAGATTCCTTGTGCCATGAACGCAAGAGATATTGCGAAAACAGAAGTAGGTACACCAGAAAACGAAATCGTATCTACCATTTCTGTTGCAGTTAGTGCTATTGTTACGACATTGGTTATTTTATTAGGCGTTATCATGTTAGTGCCACTTCAGCCTGTACTTAATGCTCCTGTGTTACAGCCTGCATTTAACAACGTAGTACCTGCTTTATTTGGTGCATTAGGACTGAAATATTTTGCAAAGAGTCCACAGATTGCAGTAATTCCTTTATTAATTATGTGCTTGCTTTGCATTTTTGTTCCATCTATGATTTCACAGACAAGTATCCTTATGATTCCTAGTGGTGGTCTTGCCCTTGTAATCGGATTTTTATTATTCAAAAAAGGAAAATTATAATATAGCCACACAAATGAGGAAAGGAATATAAGACAATGCTAGGTTGGATTATTTTAGGAGTATTGGTTGTTTTAATAGCAATTGTACTGATTCGTACACTTACATTGAAACCAACTCCAGCAAAAACATTAAAGTTAGAATTTGAAAAGAGTGAGCGTGCAACGAAGTATGGTCAGCAGCTTGCAAAAATGATTCAGGATGAAACGATTTCCAGTCGTTTTGAGCAGGATATGAGCAAATTTGAAAAGTTCCATAAGACATTGGAAGAACTTTTCCCAAATGTACATAAAACTTGTGAAAAACACAATTTAGATGGAAGCCTTTTATACAAATGGAAAGGGAAATCAGACCAGAATCCAATTCTTTTTATGAGTCATCAGGACGTTGTAGAAGCAACTGGTGTATGGGAACATGAACCATTCAGTGGAGATATTGATGAAGATGGTAATGTATGGGGCCGTGGTACAGTAGATACCAAAGGCAGCTTGTTCTGTATTTTTACTGCGTTGGAAGAACTAATTGCAGATGGATATGAACCAGAATGCGACGTATACATTGGAAGTAGTTGTACGGAAGAATGGAGTGGAGATGGTGCTCCAAAGACCGTAGAATTTTTGGAAAAACAGGGTGTAAAATTAGCGCTTGTATTAGATGAAGGCGGCATGATTATTGAAGAACCAGTTGGTGGCGTAAAGGGTATTTACGGTATGGTTGGTGTCATTGAAAAAGGTTACGGCGATGTGAAATTCATTGCCCACAGTAATGGTGGACATGCTTCTGCACCAAAGAAAAATTCGCCATTGGTTCGTTTAGGTAAGTTTATGCTGGATGTAGAAAAGAATTACCCATTCTGTTCAGAATTTTCTTCTACAGTAGAGGAAATGTTTACCAGAATGGCGCCTAATATGGATTTTGGTATGAAGCTTATTTTTGCAAATATGTGGTTGTTTAAACCATTATTAGTAAAATTACTTCCATCGATTAGCTCTGCTGCAGGAGCGATGATTCGTACTACTTGTGCATTTACGACTGCAAAAGGTTCCGATGGTTTGAATGTATTACCACAGGAAGCTTATGTAACAGCGAATATGCGTTTCATTCAGCATCAGCCAACGGATGAAAGTATTGAAATCATTTCAAAGATTGCAAAGAAATATGATTTAGATACGGAAGTTATTTATGCGGATCAGCCTTGCCCAGTCGTAGATTATAAGGGTAATGCGTTTAAGTTGATTGAAGAGGTTGCGGAGGATGTATATCCTGGTCTTGGAGTTTCACCTTACTGTATGACAGGGGGAACCGATGCGAAGTATTATACGAAGATTTGTGATAATTGTATTCGATTTGCACCAATTTATATCAATGGACAGCAATATGGCAGTATTCATGGATTAAATGAAAATGTAAATCAGGGAGCTTTACCAAAAGCAGTTGATTTCTATAAGACTGTAATTAAAAAAGCTCATTCTCGTTTGTAAAAGCAGCTATTAAGAGGCAGGGTTACCTGCCTCTTTTTTTTATAAAAATGCTCGTATGGTTTGTCGACACTATTCGACAAATTGCGATTACAGACTTTGGATAAGATGTGGACGCAGGTTGATTTTTGTTTTGGAAAGGAGATATTTGGAGGCGTTAATGAGCAAATTGAGTGTCGCAATTGCGGATGATAATGAGAGAATTCTTCGATTGTTAGGAGATATTGTTTCTGATGACGAAGAGCTCCAGGTAGTTGGGACAGCAAAAGATGGCGAAGAGGCGTACAAAATGATAAAAGAAAAAGAACCTGATGTCGTATTATTAGATATTGTAATGCCAAAGTTAGATGGACTAGGGGTCTTGGATAAAGTATACAAGGATCAATCGATTCAGAAACAACCGTCCTTTGTAATGATAAGTGCAATTGGACAAGAACAAATTACAGAAGCAGCCTTTGCGATGGGAGCAGATTATTACATTATGAAACCATTTGATAACGAAATGGTTTTGAATAGAATCAAAAGTGTTCGAAATGTAAGACCTATGCCAGAAGTTAAGATGTCAAAACCATACGAAAAGGTTCCGAATGGACCGAATAAATCACTAGAGGAAATTGTTACAGAGATTATACATGATGTGGGAGTACCTGCTCACATTAAAGGATATCAGTATTTGAGAGAGGCAATCGTTATGTCAGTTTTGGATATGGATATGTTAAACTCTGTTACCAAGGTTCTTTATCCAGAGGTTGCTAAGAAATTTAAAACAACACCAAGCCGTGTCGAACGTGCAATTCGACATGCGATTGAAGTGGCATGGAGTAGGGGGAAAGTAGATACGATAGAAGAGCTGTTTGGATATACCGTTAGCATCGGAAAAGGAAAACCAACGAATTCCGAATTTATAGCTCTAATAACAGATAAAATCAGAATGAATCATACTAGCCAATCCTAGATTTTAGGAGTATAATATGTGATATATATAATGTACGAAAGAATGTATGGAGGGTTTATGAAACAGATTTTGATGGTGTCATCGGAAGCGGTGCCTTATATTAAAACAGGTGGATTAGCGGACGTTGTAGGGTCTTTGCCTAGATATATAAACAAAGAAGAGTACGATGTTCGTGTTATGCTGCCAAAGTATGCATGTATGAATCAGCGTTTTTTGCCAGATTTACAGTTTGTGTGTCACTTTTATGTGGATTTAAATTGGAGACGTCAGTATGCAGGCGTATTTAAGTCAGAGTATCAGGGAATTACATATTATTTTATTGATAATGAGTACTATTTTGCTGGAAATAATCCTTACAATAATATTTATGAGGATGTAGAGAAGTTTGCATATTTCTCTAAAGCAGTTCTGCAAGCATTGCCACTCATTGATTTTTGTCCAGATGTGATTCATTGTAACGATTGGCAGACTGGATTGGTGCCAGTGTATTTAAGAACCGTATTTGGACAGGACGCTTTTTATGCAGGTATCAAATCTCTGTTTACAATTCATAATATGAAGTTCCAGGGACGTTGGATGGTAAGAGAGGTTATGGATATTACAGGACTTCCAGCTGAAATTTTCACATCCGACAAATTGGAATCGTATGGGGAAGCAAACTATTTAAAGGGTGGCTGTGTATATGCGGATGCCATTTCCAGCGTGAGTCCAAGCTATGCGATGGATATCACCACACCGGAAGGCGGCGAAGGTTTGGCAGGACTCATGTATGCCCGCAGAAATGACTTGTATGGCATCGTGAACGGCATTGATTACGAAGAGTTTAATCCGGAAACGGACAAGACGATGGCACAAAATTTCAATCTTATTACAGTTTCCATCGATAAAGATATCAACAAAGCAGCACTTCAGAGAATGATGGGACTTCCAGAAAAAGAAGATGCCTTCTTGATTGGTATGGTGTCTCGTATGACAGACCAGAAAGGCTTTGATTTGGTTGCGTATGTCATGGAAGAGATGCTTTCGACGATGAATATTCAGTTTGTAGTATTAGGCACTGGCGAGCATCGTTTTGAAGAAATGTTCCGTTATTTCCAGTCGAAATATCCAGATATGATTAGTGCACATATCGGATATTCTGAAGAAAGAGCACATCAGATATATGCGTCTTGCGATGCATTTTTGATGCCATCCTTATTTGAACCATGTGGACTCAGTCAGATGATGTCTATGCGATACGGAACGATTCCGATTGTAAGAGAAACCGGTGGATTAAAGGATACGGTTGATGCATACAACGAATTTGAAAATACTGGTACGGGCTTCTCCTTTAAGGAGTATAATGCACATGATATGATGCATGTCATCCAGTATGCAAATGATGTATATACCAATCATAGAGATAAATGGGATGCATTAGTTTTGCGTGCTATGACGACAGATTATTCTTGGAATGCGTCTGCGCGCAAATATGAAAATTTATATGAGAAACTTATTTCCAAATAAGTTGGGTTAAATATGATAAGTATAAGGGCCATTCTGCAAGCGTGATGAACTTGCGGAATGGCTCATATACGTTGTATGGAACTTTAATAGGTGATTTCCTTGGTGTCTCGATGATAGCAATAAATATGATCGGATAGTATTTCATCATCGGTAAGCTGGGTTTCATTTACTTCCTGAATCATGGCATCTAAGTCATCATAGGTGTAGCCTTCAGGCATATTGTTTTTTGGGAAAACTAGGACTTCATGAATGCTACTTGGAATGATGATAATGTCATCTTGATAAATAGAAGCGATTTCATCCAAAATACCCGGATAGGTCATGCAGGTTGCACCATGAACTCTAAGATGGTTCGTTAAAATACTGATATTCAGTTCTTCTAGGAATGAAAGAGACTCCTCTGTAATATATGCAAAAACATCATGGAGATTATCTAGACGAGAGTTTAAAATCCTAGGTGAATTTATCAGGGCAGTTTCGTATAAATCCTCCACAGTGATATTCCATAATTTCAAATGCTGATTGTAAATGAGAATGGTCGCATATTCGTTCATGAAATCGCTTACACTACATTGAAATACAATTGCAAGATCATAGACTAGAATGTGAGGAACTTGTTTTAAGAGCTGTTTGTTTTTCTCAGCATTGATTAATTTCATAACAATTCGTTCCTGAGCTTTTTTATAGTCACGAAAAAGCGTAATGTCAAAATCTTCTTGTGGAAGATTCTCATGATATGTCTTTAAAATGTCTTCATAAATATCTTCCAAGGATACACCATCTAAATAGCGATGGAAGTATGGATTTAAATAAATGGTTGGTGATATGTTTAGAATAGGATCTAAGATGACAAGTCCATCATAAATAGCTCCGTTATTCTTTAGAACAGGATAGACGTAGACCGTCTTTTGCAATTCCTGTTGGATGTGTTCTTTCACAGTTTCAATAAATTTCTGATATCGCATGTGTTTCATACTGACTCCTTTGTATCAGAATTGTAACAGTGAAAATGAATGAAGAAAAAACCACGAAGCAAGATGCTTCGTGGTTACGATAACAAGTTTATTTTCAGTTTTCAATAGCTTTCTTATATTCTAAGAGTTTATTGCACAGTTCGCGACTTTAATTCCTGCCAAAGGTGGTTTAAGAGGGCCGTTTTTTCATCATCAATGGAAGTAAATACTTCACATTCTGCTAAGGATTCCTTAGAAGGAATAACGGCTTCGTTATTGCGAACTTCTTCATCCAATGCTTCCACTACGGATGTGAGAGGAGAAGCATAGTATACATATTCAAAGTTTGCCATTCCGACATCATGGCCACACAGATAATCGAGGAAGAGCATAGCTGCTTCTTCGTTCTGGCAGGTCTTTGGAATAAACCAGGAGTCAATCCAAAGGTTAGAGCCTTCTTCTGGAATGGTGTAGGCAAGGTTTTCATTAAAATCCATTGCATACGCAGCTTCACCAGAATAAATGAGAGCCATGTGTGCATTTCCGGAAATCATTTCGTCGCCAATTTCATCTACAAAATATGCATAGACGATAGGAAACTGTTTATCTAAAAGTTTCAATGCTTCGCGAAGATTTTTTTCAGAAGTTTCATTAATGTCATAGCCAGAAAGCTTCAGGGCTGGAATAAAAGCATCACGTACCGAATTCATCATGATGATTTCGTTCTTATGTTTTTTATCCCAAAGGCAGTTCCAAGAAGAAACTTCGTCTTCTGTAACCTTTGTAGTGTCATATACAATACCAACGGTTCCGTAGAAGTATGGGACAGTGTAGCTATTCTTAGGGTCGTAAGACTGCGCTAATTTCAAAATATCTGTATCTAAATTGCTGTAATTTGAGAGAGTACTGTAGTCCTGTTCCAAAACTTCCCCTTCGCTAATCAGCTTTTGGATGATGTATTCTGAAGTGCAGATAATATCATAGTCAATAGCACCAGCCTTGTACTTTGTATACATTTCTTCTGGGCTTTCATATTCTTCGTACTTAATATCAATACCAGTTTCTTTCTCAAACTGTTTTATTACATTTTCATCCATATATTTTCCATAATTTAAAACAGTCAGCGTGTTTTCAGATCTTTTTCCGGTATCACCGGAAGAGTTATCGCCACACGCAGAGAGTGAAGCAATGGCAAATGTAAATATAAGACCAAATACAATCAGTTTTCGTTTCATTTTATACCCTCTCAACTGTGGTACTCTTTTTTCTATTTGGTAAATAATTTACCAGTAAAAGAAGAAGGAGTACGGTAAAGAATAAGATTGTGGATAATGCATAAAGTTCTGGTTTAATACCTTTACGAAGCTCGGTATAAAGCATCGTAGAAAGCGTATTTACACCAGCACCCTTGGTAAAGTAAGTGATGCTGAAATCGTCTAATGACATGGTAACAGCCATCAAGAAACCGGAAAATACACCAGAACGGATTTCAGGCCAGGTTACTTTATAAAATGCATAGAGTGGGGAAGCACCAAGGTCTAAGGCTGCTTCGTAGGTAGAACGGTTTGCCTGTTTCAGCTTTGGAAGTACGTTGAGGATTACATAAGGAATACTAAACGTAATATGTGCAACCAATACGGTAACAAAACCTAAATCTACAAATTTAACAAATAAAAGCATCATCGAGATACCAGTTACAATATCCGCATTCAAGAGCGGAATATTCGTGGAACCCAGATAAAAAGCACGGCTTTTGGCTTTCATAGCAGAGATACCAATTGCAGCTAAAGTGCCAATAATGGTAGAAACAACTGCTGAGATAACGGTAATCTGCAAGGTGGTAGCAAAAGCGGTCATAATTGTTTCGCTCTGGAAACATTCAATGTACCATTTTAAGGTAAATCCACCCCATTCCACACGAGTCTTGGAATCGTTGAAGGAGAGGATGATAAGTACCAAAATTGGCAAGTACAGGAAGAGGAAAATAAGCGTCATATAGACGTTGGACAGTGTTTTCTTTACCATACAGCAGTTCCCTCCCCATCTTTGTCAAATATGTTCATAATTGTCATACTTACCATTACAAAAATCATAAGTACGAGAGATAAGCTGCTACCTGCGTTCCACTGCATACCTTGCATAAAGCTTTCTTCAATGACATTACCAATCAGAAGAACCTTGCCACCACCGAGGAGCTCGGATACTGCAAAGGAGGTTAGTGCAGGTACAAATACCATAACGACACCGCTGATAATACCAGACAGGGTTAATGGAATGATAATCTTAAAGAAAATAGTGATTTCATTTGCACCTAAATCATGCGCAGCTTCAATATAGTCTTTTTTGATACGTGCCATTGAGTTGTAAATTGGCAAAATCATAAATGGTAAATATTCATATACCATACCGAATACAACTGCGGCAGGAGTGTTTAATATCATAACCGGCTCAAGTCCAATGGACATAAGCACAGTGTTTAATACACCATTTTTATTCAGTAAAAGTTTCCATGCTAAAATACGAAGTAAAAAGTTCATCCACATAGGAAGCATGAAAATAAATACGATAAGACTTTGGTTTTTGATTTTTAAATTATTTAAAATCATTGCCAAAGGATAGGCAAGCAAAAGGCAAATTACTGTCGCTGCCACACCGAGCTCTAAAGAGAGCACCATGGCATGCACATTAATAGGGCTTGCAATATGGCTTAAGTATTCTAAGGTAAATGAGCCATTTTCATCAAAAAAAGCATAGTACAATATCATAAGGAGTGGAAGGATGATAAAACCAATAATCCACACCAGATATGGACCAGCCAGTAATTGGCGTTTCAGTTTATTCATCGATTTCTACAGCCTCCTCATCACTTGATGCTGGTTTATTCATAATCTGGATGTTAAATGGTGTTACCTTGATACCAACGTGGCTTCCAACAGGCACCAATTTGGTGGTGTGTACCAACCACTCGTAACCGTTTGCCATAACATCTAATTCGTAGTGTACTCCCTTGAAGATGAGAGAAGTAACGTCACCTTCGAGGTAACCTTCGGATGGGTCAACGAGTTCAACGTCTTCTGGACGGATAACTACGTCGACTGGGGTGTTTTTACCGAAGCCTTTATCTACACAAGGCATTTTTACACCGAGAATTTCTACAACCTCGTCTTCAATGAAGGTAGCATCAATAATATTACTTTCTCCGATAAAGTCTGCAACGAAAGCATTTTCTGGCTCGTTATAAATCATTTCCGGAGTGCCAATCTGCTGAATGTAGCCCTGGTTCATAACTACGATAGTGTCGGACATCGTAAGAGCTTCTTCCTGATCGTGCGTTACGTATACAAAAGTAATACCCAGTTCTTCTTTCAAGCGAATCAATTCGTACTGCATACTCTGGCGCATTTTGAGGTCGAGCGCACCGAGTGGTTCATCCAAAAGAAGTACCTTTGGTTCATTTACAATCGCACGTGCAATCGCAATACGCTGCTGCTGACCACCACTTAAGGAATCAATTTCGCGATTTTCATAGCCATCTAAGTTTACAAGTTTCAATGCATATTTAATTTTGTCATTGATATATGCCTGTGGTTTTTTGCTGATTTTGAGACCAAAAGCAATATTTTCCGCGATTGTCATGTGTGGGAAAAGAGAGTACTTCTGGAATACGGTGTTTAATTTACGTTCATTTGCAGGCAAATACGTAATATCCTGAGAATCAAAGAAAATCTGTCCCTTATCAGGTGTTTCAAATCCACCAAGGAGACGAAGGGTAGTGGTCTTGCCACAACCAGATGGTCCCAGGAGAGTAACGAATTCGTTTTCTCTTACATATAAGTTAAACTCATCTAAAACTAATTGTTTTCCATAAGATTTAGAAATATCTACAAAGTTGATTAAAGCTTTTTTCATTTCGGTTACCTTTCTATCTTAAATAGTAGCTTTCTAGAAACTAGGTGGGTTAGAAACCCAAATTAAAATAGCATCTCTGCTGGATTTGTTTTCGATAAAATGGCGTTTGCCTGCTTTGAAATAGAAGGATTCGCCCATCTTTACGGTGTGGTATTTGCCACCGTAGTTCACACGAACCGTTCCTTTTATCACATATCCAAATTCTTCGCCGGAATGTGGCTGAAGAATTTCGGATACTCCACCGGGATGAAGTGTAAGTCGTACAGGCTCCATGGCATTTTTCTGTGCATTTGGAACAACCCATTCCACGAGCGATTTATGTTCTTCATCCTCTTTTTCAAAATAATCGGCTTCTTTGAAGACGATTTGTTCGGGTTCCTCATCTGCAAAGAATTCTGCAGGAGTTGTACCGAGACACTGTATGATGTCGAGCAAAGTGCTGACTGATGGTGTGTTTTGATTACGTTCCAGCTGCGAAATAAAGCCCTTCGTAAGCTCCGAACGGTCTGCAAGTTCCTGCTGGGTAAGACCGTACTGGATTCGCAGTTCCTTCATACGATTTCCGATATCCAAAATAATCGCCTCCAATTCGTTTGGTTTTCCTAATTATTGATTAAAAGTTTATTTTTAATGCGACAACTGTAAAAGTTGACTTTGAGTTTACAATAAATAAACAATATAATTGATTTTATACTATTTATATGGAAAGTCAAGAGTTTATTGATAGAAAAAAGATATTAGTCAAAAATTATATAGAAAAAGATTGAAATTTTTTGGTTTGTTTGATATTATGTATAAGTCGTTAAGATTTGCCACTATGGCTCAGTAGGTAGAGCGACGCACTCGTAATGCGTAGGCCACCGGTTCGATCCCGGTTAGTGGCTCTAAAAAAAGTTGCTATTTCAGAGGATTGGAGTAGCAACTTTTTTTAATAATGAAGTAAAAGGAGGGCGGATATGTCATTTATCTCGGTTTCATTTCTATTTTTTATTATAATCGTGTTTTTAGGATATTTTATTTTACCTATGAAAAGTAGACCATATTGGTTGCTGGTAACAAGCCTTTTCTTTTATGCATGTTTCGATTTTCGTTATTTTCTATTTTGGGGATTTTGTGTTATTAGTACATATTTTTCGGCAAAATATATGGAAGATACACGTGTTTCGCAAAAGAACAAGAAGGTTATATTAGTTTTTACGATTGTTGTAAACATAGGATTATTAATATTTGTAAAGTTCTATGGATATGCTATGTCTATAGTAGAATCCATTTTTCATGTAGAGATAGATAAGATATCTGTGATTGTACCACTAGGAATCGCGTTCTATACCTTGCAGGCAATCAGCTATTGTGTAGATGTGTATAAAGGACAATACACTTCCGAGAAGAGTATTTTTAAATATGCTCTCTATATGTCATATTTTCCAATCATTATGCAGGGACCGATATCAAGATATCATCAGTTGAGTGTTAGTTTGTACGAACCTCATAAGTTTTCTTTCGATAGAATGAAATCTGGGCTTTCTTTAGCACTGTGGGGATTCTTCAAAAAGATGGTAATCGCGGATAGAGCAGCCATGTTGGTGAACCAAGTGTTTGGTTCTTATGTTGACTATAGAGGATTAGAAATAGTATTGGCTGTGTTCTTGTATACAATACAGTTATATACAGATTTTTCAGGATGTGTAGATATCAGTCGAGGTGTATCGGAAGTATTGGGAATTCAGTTAACTGATAATTTTAAGCATCCGTATTTTGCAACCTCTATCAAAGATTTTTGGCGTAGATGGCATATTTCGTTAAGTTCATGGTTTCGAGATTATATATATATTCCACTTGGCGGTAATCGAAAAGGGAAAGTGCGCAGATATATAAACTTACTTGTAGTTTTTCTTGTTAGTGGATTATGGCATGGCGTTGGATTTAATTATATTGCATGGGGATTCATGCATGGCGGATATCAGGTAATCGGAGAATTAACTCAGAAAAAGAGAAATCAAATTTGGGGAAAGTTGGGTGTAAAAGAAGAAAATGTAGTGTATAAATTTTGGAAGAAATGCTATACATTTGCATTAGTGGCGTATGCTTGGTTATTTTTTAGAGCAAGTGGTTTTAAAGCAGCAATTAAAATGACAATATTAGCATTTTCAACATTTAATCCAGAGATATTTTGGAATGGAAGGGTTTTTCAGTTAGGATTAGATAAAAAAGATGCACTAGTATTAGCTTCTTCCTGTATAGTATTGTTAATTGTCTCAATACTTCAAGAGAAAACTTCGGTTAGAAAGTTGGTTGAAAAACAAAATGTTATAGTTCGATGGACAATTTATGTAGTTGCAATATGTTGCATTCTGATTTTTGGAATATATGGACCGGGTTTTGATGAATCACAGTTTTTGTATATGCAGTTTTAGGAGGATAAAATTATGTCAAAAAAAATATTTATAGCCCTTCGTAGATGCATTCTAATTGTGATTATTATGGTTTTGTTTGTTGGGATGAGTGCGGTGCTTGAACGAAGAACACTTTATGGTGCGTGGAATCATACGTTAAAAATAAATGGATTTAAGAATGAAATTGAGAATTCTATGGATATTATAGGATTTGGTTCAAGTCATATGTATTGTACGCTTAATCCAGTTCATATTTATAAAGAATCAGGAATGAGAAGTTATGTGTTGGCAACACAACAGCAGCCGATTGAAGCGACATATTATTACATGAAAGAAGCATTAAAAACCCAGAAACCTGAGGTGTTGATACTTGAAGCATATATGTTTACTACGATGACAGACGTAGTGCAGGAGCAAGTTGCACATGATGCGATTGATTCTTTTCCAGCGGGGATAAATAAAATTCAAATGATCAATGCGTTAAATACTGTCGACGGAAAAGAAAATTACTATTTTAATATTATAAAATATCATTCCAGATGGAAAGAAATAGAAAAAAAAGATTTTGATTTTAGTTGGAAAAAACAAACGGATCCGATGCATGGAATGGTGTTTTTAAAAGAGGTTCAGCCAAATGCAGTTACGCAGGTGTCATATGACAATATAGAAGAGGCACCTATTTTACCTACGCAAGAAGAATATCTTATAAAGATGATTGAGCTTGCAAAAGAAAATAATGCAGAGTTATTATTGTTGATTGCTCCATATAATGGAAGTGCGGATGCTTTGGGGTACTATAAGTATTTACATAGAATAGTAGAAGAGCATGGTGCAAAAGTAGTTGATTTGAATGCTAATTTTGATGCAACAAAAATTAATAATGAAACGGATTTTTATGATACAGGGCATTTAAACGCTTTTGGAGCAGAAAAAGCAAGTTCATATATATTAGAATACATTAAATCAAATTATAATATAGAAATTAATGATGTAGAAGATGAAGAGCTTTGGGCTGCAGATATTGCTCATTATGATAATGAAATAAGTAAATAAAGGATAAAAAGAGGAAGTCTTATGTAAGATAAGACTTCCTCTTTTTATTTTAAAATGCACTTTGTCACTTCTTTTGCCATCCGTTCATATCCAGCCGTACTTGGATGTAAATGGTCGCCACTGTCATATTCTGGCAAAAATGCCGATGGCTTATTAGGGTCACAGAGAGCCTTATCAAAATCAATTACGCCATCAATCAAATCGGTTGCACGAATCCACGCATTATAGGTGATGCGAAGCTCTTCACGAAATCCAGCATACGTACGCCAGCCTTCAATTGGAAGAAGTGTGCCTACATATACCTTGTAGCCATATTCACGTGCTTGTGCGATATATTTTTTTAATCCTTCAATGAGTTCGTCTGCGGTAGGCAAATCGCTCATTGGTCGGAATGGATTTACGTCGGTTCCGACTGGGTGGATGATGTCATTGATACCCTGTTGGATAATGACGGTATCAGCTCCGTCGGTAGGAACTTCATGAGAGAAGCGTTTTTCTCCGCTTAATCCGTAGGATTCGTAAGTGATGTTGTCGTATTCGCGAAGAATGCGGGAACCACTGGTTGCACGACGGATAATGGCGGTATTGTGATAGCCTTCTTCTTTGCAACGAAGGGCAAGATAGTCAGGCCAATCCTGTGCGGTGATAGAGTCGCCATAGCATACAATCGTACGATTTTCCGTAGAAGTATGTACGGAAACATTGCTTAAAAAATAGTTATAGCTGGTTCTGCGGGAAACGTTGATTGGAAATTCCTCGATTTCCGAATAATCGCCTACTGCATACTGACCACCAGAGAGCGGGCCACTGGTAAATACCACAGAACGCATCTGTGTATATGTTTTTAAGTAAAAGCTTACTTTAAAGAAAAATCCTGCTTTAATTTCGCAGTCGACAGGGTCAGAAACGAGGTTTTCGCCGGCTGGAATGATGCACTGTGCTTTGCCATCAAAGGTAACTGGATAAAATTTCCCGGATACGAGTAAAGTCGTTTTCTCGATACAAATCGCATCAGTTCCGCAATAGTTGTCAAAGGTAAGGCGAACTGAGTCACCATCAAAAGCGGAATAAATTGGGTAGCGTAGTGTTATGTTTTTTCCATAGCTTTCTGGGCGGTTTTCACCGATAGATACTGCATTTCCCCATACAGAAGCCCAATGTAATTTGCTGGATTCTTTCATAAATAAATACTCCTCCTTGGTTCGCAGGATTTCAGTTGGAAATTCCTGTATCAACAATATACGATATGCAAAGAAAAAATTCTAGTATCTTTCAATATTTTGTTGTTCTTTTTGTGTTTTTATGGCATAATAGGGTGAGTTTCCAAAGTATAATCGAAAGATAATAGCATGAGGTGAACAAATGAAAGAGAAATTAATGAACATTAAGGATAAAGTAGTAGAATATGCGAAAAAGGGCTGGGAATGGATGAAAACCAATCCGTTGATTACATCGGTAGTTGGATTTTCAGTGGTTTCTCTGGTTTTGATTTTGGTTGCGATGCTTGCGTTACAGGAATTTGTAGTTTCTGTATGTGTACTTATTATTATAGAAGCTGCGATGGCAGCATTGTTGCATCAGGCTGAAATCTGGAAGCATGGTATTTTGTTGGGAGTACAACTTCTTGCAGGTATTATTATCAAAAGAATTCCATTGATTATTATTTGTATCATTGCGTATGTGGCTGCAACATTTGCATTACAGCTTATGGGAAAGAAGAATGAACAAGCGTAATTATCATCATGAAATGTTAGAACTCATAAAAGAACACTGTAGTGAAGAACAAGTTCCGAAGCTGCTGTTGCACAGTTGCTGTGCACCATGCAGCTCTTATTGTTTAGAACTTTTGTCACAATATTTTGAGGTGACAGTGTTTTATTATAATCCGAATATTTATCCGCCAGAGGAATATACCATGCGAGTGGAGGAGCAGGAGAGGTTTATTCAGAATTTTCCGGCAAAGCATAAGATTTCCTTCGTGGAGGGAACGTATGATACAGATCGGTTTTATGCTATGGCGAAGGGCATGGAGCAGTTGAAGGAAGGCGGCGAGCGTTGCTTTGCCTGCTATGAGCTTCGATTACGAGAGTCAGCAGAATATGCCAAGGTAAATGGATTTGATTTTTTTACTACGACACTTTCTATCAGTCCGCTCAAAAATGCAGAGAAGCTGAATGAAATTGGGAAAAAATTGGAAGAGGAATATGGTGTGAGATACCTGTATTCGGATTTTAAAAAACAAAATGGATATAAACGTTCTACGGAAATTTCCAATGAATACGATATGTACCGTCAGTATTACTGTGGTTGTGTGTATTCAAAGAAGCAGCGAGACGATGAAATCGCAGCGAAGGAACGAGAAAGAGAGGAATAGATTATGGCACAGTTATGGGGCGGACGTTTCACAAAGGAAACAGATAAGTTAGTTTACAATTTTAATGCATCCATTTCGTTTGACCAGAAATTTTATGAAGAAGATATCAATGGCAGTATTGCACATGTTACGATGCTTGCGGCAGTAGGTGTTTTGACGGAACAGGAGAGAGACGATATCATTCGTACGTTAAAAGAGATTAAAGAAGAAGTGGAAGCTGGAACATTAGAAATCACGGATGAATACGAGGATATTCACAGCTTTGTAGAAGCAAATCTCATTGACAGATTGGGAGATACTGGCAAGAAACTGCATACCGGAAGAAGTCGTAATGATCAGGTGGCTTTGGATATGCGTCTTTATACGAGAAAGCAGGTGGCTGCTGTGGATGCAGAGCTGGAAGATTTATTGCAGACGATTTTGCAGATTATGAAAGAAAACACAGAAACCATTATGCCAGGCTTTACACATTTGCAGAAGGCACAGCCAATCACTTTGGCACATCACATGGGTGCATATTTTGAGATGTTTAAGCGAGACAGACAGCGTTTGTTTGATATTCGTGAACGTATGAACTATTGTCCGCTGGGCTCAGGAGCTTTAGCAGGAACGACATATCCATTGGATAGAAATATGACGGCTGAATTACTTGGTTTCTACGGCCCAACCTTAAATAGTATGGATGGGGTATCAGATAGAGATTATTTGATTGAATTTTTATCAGCATTATCTATGATTTTGATGCATTTGAGTCGTTTTTCAGAAGAGGTAATCATTTGGAATTCCAATGAATATCAGTTTGTAGAAATTGATGATGCCTATAGTACAGGTAGCAGTATTATGCCGCAGAAAAAGAATCCAGATATCGCAGAACTCGTACGTGGCAAGACTGGTCGTGTGTATGGTGCATTGACCTCGCTTCTTACTACGATGAAGGGAATTCCGCTTGCCTATAATAAGGATATGCAGGAAGACAAGGAGCTTTCTTTCGATGCGATGGATACGGCAAAAGGATGTATCGCACTTTTCAATGGTATGTTAAAGACTATGAAGTTTAAGAAAGAAAATATGCGTAAGAGTGCAAACAATGGTTTTACCAATGCGACAGACTTAGCAGATTATCTGGTAAAACATGGTGTACCTTTCCGTGATGCACATGGTATTGTTGGGCAGGTAGTGCTTTATTGTATCGAAAAAGATATCGCGATTGACGATATGTCATTGGAAGAATTAAAGGCAATTTGTCCTGTCTTTGAAGCAGATGTATACGAAGCTATTTCCATGGAAACCTGCGTAAATACAAGACTTACCATTGGTGCACCTTCGAAGACTGCAATGGAGCAAGTAATTTTATTAGAAGAGGATTATTTATTGAAGCATCCTGTTATTTCGGCATAAATACAAGATGTTGGGCAAGTTGCACAAAAACTTCTGATATTTAGTGTGAATTTCTAACAACTTGTTTATTGTAATTTTATGCTATATCAAGTAATATATTTCTATCAAAGACAGTTGTTCGCGATAGACGGACAAACAGATGAGGAGACGTGAATTATGAGTGAAAAGTTAAAAGTAGGTATTTTAGGTGGAACAGGTATGGTTGGACAGCGTTTCATCGCATTATTGGAAAATCATCCTTGGTTTGAAGTAACAACCATCGCTGCAAGCCCTAGAAGTGCCGGTAAAACATACGAAGAAGCAGTAGGTGGACGTTGGAAAATGACAACACCTATGCCAGAAGCAGTAAAGAACATCGTTGTTATGAACGTAAATGAAGTAGAAAAGGTTGCTGCAGAAGTGGATTTCGTATTTTCTGCAGTGGATATGTCAAAGGACGAAATCAAGAAAATTGAAGAAGAATATGCAAAGACAGAAACTCCAGTAGTTTCCAACAACAGTGCACACAGATGGACACCAGACGTACCAATGGTAGTGCCAGAAATCAACCCAGAACACATGAATGTAATCGAATTCCAGAAAAAACGTCTTGGAACAAAGAGAGGTTTCGTGGCAGTAAAACCAAACTGTTCGATTCAGTCTTATGCTCCAGTGCTTACCGCTTGGAAGGAATTTGAACCATACGAAGTAGTAGCTACTACATATCAGGCAATTTCTGGTGCAGGTAAAACCTTCAAGGATTGGCCAGAAATGGTAGAAAATATCATTCCATACATCGGTGGAGAAGAAGAAAAATCTGAAAAAGAACCACTTCGTATCTGGGGTCATATTGATGAAGAAAAAGGTGAAATCGTACCAGCAGATGGTCCAGTAATCACTTGCCAGTGTATCCGTGTTCCAGTATTAAACGGACATACAGCCGCTGTATTTGTAAAATTCAAAAAACAGGCAACTAAAGAACAGCTTATCGAAAAACTTGTAAACTTCAAAGGCGTTCCACAGGAACTTGAACTTCCAAGTGCTCCAAAGCAGTTCATCCAGTACTTAGAAGAAGATAACAGACCACAGGTTAACCTTGATGTGGATTATGAAAACGGCATGGGTGTATCGGTAGGACGTATCCGTGAAGATCATGTATATGATTGGAAATTCATCGGATTATCCCACAATACTGTTCGTGGTGCTGCAGGTGGTGCAGTTTTATGTGCAGAACTTCTTAAGGCACAGGGATATATTACAAAAAAATAAGTTTTCTAAAACCTTCGCTTAGGCGGAGGTTTTTTGTTGTGGCAAAAGTTAAAGTATGATATAATTTTTGATTAGTAAGGATAATGATATACTTTTAAGGAGAAAGATTGTGTTTAAACAGAGTGAACTAAAGAAATTAGAAGACTTATATGTAGAAAGTGGAAATCAGCTTGTGGTGCTGTATGGTCCGATGAATTGCGAGAAAGAGGAGTTGATTCGTACCTTTGTCGAGGAGAAGAAACACTTTTATTATCGTGCGAGAAAGGCATCTGCCAAAGAACAGTTGGTGATGATGGGAGAAGAAGTAGCACAGAAATTCGATGTGCGTATTCAAAAACATTCTTATGACGAATATTTCAATCGTGTAAAGAGTGGAAATCCAACGAAGCTGGTAGTCGTGATAGATGAGTTTGAGCATATTGCGAAGAAGAATCCAGAGTTTATGGAAAGTATCTTAAAGCTCAAGAATCGTCGTCTTTATCCAGGGCCTGTGATGATTATATTGGCTAGCTCATCCATCGTATGGGCAGAGCAGGATATGGATGCGGTAATTGGTGAGACAGCAGCGAAGAGTATTGACGCTCGTATCAAGATTCCAAATTTGAATTTCCTAGAAGTAGTGCGTTTTTTTCCAGAATTTTCGGTTAGTGATTCCATCAAAATCTATGGCGTTTTGGGTGGAGTACCAGGATACCTCAAGCATTGGAAAAAACGTAAATCATTTAAACAGAATATATGCGATTTAATCCTTTCCGAGGACGGATATTTCTTTAAAATGGCAGAAGAGCTGGTGTCCTCAGAGTTGCGTGAATTATCGGTTTACAACACAATCCTTATGGCGATTGCAAAAGGCGAAAACAAGCTGAATGATTTGTATCATTACACAGGCTATTCTCGTCCAAAAATCAGCGTATATATGAAAAATTTGAGTCAGTTTGACATTATCGAGAAGGTCGTTTCTTTTGAAACTGGTGGCTGGGATAACGCGAAGAAAGGGGTATATCGTATCAAAGATACCTATATCAATTTCTATTATCGCTTTGTGTATCCACATCTTTCGGACCTTTATATGATGTCACCAGAGGATTTCTATGACACTTATATCGAGAAGGAATTAGATGATTACTTAAATCGTTATTTTATAAATGTGTGTATGGAATACCTTTCTCTGCTCAATCAGATTCGTCGTTTACCACTTGTGGTAACGAAGATGGGCACATGGGTTGGAAAGACTGGAAATATCGACATCATTGCACAGAGTGCCGACAGACAAAACATCGTAGGTATCTGCAACTGGGAAAAAGAAGAGTTTACCCTCGGTATGTGCAAGGACTTATTTGACTCAATGACAAAAGCAAAAATCACTTCAAATCATATTTATTTGTTCTCAGCAACTGCGTTTTCACCAGAGGTTGTGGAGCTTTCACAGCTTGATAAGCGTTTTGAGCTAGTAGATATGAAAGAATTGTAATTAGGAGAGTTATGGGAAAATCACTCATTATCACAGAAAAACCGTCTGTCGCTGTCGAATTTGCGAAGGTATTACAGGTCAGTGGCAGAAAAGACGGATACATAGAAAATGACAAGTACGTCATCACTTGGTGCGTTGGTCATCTGGTAGGTCTGGTATATCCAGAAAGCTATGATGAAAAGTACAAGAAATGGAGATTAGAGGATCTTCCATTTTTGCCAAGGGATTACAAATATGACGTTATCAAAGATGTTGCAAAACAATACGATATCGTGCACGGCATGCTGATGCGTGAGGATATCGACCGTGTATATTGGGCAGGTGACGCGGGAAAAGAAGGTCAGACCATCGAGGAAAACATCCGTAATTTCGGAGGCGTTCGTGAGGGCATGGAAGAACTTCGAGTGTGGATTGACTCCCAGACCGAGGAAGAAATTCTCCGAGGAATCCGCGAAGCAAAGCCGATGAGCGACTATGCGAACCTGGGAAATTCAGGTATTATGCGAACCATAGAAGATTATGCCATGGGTATCAATTTTTCCCGTGTTATGTCGGTAAAATACGGAAATCTCTTAAATGATGCGGCAGGTACGACCAGCTATACTGCGATTGCAGTAGGTCGTGTTATGACCTGTGTGCTCGGGATGGTCGTTATCCGCGAGAGAGAAATCCGTAATTTCAAAGAAACACCATTTTATCGTGTGGTAGGTACGTTTACCGATGCAGGTATCGAGGGAGAGTGGAAAGCAGTCGAAGGTTCTAAGTATTTCCAGTCCCCACTATTATATAAAGAAAACGGGTTTAAAGAAGAAAAGGATGCTAATGCACTGATTGACTTATGCAGTGGCAAAGAAGCCAAGGTAAAAGCCTTAGAAAAATCCATCAGCAAGAAACGTGCCCCTCTTTTATTTAACTTAGCAGAGCTACAGGCAGAGTGTGCGAAACGTTTCAAAATCAGTCCAGACGAAACCTTGCAAATTGCACAGGATTTGTATGAAAAGAAACTGACGACGTATCCGAGAACCGATGCCAGAGTATTATCGACTCCTGTTGCAAAGGAAATCTATAAAAACTTGAGTAAACTAAAAGGGTATGAGGTAGTAACACCTTACGTAGAACACATCCTGCAGACCAAATCCTATACGTCAATCGCGAAGACGGCGTATGTGGATGATAGCAAGGTTACCGACCACTATGCGATTATTCCAACTGGTCAGCTTACAGAACTGAATTCTCTCAATTCGTTGCAGAGAAGTGTGTTTGAGCTGATTTGCCGACGTTTCTTAAGCATTTTTTATCCAGCAGCGGAATATCAGAATGTAAAATTGACGGTAGGTGTAGAAAAAGAAGAATTCTTCGCCTCAGCGAAGGTCTTAAAAAGTCCTGGATATTTAGAAGTCGCAGGACTTCCAAAGAAGAAAACGACCGTGAGTGCAGACGATATTGAAAACGCAGACGGAAACCCATTTGAGGAAGAGGAAGGCAAAGCCGCAGACCCACAGGTGCTTCTAGAACTGGCAGACCGTTTAACAGTAGGGGATGTCATTGAAGTAGGTGGCTATGCCATCCGCTATGGTAAGACCTCACCACCAAAGCGTTATACCTCAGGTTCTATGGTGCTTGCCATGGAAAATGCAGGTCAGCTTATCGAGGACGAAGAATTGCGAGAGCAGATTAAGGGCTCCGGTATCGGAACCTCTGCGACACGAGCTGAAATCATTAAGAAACTGATTCGTATTGGATATTTGAACTTAAATAAAAAGACACAGGTGCTTACACCAGAAAATCTCGGGGAGATGATTTTTGAGGTAGTAAATTTGACCGTACCAGCACTTTTGAATCCACAGATGTCTGCATCCTGGGAAAAAGGCTTGGACGGCATCACGAGAGGAACCGTAGATTTCTGGGATTATCGAAACAAACTCGAGGACTTCATCCGTAAGGAAACCCTTAAGATGATAGATCAGAACCTGCGTCATGAGCTTGCAGACCGCATCAGTGAGTTTGCAGGCAAAAATGCTCGCGGCATTGGAGCTCGCAAGAAAATCGGTGTGAAATGTCCGATTTGTGAGGGCGAACTTGTGACGACACCATTCGGTTTCGGCTGTACGAATTATAAAGCAGACAAATCCGGCTGTAATTTCAATATCGGTGAAATCGCAGGCATTACCCCATCCGAAGAGCAGGTGAAGGTCTTGTTCGAGCAGGGGCATACCGAGACGATTCGAGGCTTTAAATCTAAGGCTGGCAAGAAATTTGACGCGGCCCTGAAACTGGAAAAGACCGAAGATGGCAAGGTAAACATCACCTTCGACTTCGCCGACGTAGAGCCAGAGATTTTGCCAGATGTTACCTGTCCTGCTTGTGGAGGACAGATGGTAAAGAAATCCTTTGGCTACGGTTGTGCCAATTATAATCCAGAGGATGAAAATAGCTGTCGTTTCGCCATCGGAACCATTGCGGGCAAGACACTTTCTGCTGCCAATGTAAAACAGCTTTTGACGGATGGAAAAACCGAAACCCTTCGAGGCTTCAAATCCAAAGCTGGCAAGAAATTCGATGCATGTCTGGTTTTAGAAAAAGACGAAGCAGGCAAGCCAGTTGTAAACTTTGACTTCGAGCACGTTGAAGCAAAAAAGATAAAAGATGTCACCTGTCCACTTTGTGGTGGAGACATCATCGTAAATTCGTGGGGCTATGGCTGCTCGAACTACGATAGAGAAAAAGAGGATAGCTGTCGATTCTCTATTGGTAAAATGGCAGAAAAATCCTTGACAGAAGCCAATGTAAAAGAGCTTCTTACCAATGGTATCACTGGAACAATTCGTGGATTTAAGTCCAAAACAGGCAAGAAATTTGATGCCCGTGTGGCACTTTCCAAGGATGAAACTGGCAAGGTAACAGGCTTGAAGTTCGATTTCAATGACCTTGAACCAGTCAAAGTAAAAGATGTTGTATGTCCACTTTGTAAAGGGGATATCATCGTGACCCCATTTGGCTACGGATGTTCCAATTATAAAAAAGAAGACCCTGAGCATAGCTGCCGTTTCATGATTGGCAAAATCGCCAGCGTCAAGCTTAAGGAGGCACAGGTAAAACAGCTCCTTACCACAGGAAAAACGGATGTTATCGAAGGCTTCGTTGCACGAACAGGCATGAAATTCGACGCACCGCTGAAACTGACAGAGGACGGACAAGTGACCTTTGACTTCCCAGAGAAACCAAAGACAGTGGAGTCCAACGTGACATGTCCGAAGTGCCAGACGAAGATGCGAAAAGGCCAGTGGCAGTACGAATGTGATTGTGGTTTCAAGCTTTGGCATACGGTAGCAAAGGTGGAATTGCCAGAAGAAATTATCATTGAATTACTTTCTACTGGAAAAACGAAGAAAAAAGTGGTAGGATTTACCTCGAAGGCAGGAAATGTATTTGATACCTGTCTGAAGTACGAAGATGATACCATCAAATTCGACTTCGAAAATCCAGGAGAAGAGGAACCAAAGGACAATCAGGTGGATTTGAATAATCCAGATTCCATGATGATTGAACTACCCCCAGCTCCGACAGAATAAGAAAGGCTAGAAATATGGAAAACGCAAAAATTTGTAACAACTACACACTTGACGAAACTATCGCAAAAGATTACCTCGCACAGTTTACCTATCCATGGGAAGCATTGAAGGGAATCAGCGATTATATTAAGGAACTTGGTCCTACATTAGATAAAGAAATTTTCGAAGAACGCGGTGAAAATATCTGGGTAGCGAAATCTGCGAAAGTAGCACCAACCGCTTGCTTAAACGGCCCACTTATCATTGATGAAGATGCAGAAATCCGTCACTGTGCATTTATCCGTGGCAGTGCTATCATCGGAAAAAATTCCGTAGTAGGAAACTCTACCGAAATCAAAAATGACATCATTTTCAACAATGTACAGGTGCCACATTACAATTATGTCGGTGATTCTATCCTCGGATACAAATCCCACATGGGCGCAGGTTCTATCACATCGAATGTAAAGTCTGACAAGACATTAGTTGTAGTAAAAGACTGCTATGATACTAAGGAAGAAATCGAAACTGGTTTAAAGAAATTCGGTGCAATGCTTGGTGATTATGTAGAAGTAGGCTGTAACTCAGTCCTTAATCCAGGTACTGTAATCGGTAAAAACAGCAATGTTTACCCAACTTCATGCGTACGTGGTGTCATTCCAGCAAACCATATCTTCAAAGATAAGGACCACGTAGTGGCAAAGAATTAATTTGACCAAAAGAAAAGCGAAATTTCTCTAAAAATTGTCAAGTTTAGACTAGACTTATTAGGGAAAATATGCGACAATATCACGGGTATGTTAATTTACTAACAAAGTAAATAAAATATATAAAATGCGTAAAGCGAAAGGAGTCCTACAATGATTTACACAAAGGAAGTAGAAAACATGTGTCCAGTTGCTAAGGGCGCAAAACACGAACCAGCTCCTATTCCACAGGAAGGAAAATGGGTTCACTCTAAAAAAATCGAAGATATCTCTGGTTTCACACACGGTATTGGCTGGTGTGCACCACAGCAGGGGGCTTGTAAGCTCACTCTTAACGTAAAAGAAGGTATCATTGAAGAAGCTTTAGTAGAAACAATCGGATGTTCTGGTATGACACATTCAGCAGCTATGGCAGCTGAAATCCTTCAGGGCAAGACAATTCTCGAAGCTTTAAATACAGACTTAGTATGTGACGCTATCAACACAGCTATGAGAGAATTATTTTTACAGATCGTTTACGGACGTACACAGTCTGCATTCTCTGATGACGGTCTTGCAATCGGTGCTGGTCTTGAAGACTTAGGAAAAGGCCTTCGTTCACAGGTTGGTACAATGTACGCTACAAAAGCAAAAGGTGTTCGTTACCTTGAAATGGCAGAAGGCTATGTAACAGGTATCGCACTTGATGAAAATGACGAAGTTATCGGATACCAGTTCGTATCTCTTGGGAAAATGACAGACTTCATCAAAAAAGGTGATGATCCTAATACAGCTTGGGAAAAAGCAAAAGGACAGTATGGTCGTGTAGCTGATGCTGCTAGAATTATCGACCCACGTCATGAGTAATACATAGAAGGGAGATAAAGAACAATGGCATTATTTGAATCTTATGAAAGAAGAATTCCACAGATTAACGCTGTGTTAAATAGTTATGGTATCAGCTCTATCGAAGAAGCTGAAAAAATTACAAAAGATGCTGGACTTAACATTTACGATCAGGTAAAAGCTATCCAGCCAATTTGTTTCGAAAACGCTTGCTGGGCTTACATCGTAGGTGCTGCAATCGCAATCAAAAAAGACTGTAGACGTGCTGCAGATGCAGCTGCTGCAATCGGCGAAGGTATCCAGGCTTTCTGTATCCCAGGTTCTGTAGCTGACCACCGTAAAGTAGGTCTTGGACATGGTAACCTTGGTAAAATGCTCCTTGAAGAAGAAACAGAATGTTTCTGCTTCTTAGCAGGTCACGAATCATTCGCTGCTGCTGAAGGTGCTATCGGTATCGCAGAAAAAGCAAACAAAGTTCGTAAACAGCCACTTCGCGTTATCTTAAACGGTCTTGGAAAAGACGCTGCTCAGATTATCGCTCGTATCAACGGCTTTACATACGTTGACACAACATACGATTATCACACAGCAACATTAAACATCAACTACGAAAAACCATACTCAACAGGTCTTCGTGCAACAGTTAAATGTTACGGTTCTGACGATGTTCAGGAAGGTGTTGCTATCATGCATCATGAAAACGTTGGTGTATCTATCACAGGTAACTCAACAAACCCAACACGTTTCCAGCATCCAGTAGCAGGAACATACAAAAAAGAATGTACAGAACTTGGCAAGAAATACTTCTCAGTAGCTTCTGGTGGTGGTACAGGTCGTACACTTCACCCAGATAACATGGCAGCTGGTCCAGCTTCTTATGGTATGACAGATACTATGGGACGTATGCACTCAGACGCTCAGTTCGCAGGTTCTTCATCAGTTCCAGCTCACGTAGAAATGATGGGTCTTATCGGTGCAGGTAACAACCCAATGGTTGGTATGACAGTTGCTGTAGCAGTTTCAATCGAGGAAGCAGCAAATGCTGGTAAGTTCTAAGAATTCTATATGAGATAAGCCTTGAAAAAGGCAAGTTGGAATTAAAGAATTTCAGTTGACGAAATAATATGGGAGACACTTAAATCATTTGTTGATTTAGGTGTCTCTTTTTTCGTGGATTGGGACATATTGTGGGAACTGTAACTGTAGCGGTCTAAATAATAGAGTAGGAGATACTACCAAATACGGTAGTAGTGACAATTAGTAAATTAATTGTTATCATAAATATAATAGATGTTCGTGCTTTTCTTAGAAAACGAGAAATGATATAATAATATATATTTTTTAAATTAATAGTAGAGCGAAAATAATATGGATTATTACAGAAATATAAAATTTATGATATGTGAGGTGGTTGCATGGCTACATATATAGTAGACCGTTATAGAGTGAAAAAGAAGGATATCGGCGGTGGCAATATGGCATCAATTCATCTGTGTGAAGATACAGACATTGATGATGACGAAGTGGACAGTTCCGTTATTGTTAAAATGTTTAATAAGCCGAATATGGGAGATGAAGATTTGCAGAAGCAAGTCTTTAATCGTGAAGTCGAGTCTTTAGACAAGTTGAATCATAAAAACGTAGTTCGAATATTGGACAGAGGTTATGATGAAGTTTTTAACGCATTCTTTATTGTGCTTGAATATATACAAGGTGAGAATTTTAAAGAGGCATTTGAGGAAATTTGTAGGTATGACTATGCCCAAAAGTTAGAACTAATGGCACAAGTTGTTGAAGGTATTGAGTACTTACATAAGAAGAATATTGTTCATCGTGATTTAAAGCCTTCCAATCTTATGTTTGATAAAGACGGTACGGTAAAAATCATTGATTTTGGCATAAGTAGATTACAAGATACATTCTATAGTGATTATACATTAGCAGCATTTGCAACAAAGAATTACAGCTCGCCAGAGCAGATGGCGGGAAAAAACATTACATATCAGAGTGATATATTTTCTCTTGGTTTGATTTTTTATGAGATATTCACTTGTACCAAGATAACTACTCGTGAATCAATGGATGTAAACGGGTTACCTTTGGGTATACAAAATATTCTTGTGAAGATGACAAAAGAAGAACCGAATTTAAGATATGGAACAATTACCGAACTTAAAAGAGACATTGAAAAGGAAAGGAGTCTTCTGGTTCAAGAGAGATATATTAGATTAGGATTTACTAACAATGTAACTAAGCGATTAGCTGCATCTGGATATATAAAGCAGGAAGAAACAACATTGGCATTAAAGGTTCTTGAAGAAGAATATGCCGGAAAATGCTATATGTGGCCAGCAAAGAATCGAGACGGACAGTTTGAAGGCTCCTTTGAGCTATATGGTCAAAGATTTGTATCTATTCTTAAAATTGACCAAAGAGACGATAAGCGTTTTACGGTTATAAGTATTGGATTTGTTCAGGCTGATAGGCTGATAACACAAAAGGAATTGGCATATGAGATTCCTTATGGGGTCCAGGTTGGAAGTGGAACGAGAATTCATTATAAGGCAGAAATTAATGCTCAGATATTGTGTGAAGAAGTGCTGAATCATGAGGCGGAGTTTATTAGTCAACGTGCGGATGATATGCATCAGAAAGATATTACAGGAAAATGGAAGGATATTCTCGAACTTGAAAAGAGACAGATATGTCAGGAAAAATCCACATTAATATATCGTAATTTGAAAATAAATGAAGAAGATGCATCGTTAGAGATAGAGATTAATACCGACAAAGCATATGAATTAAACTATACATCTGACGATATGCTCCAAATGACTACAAGAAAGAATATGCATCATTATCTAGATGTTGGTCATATGAGAGAGTTTACCGATGGTTGTATGATAATTGATCTCACACCACAGGTGGACTATTCTAATATTGCTCCTTCGGGTGAAATTTCTATTAGTATGAGAATGGCGGAAATTGCTCTTGAAAGACAGTGTAAAGCATTGAAGAGCATCCAATATAAAGAAAACGTCAATCCAGAGATAAGTGAGATTATTTTTAATCCATCGATAGCAACTTCTAAGAATAATCTTATACTTACAGAAGATGATTGCGAATCAAAAGAGATTGATAGGTCTAAAATAATAAGTCTTGAAAAAGCTTTATCAGCAGATAATATTTTTTTGTTACAAGGTCCTCCTGGCACAGGAAAGACCACATTTATATCTGAACTTGTGTATCAGATATTAAATGGCAATGATAAATACAGAGGCAATCCAGATGCAAAGATTTTGATAGCATCTCAGTCACATGTGGCTGTTGACCATTCATTGGCAAAGGTTAAGAAACTTATCCCAGATATTAAAATGATTCGTATTGGAATCTTAGATAAATTAGCAGAGTCATCAAGGGCATATACTTTGGATATTTTCTGTAGAGAGTGGACTCAGAAGGTAATTGAAAACTGTAAAGCTGCTCTTTCAAAATATAAGCAAGAGATAGGGATTGACGAGTCCTTGCAAGAAAAGAACAGTATCATTACGGAAATTGAAAATATAACGCAGGAAATAGCTGAATTAATAGATGAGTTGGAAGAAGTAGAGTCCGAACTTGAAAAGGTAAATGTTTTAGATTCAAAATGGCAGTTTGTTAATGAGAAGATTGCAACTATGAAGCAAATGATTTTAATTAAAACGGTAGGTGTTACAGAAGAGCATTTATCACAGATTATCGATGAATTTACGGATAGCTTATCTGGGCTAAATGATAGATTAGCATCGGTTATTGACGAATCAATAGCATTGTCAGAACAGAAAAATGAACTTCAAGACCGCTATGTGGCTATTAATGAGGAATTGGGTGTAAAGGGGCAAGAAGTAAGTGAATGGAAAGGATTATTGGGAGTAACTTCTAATGAAGAGTACTTGCAAGCAAAGGCGGACATACAATTTGCTCTTAAAGAAAACAAGAAAAAATATGCTGCATATTCTAAGGTTGAAAGTTTGTGTAAAGAGTGGCAGAAAAGAGTTACACAAGGGGACGGATTATTACAGGAGAGTATTGCAGATTCAACTCTTGTAGGGGCTACATGTCTTGGTATTGCTAGTTTAAGTGCTACGATAGAATTCAATTTCGATTGGGTAATTGTAGATGAAGCAGGAAAAGCTACACCACCAGAAATCCTTGTTCCAATATGTTTGGGAAAAAAAGTTGTACTGGTAGGTGACCATAAGCAGTTACCTCCAGTAGTTGATGAAGCGTTGTTAAAATTGCAAGATAAAGAACGAATGAACATTAGTAAGGAAGACCTTGAACTGAGTTTGTTTGAATATCTTGAGAGGAGTCTAAATGATGATTGCAAGAGTATTTTGGATGAACAGTACAGAATGAATCCTGTGATTGGAGACCTTATCAGTAAGCTGTTTTATGAGAGTAAACTGGTATCAAAAACATCAAGAGAAGAAAAAACTATTCCACTTAAGATGTTTGAAAGTAAGCCTTTAGTATGGCTCTCGACTGCTTCTAGGTCAGATAGAAAAGAAGAAAGGATATCGGATTCCTTTAGAAATAGTTGTGAAGCAAAAATTATATTTGAACAGTTACTTGAAATTGATGAGGAGCTTGGAGAACTTAAGCTTAAGAAGGAAACGGCTATTATTGCTGGATACAGAGGTCAAAGAGATAGACTTACAAGATTATATGAAAGTAGTTATAAAGGCAGATTCCACAATATGACAGTTGAGATTAATACTGTTGATGCATTTCAGGGACGTGAAACAGACATTGTCTTCTATAGTGTTGTTAGAAGCAATGATGATGGTAAACTTGGATTTTTAAAGGATGTAAGAAGATTAAATGTAGCTTTTTCTAGAGCTAGGGAACTTCTTGTTGTTGTTGGAGATCACCAATGTGCTCAAAGAAGATTAGACATTGATGGTCAAGAGAATCCGTTTGTTGGAATTATTAAATTTATTCGTGATAATTTGGATGACTGTATGTTGAAGGAGGTGTAGAAAAAGTGACTATTGAAGAACTTGCAAAGCAAAAAGCTAATTCCGTTCCTAATTCAACGCTTGTGAAATATTATGAGGCAGGAATTCCACAATGGCATATGGAAACTATTCTTACGATGCTTAAACCTAAAAAATTGTCTGTTTTACAGGAGTTTATTTTAAAATTTATAGCATCGGGAATAAATGATGTTTCGGATATATGTAAATTTCTTGGAGTGAATACATCTGCGGTAAATAATGCAGTGGCCATTCTACAAAAGAATAGCCTAATAACAGTTGATATATTTTACTCGAAGTTAAAACTCACAGATAAAGGTGAGGATGCATTGAAGGAAGCAGCAACAATTGTTCCTGAGGATATTGAATATGCCTTATATGTAGATGGGCTTGTTGGTAATATATATCTTAAAGACCCTAATAAAAGAAAACTATATAATGCAAAAGAATTGCGTAGCTTTGAAATTAAATCGATTAATACAACCATAGAAAAACCTACACTTGATACATTGGTATATGAAGAGGTTAAACGTGCGATTAATTTCTTTAAAAAAAATCATGCGTATGAGCAGGATAAATTGGAGGGGGATTTACAAGAAGTATCACGTGTAGCTAAGACGTATGTTGAGTATAAGAAGGTATATGTCCTTGTATTCATGAATAATAAATCGGAAGATATTGAATTTCAGGTTTATGAAGGTACAACACGTAATGATGATTATAGTATAGCTCTACAGAGACAGCACAACAACAATACACGTGTACTTGATTTTGATAGTAAAGATGAAACGGGTGAAGAACTCGATAATTCATTGATAAGTGTATTGCCACAAGAAATTATCGAAAGTGCTAAATCGTTTTCTTATAAAGATTCTACATTAGAACGCGAAATATCAAATTTAACAATGCAGCTTGATGCAATTAAAGATAATAGTGATGATGACGATGAGCAAAAAGAATCGGCAACAGAAAGAATACGTTTCTTGGAAAAGAAAATTGATGAGATGAAGAGTGAACGTAAGGGAGCGGATAGAATCTTATCTACATATGACCATAGACCGTTGTTGTTGGATGCTCTTGAGAATGCACAGAATACAGTAGTGATTGTTTCGCCGTGGATTAAGTCGGGTGGTCTGAATAATGAAATATTGGGCCGTATTGAAAGAACTTTACAGAGAAAGACTCAGGTAATTATCGGATATGGAATTAGTGAAAAAGAAGATAGTGACAAGTGGATTTTGCAAAGATTAGCAGATATTCAGAAAAATGTGTACGGGAAAAATCTTCATCTTGTTAAATTGAGCAATACGCATGAAAAGGTATTGATTAAGGATAATGAGTATATGGTAATTACTAGCTTTAATTGGCTTTCGTTTAAGGGTGACCCTAATAAAGGTTTTAGGCAAGAAACTGGATATTACACAGAATCCAAGGAAGCAATTAGGCAGATGAAAGCAAATCTTTCTAATAGAATGAGTATTAAGATATAAGGAGGTGGCATGATGGTATATCTGCAAATCGAAGAAGATAGAATACCGATTGGCAATTTCTCTTTTGTATACGATTACACAAATAATGAAGAACTTTTTTCTAAGTTTTATGAAGCTGAAAGAAATTTAAAGGTTGATTATATGGATTTCGCTCATAAAATCAGAAAGGCGTTTGAAGCATTTGCATTAGATGAAGAAGCGAAGAAACGTAAGAAACAAGAGGCTTTTAAGGATACGGATATCGCTACTATAAAAGAACAAATAATATCAGAAATAAAACAACCAGCATCTTTGATAAATTATAAAAATATTATTATTGACCTGTGTGTTGGTCGGGAATTGGAATTTTCTGATATGTTATTGAAGTACTCATTTATTAAAAAAACTTCGTATGAAGATGACGTAAAAAGAAAATTTAAGACTTTTATTCGTTTTTTATATAATTTTGGTAGTGAGAGTTCCCATGAAAATGTGTCTTCTGAAGAAAAGTATATTGCAAATAGAGAAAATTGTCTGAGAGTTGTAGGGGCTTTTCATGATTTCTTGTGTATATACTATGGAGAAATGAAAAAATACGATAGTACACTGGTTCCTATCAGAGATTATATTGCAGTTCCTAGGCAGGTTATTGACAAAATGGGGCTGATTCTTGAAGTGGGTAAATCTCTTTTTGTTAAAGAACGAAGAGGAAAAGTTGCGTATTATATTTTCTCGAACGATATAGACAGCATAAGTCAAGGGCAGAGGCGAGATATTGATATTATTAGTAAGCTCTGGGAAGAAAATTTTGAAGATCCTTCAAATGTTATCAGACAGACTGAGAATATTAGTGGTAGCAATGGAGAATATAGATTTCAAGTGTATTCATTACCAAGTAGACCACTTCGACTAACAGATGATTTTATTAATGGTATCAATATAGAGCAGAAAATGGATATTATCATGGGATTGTGCAGAGGTGTAGAGTCTATACATAACTACGAAACGCCATTGTTCCACAGAAATATTAATCCGGATGCATTTTATGTTTTTGATATTAAAGGCAAATACAAGCCATTGCTTGCAAAATTTGATTGTACGAAGGATTCTGCTGATGCAGCATTTACTGTATTTCAGAATGTTGAGAAGAAGGTGTGTAATCAAAATACAAACAAATTTTTTGCTCCAGAAGTCCTTAATTCTAATATGGGTATAGGAGTTGACTGGAAAAAAGCAGATATTTATTCGTTGGCAAAGACCATTCTTTATATTATTATGGGTGTAGTGGTTGATGATTCAGTGTGTTTGGAAACAATGAATGAGTTGGACGATGAATTAAAGATTACTCTTATGGAAATGTTAGATGAAAATCCAGTAAACAGACCAGATTTAGATGATTTGTTGGAAATATTAAACAGATAAGAGACATGTAAATGAGAAAAAGGAGAAGTTATGTTATGAAAATAAATAGAGAATTAAAAGATGCAATAGACTCTTTTTTAAATGTATGTGACACAATAGAATCAATGGTATCTAATATACCAATAAGTTCATCATTAAGAGAAGTTTTTCAAATGGATTTAATCGTATTTGTGGCTTATCTTTCAACCTCAACAGGCGCATGTTCAAAAGATGAAGCAGAATTTATTTCATTTTATAGCAATTTTGAAATTGAATTTGAGCCTTCACATATTGATGAAATAATAAGTGATAGAAAAATAAATAGTGCTGATTTTTCGAATGAGACCTTGCCTGGGTTTCATCTTATGCTTGAAATATTGATTCAAATGTCTAAAGCTCTTAATAAAGCAGATTTATTGGCAACAATAAGTGGTGCTTATCTAGGAATTCTTTTTGACCTCGGAAAAGAATTTATAAGTTTTGATACTGTTATTAAAGAAGTTGAAGTGTTAAAATTAAGAGATTATATGTCTACTCAGTTGAAGCATTTATATAAAGAACTAAAAAAGAATGGGATTGAGGTTGAATTTCAGGATATTGAAGAAAAGTTTAATTCACTTGGGGTTGATTTTGATAGCAATGATATTGTTGCTAGTTATATAGTTGATTATGATAATGATGATATTATTAAAATAAAAATGGATGAAGATGATGAAGAATTAGATAATTGTGTTACTGTTGAGCGTCCAACGGAGAGTTTAGAAGAACTTTTGAAACAGCTTAATGATTTAGTTGGTTTAGAAAATGTAAAAAGAGATGTTATTTCGTTGGTACATCTTTTAGAAATAAGAAAAATTAGACAGGAGAGAGGATTAAAACAAACACCTATTTCTCTGCACTTAGTTTTTTCTGGAAATCCAGGGACTGGTAAAACAACAGTTGCTCGTTTACTGGCAAAAATTTATTATCATTTAGGAGTTTTATCTAAGGGGCATATGATTGAAACTGACCGTTCAGGTCTTGTTGGAGGATATGTAGGACAAACAGCATTAAAGGTTCAGGATGTAATAAAAAGTGCAATAGGTGGTGTTTTGTTTATTGATGAGGCTTATTCTTTAACAGCAAATAGAGGTGGAAGCGATTATGGAATGGAAGCAGTTGATACATTAATAAAAGGAATGGAAGATAACAGAGATAATCTAATCGTTATTGTTGCTGGATATCCAGATTTGATGAATGAATTTTTGGATTCAAATCCAGGAATGCGTTCGAGATTTAATAAGTTTATATATTTTAATGATTATAAACCGCATGAATTAGTTGCAATATTCCAGAATATGTGTAAATCATCTGTTTATGATGCTAGTAAAGAATGTTTGGATTATGTAGAATCGTTCTTTGAAAAAAGATATAACGAAAGAATAGAAAACTTTGCCAATGGTAGAGATGTTAGAAACTTTTTTGAAACAGCAATTGTAAATCAAGCTAATAGGTTAGCTGTATTAGATAATATAAGTGATAGTGATTTAACAAAATTGGAGTTAGCGGATGTTATAAATATTACTTTATAGAGGGTGTTTTAAGGAAAATACAAAAATATCACTTGCGATCCACCTCATTTAGAGTTATAGAACACACCAAGGAGGTGTGTCATATGGAACTAATCGACAAAGTGATTCAATTCAGTGGTAAATCAGTCCCTCTTAAGTTGGTTGCTAAAGTGATGGGAAAGGACTATCAGTTTGTAAAGATAGGTATAGCTGAGGGGCACTTGCCTATTGGTTGTTCTTTCAAGATGCCAGGTAGTAATTCATATACTACTTATATCAGTCCAAAGTTATTATATGAATACACAGGTCATATAGTGACAGAAGAAGAGATTGATGAGTTTCATAAAAATAGTAACTGATTCGTTATTGTTGTTATTTAAGTTCGGTTTTTCAGTTTAAAATTTATTAACTTGATTTACAGATACAGCAGAGTTAATATGAGTAGAAACATATGTAGGTAGCTGGAATATTAAGCGATATAATTGAAAAAATTAGGACGTGTACGGTAATTTGTGGTTTTTTATTTTAGGTATATTACTTGGTAGGTAACGCCTAATTTATGACCCACTACGTCTGAAAGTCTTGAAAATAGCGGACTTGCAGTTTCAATTGAAGAAGCAGCAAAAGAAGGTAAGTTCTAGGCTGAAAACAACTTAATGAGAACGAGCCGATAGGCGATGTTCGAATTTATTGCGAGGTCGTTTCCGATTCTTAGCGAATCCGAGCGAAAGCGAAGGATGAGGTTAGTAGAGGGAACATGTTCGAGCTTAGAAAATTCAGTTGAATGAATATTATGGGGATAATCAAACTTCTTGATGGTTTGCCAAACTTTTTGAGGGTTTCTCGTGAGGGTTTACTCGATTTTTAAAACAAGTTCATGAGGGTTCTTCGTGAGGGGCTAGTTTGAGGGTCAATGATGAGGGGCTGACATTTGAAAT
>JAFQRZ010000021.1 GCA_017409825.1 Agathobacter sp. | reverse complement strand
GTTGTGCAACAGACACCGTTCTCAAATTCCTGTTTCTCTAATGTGGGCAGTCTTATAAAGGTGATATTACATGAGCCATGCAAAAACTCCGCACAAGAACGGTGCGTCAAACAGTTTGCATGGCTCATGACATTTTATAATCCTGCCCACATAAGAGAAACGACGAAATTCTCGTAATGGTGTCTTTATGCACACGCACAAAGTGGTGCAGAGTGTAAAACTTTTGATAGACACAATAAATCATAAGAGCAGGAAGTGTGTTTCTTAGAAATTCAGCGTTTTTCTTAACCGAGAGGAAATGCAACTGCGAGACGCAGATATATGCATTTCGAAATATAAAAATAAGGGCGTCGCCAAATTGATATTTGTGACACCCTTTTCGAATAGGGAGGAGAGGCCCCCTATACTATACGATAGATTTTTCTTTCCATTTTCCACTTTGCCAGCGTAAGAACATGGCAACAGCTCTGGTGCATTCGTCTAATGCTAATGCGATATATGCTCCCACAACCAAAAGATTTAAATGAATACCGAAGAAGTAAGTGCCGCATACAGCACAAAGGAACATAAATACCACTCCGATAATAACAGGGAAGAGGGCATCACCGCTGGTTTTTAAAGCGTTTCCAAATACCAGGTTGCTCACACGTCCGATTTCTAAAAAGATGTCGATAGCTAATAGGATTTGAACCAAGGAAACCATCGCAGGATTATCGGTAAATAGTGACATAATTGGATGTGCAAAAATAGCAAATGAGGCTTCTACCGCGATTGCAACTACGATACCAATGACAGCAGCCTTTTTCGTTCCTCTATCGCATGCGTCGAATTCTTTGGCTCCCACACGCCAGCCAGTCATAATGGCGTTGGCCTGAGCGAGGGCTGCTCCGATTGCAAAAGAGAAGTGGGTAATCTGTGCCGTGTAAGAACGGGCAGTAACGTTAAATCCATCTGGATCCATCTGATTCAAAAATCGCATCATAAGGGTCATTGCAAAATTGTACAAAGCCGATTCCATTGCAGAAGGTAGTCCAATCTGAACAATTTGTTGAAAGACTTCTTTTGGTGGAAGACGATGTGGATCGTCTTTGGCCTTTACTAATTTCATCGATGCAATCGAAACAAGTGTAAGGTTTAGCACTTTTGATATAACGGTTGCAATTGCCACACCAGCAACGCCCATTTCAAAAACAAATAAAAATACGGCGTTTAAACAAAGGTTTAGGATGTTTGCAACAATCGTTGCGGTAAGTGGCTGTCGCATAAAGCCGAATGCTCGTAAATAACCGGAGAAGATTGGGATTAAGGCATTTAAAAAGCTGAAGCCTCCCACAATCTGTAAATATTCGAGGGCAGGCTGGCGAAGTGCATCTGCAATCCCAACAACATCTAGGATAAATCCGCCGCAGAAGTACAGGATTCCACTGATTACAATACCAACCAATGCATTAAAAATGATGCCGAGCTGTCTTGCCTGATATGCGATACCAGGTTTGCCTGCTCCGATGTTTTGTGTCATAACCGCCATCATACCATTCGATACAACGGAGTACATGATGATAAACATACCGATGTAGGTGTTGGCAGTTCCGACGGCACCGACTGCCTGGTCTCCGACGGAGGAAAGCATCAGCGTATCCACCATGCCTGCCAACATAAAAAATATAGTCTCTATACAAATCGGGACAAATAATTGCCCAAGAGTTTTTCTTTCGCTCATAGATATATCCTTTCCTGAATTATTATCATTTTACCTAGAGTTTTACGTAAAATCTCACATTATTTCATTTAAAAATTGCACTATTTCTAGATGTTTGATATTCTGTAAGTAGAAACTATTGTTTGGACGGGAAAAGGAAATAGATATGTATCGAGAATTAAAAGAAAACAAACCGCATGGAACGAAAGCGTATCCATATACGCAGTACTATATGCGAAAACCAAGAAAAGCATTTCATATTCCAGTGCATTGGCACGATGAGGTAGAAATCATTTACGTCCAAAAAGGAAAGATTACAATCTATGTTCAGGAAGAGGTATTTCATGCGGGGCCAGGCGATTTGTTTTTTGTAAATACTGGAGAGCTTCATTTTATGGAATCGGACGATATGGGTGTCGAGTATTATACTTTGCTGTTTCCACTCACATTTTTGTCCTTTCAGATAGAGGATGCGTTGGAGACAGAAGTGTTTCTTCCGTTGCGTCAAAAGAAACTCCTTTTTCCATGCCAGTTAGAAAATATCGTGGCAAAAAAACAGGTGTGCCAAATGATACAGGATTTGATAACGGTTAATGATGAAAAAGAAACTGGATATCAGCTTCGTACCAGAATTCTTTTGTTAGAGATGATAGAATATCTGATGAGAGAAGAGACTTTTGTGCAGGCAAGCTTTGGGAATGCCACGGATATGCAAAGGGAATTGATTACGTTTATTCAGAAGCACTATACGGAAAAGATTACACTTAGTATGCTCGCACAAGAGTTTCACTTGTCGGAGAAATATGTGTCCTGGTATTTTAAGGAGCATTTCTCGATAGGGTTTATGCAGTATGTGCTCCACCTTCGAATGTCAAAGGCGAAGGATTTGCTGGTAAGTACGGATTTGCCGATTACAGAAGTAGCACTGTCTTGTGGGTATCCAAGTGTGAATTTATTTATCCGTAATTTCAAAGAAACACATGGTGTCACTCCGTTGCAATATCGGAAGCAGACCAACACATTTACATAAAGTGAGGTAGCCTATTTATGAAAAATGAGAAGAATCATATTTTAATTGCAGATGATGAAAAAGAAATCAGAGATATATTGAAGCTCCTTTTGGAAGGGGAAGGTTATGAGGTGCTTGCTGTGGCAGATGGACGTGCGGTGATAGAGGCGGCTAGTCCAGAAATTGATTTGTATATTCTGGATGTCAATATGCCAGAACTAACTGGGTTTATGGCAGCAATGGAACTTCGTAAGACAACAGATGCACCGATTATTTTTCTAACGGCATATTCTGGGGAAATGGATAAGGTGATGGGATTTTCTGCGGGAGCGGATGATTATGTCGTGAAGCCATTTTCTAACATGGAACTTTTGATGCGTGTAAAGGCCATTTTGCGTCGTAGCGTGCAAGCAACAGGTGATGGAGCTGTTCGTGGAGATGCGCAGGTAGGTGCAACAGTTGGAAATAATACAAGTGGAGAAATGCGAAATCAGATTTTATTTGGCGACCTGATTTTGGATTTGGATAATCAGTCTGTGCTTCGCGGGGATGTGGTGATTTCTCTTACAGGAACAGAGTTTAAGATATTGGAGCTTTTGGTGAGTCATAAGAAAAAGGTCTATTCGCTGGATAATATTTATCAGAGCATTTGGGGAGAAGATGCGGTGGCAGATAGTGCGATTATGGTGCATATCAAAAACATCCGCAAGAAAATAGGGGACGATTCCCGCAATCCAAGATACATCAAAACGGCTTGGGGAAAGGGGTATTATGTGGAGTAATGAAGATGTAATAGAAAAAACAAAATCCTCTCAACGCTTGTCGAAAGAAATTTTAGGCTTGTTTGGTGCTTCATTTTTGATATCGACAATCTGTTTTTGGGTGCTGAACGAGGTAGCAAATGTGCTCGTGCTAAAGTATGTGAAAGAAGAGCTGTTGATGATTTCGGAATATCAGTTGTATGACATACAGTATGGAATTCTAGGAATCAGCTTCGTGTCAGGCATTGTTTTGTTCATCATTTTATTTTTATCCTTAGTAGGTGAACGGTTGGCGTATATCCGTGAGGTGGTAAAAGGGATTGATGCATTGGGGCGACACGAGTGGAACTATGAGATTCCGTTGCGTGGAAAAAATGAATTGACTGAGCTGGCGAAACGTGTAAATGAGCTTTCGAAAGAAGAGGAAGCTTTTCAAGCAAAAGAAAGACAGTTACAGGAAGATAAGATGAGCCTGATTCGTTCGCTTTCCCACGACATTCGTACACCACTTACTTCCATGATGTCATATTCTGAGTTTATGAGGCAAAAAGAGAATTTGACTACGGAAGAGGTAAAAGCATACATGGAGTTGGTGGAGCAGAAATCCCAGCAGATTAAGGTGCTGACGGATCGACTTTTGGATGGAGGCAGTCGTCATTTGGCGTTTTTTGAGGATGGAAGGCTCTTGATGGAACAGTTAGTAGATGCGTGGAGTGCAGAACTGGAAGACGAATTCTTATTGGAGATTTCGTTAGAAGCATGCCCTGCATTTTCTGGTGAATTTGACGTGGAAGAATTGCGACGTATTTTCGATAATTTGGCTTCGAATATTCGTAAGTATGCAGATGCAACACTACCTGTACAGCTACAGATGATGGAGAAAGACGGATATGTGTGCATCATCCAATCTAACCGATGTAAGAGATTAAATAGGCTGGTGGAAAGTACAAGGATAGGCATTGATAGTATTCGGAAAATTGTGACACAGTATGGTGGAGCGGTTCGGATATCGCAGATGGAGGACACGTTTTCGATTGAAATAAAATTGGCTAAAATAAAAAAGAATCTTTAGAATTTCTTTAGAATTACCTTGCAAATTTCTTTAGAAGTTTACCGTAAGATGAACTTGTAAACAAAACAGGAACACAGTTCCGAAGTAAAGAAAGAGAGGTAACAATTATGTTAGAATTATTTATGGATCCTTTAGGACTACTTGTAATTACGTTTTTTGTAATGGGTATCATTAGTGTAGCGGCACTGGTATTGGTTCACTTTTTGAAGAATGAAAAGATAAAGAAAGGTCTTTTGTACTTCTTATCTGTATGGGGTGTCATTATCGCCTACTGTGGTGTACGTAGCACACCACTTTACATGATGGATCAGATTTTAATCACAGTAGCAATCGGAGCATTATCGGTTATCGCATTCTTGTTGCAGAAGTTTTCTAAGAAAGAAAACAAATTCCAGATTGCTAGAGCATTGGTAAGTGTCTCTGTTGTAGCGGGGATGATTGATTGCTTTATGATTTAAAAAGAACAAATGTTCTGTACATTAAAAATGGTTTGTGGTATAATACTAGAAATAAGGAGCTGCTCGGAAATTCCGAGCAGTTCAAACTAGGAGAATACTATCATGGACAAATTTATTTTACATTCTGAATATGCTCCAACTGGAGACCAGCCTCAAGCAATTGAGGCTTTGGTTCGTGGTTTTCAGGAAGGAAACCAGTTTCAGACTCTGCTTGGTGTGACGGGTTCTGGGAAGACCTTTACGATGGCGAATGTTATCGCTGCTTTGAATAAACCGACACTCATTATTTCGCACAATAAAACATTAGCGGCACAGCTTTACGGCGAGATGAAGGAGTTCTTTCCAGAGAACTCCGTAGAATATTTTGTATCCTACTATGACTATTATCAGCCGGAGGCTTATGTGCCATCTTCGGATACGTATATTGCGAAGGATTCTTCTATCAATGACGAAATAGACAAATTACGTCTTTCTGCGACGGCGGCTATGGCAGAGCGAAAGGATGTTATTATCGTAGCGTCAGTTTCGTGTATCTATGGTATCGGTAGCCCAGATGACTACATGAACATGATGGTGTCTTTGCGTCCGGGGATGGAAATTGACAGGGATGAAGTGATTCGTCAGTTGATTGATATGCAGTATACGAGAAACGAGATGGATTTTAAGCGCGGAACGTTTCGTGTACATGGTGATGTGGTAGAGATTTTTCCAGCGAATAATTCGGATAAAGCGATTCGTGTAGAGTTTTTCGGTGATGAAATTGACCGCATTACGGAAATTGATGTCCTGACAGGTGAGATTAAAGCACAGCTCAATCATGCAGCGGTTTTTCCGGCGTCGCATTATGTAGTGCCAATGGAAAAGATTCATGCAGCCTGCGACAATATCGAGGCAGAGCTTGCAGAGCGTGTGAAATATTTTAAAGGCGAGGACAAATTAATTGAAGCGCAGCGTATTGCAGAGCGTACCAATTTTGATATAGAGATGCTCAAGGAAACGGGATTCTGTAGTGGAATCGAAAACTATTCGAGACATTTGGCTGGGCGAGCGGCTGGGGAAATGCCGGATACGTTGATTGATTATTTTCCAGATGATTTTTTAATTATTGTAGATGAGTCGCATATTTCGGTTCCGCAGATTCGAGGCATGTATGCAGGTGACCGTTCTCGTAAGACGACCTTGGTGGAGTATGGTTTTCGTTTGCCGTCGGCACTCGATAACAGACCATTGAATTTCGAAGAATTCGAAGGGAAAATTGATCAGATGCTCTTTGTGTCTGCGACACCAGGTGAGTATGAGGCGAATCATGAATTGCTTCGCACTGAGCAGATTATTCGGCCAACAGGACTTTTGGATCCTGAGATTTCTGTGCGTCCAGTAGAGGGACAGATTGATGATTTGATTGGCGAAGTCAATAAAGAAGTCGCAAATCACAATAAAGTTTTGATTACGACACTTACCAAACGTATGGCGGAGGATTTGACACGTTATATGAGTGAAGTGGGAATTCGTGTAAAATACTTGCATTCGGATATTGATACTTTGGAACGTCAGGAAATTATCCGCGATTTGCGATTGGATGTGTTTGATGTATTGGTTGGTATCAATCTGCTTCGAGAAGGATTGGATATTCCAGAGATTACTTTGGTTGCGATTTTGGATGCGGACAAGGAAGGTTTCCTTCGTTCGGAAACATCGCTGATTCAGACCATCGGACGTGCGGCACGAAATAGTGACGGACATGTTATCATGTATGCGGATAAGATTACAGACTCGATGCGGGTTGCGATTGAAGAGACGGAACGTCGTCGTAAGGTGCAGCAGGCGTACAATGAGGAACATGGCATTACACCACAGACGATTCGTAAATCGGTTCGTGATTTGATTGCTATTTCGAAGAAAGTGGCTGCAGATGAGATGAAGTTTGCAAAGGATCCAGAATCTATGAGTAAGGCAGAACTGGAAAAAACGATTGCAGATATCCAGAAGAAGATGCAAAAAGCAGCAGCAGAGCTGAATTTTGAAGCAGCAGCAGAGTATCGTGATAAGATGATAACGTTGAAAAATATGTTGCTGACAGTTTAGCCATGAAAATCAACGAAGACACATCATGCTAGCATGAATGTGGAAGAGATGATTTTCATGAGGTGAGCGCCGTTTCATGAGCAAAGTTAGTTGCGTAGCAACGAGAAAACGCCGTAGGCGTCTTTGCGAATGGTGCGGCTAAACGATGGAGGGAATATGACAAAAAAAGAAAGAAAATACATCAAGATTCGTGGGGCTCACGAGCACAACTTAAAAGGGATTGATATCGACATTCCACGAGACGAGTTCGTTGTGCTGACTGGCTTGTCGGGTTCGGGAAAGTCTTCGCTTGCTTTTGATACGATTTATGCAGAAGGACAAAGACGTTATATGGAGTCTCTGTCTTCCTATGCGAGACAGTTCTTAGGACAGATGGAAAAGCCGAATGTAGAAAGCATCGAAGGACTTCCACCAGCGATTTCAATCGACCAGAAATCTACGAACCGAAACCCACGTTCTACGGTAGGTACAGTAACGGAAATCTATGATTATTTTCGTTTGTTATATGCGCGTATCGGTATTCCACATTGTCCAGAGTGTGGACGTGCGATTACGAAACAGACGATAGACCAGATGGTGGATTCTGTCATGCAGCTTCCAGAGAAGACGCGTATTCAGATTTTGGCGCCAGTGGTACGTGGACGAAAAGGCCAGCATGAGAAGCTGTTTGAGAAAGCGAAGAAAAGCGGTTACGTGCGTGTGATTGTAGATGGTGCACAGTACGAGCTTTCGGAAGAAATTAAGCTGGATAAAAATATCAAGCATAATATTGATATCGTAGTAGACCGACTGGTGGTAAAAGAAGGCATTGAAAAACGTTTGACCGATTCGCTAGAAAATGTATTTGATTTGACAGAAGGCAATGCGATTGTAGACGTGATTGATGGGGAACCTATGACGTTTTCCCAGAATTTTGCTTGTCCAGATTGTAATGTGAGTATCGATGAAGTAGAGCCAAGAAGCTTCTCTTTCAACAACCCATTCGGTGCATGTCCGACTTGTTTCGGCTTGGGATATAAGATGGAATTTGATGTGGATTTGATGATTCCAGATAAGAGCCTTGCGATTTCGGAAGGTGCGATTCAGGTAATGGGCTGGCAGTCTAGTACCGATCCGTCTAGTTATACCTATGCGACACTTCGAGCGTTATCCGAAGGATATGGCTTTGATTTAAATACACCATATAAGGATTTGCCAAAGGATATTCAGGATATGTTTATTCATGGTGGAGATGGGCGTGTGCTTAAGGTTCACTACAAAGGTCAACGTGGCGAAGGAGTGTACAATCTTGAATGGGAAGGTCTGATTAAAAATGTACAGCGTAGATATCGCGAGACGTTTTCCGAAACCATGAAGGCAGAATATGAGCAGTTTATGCGTATTACTCCATGTGAATGCTGTGGTGGACAGCGTCTGAAGAAATCTTCTCTGGCCGTTACAGTGGCGGACAAAAATATTTACGAAATGACGAATATGTCAGTAAAAGATTTGGTAGCATTTCTGGATGGGATGGAGCTTACGAAACAGCAGCTTTTGATTGGTGAGCAGATTTTGAAAGAGATTAAAGGACGCGTCGGTTTCTTAAAAGAAGTAGGATTAGACTACTTAACCTTAACCCGTGGAACGGCTAGCTTATCTGGGGGAGAAGCACAGCGTATTCGTCTGGCGACACAGATTGGGTCAGGCTTGGTTGGTGTTGCCTATATTTTGGACGAGCCTAGTATCGGATTGCATCAGCGAGACAATGATAAGCTTTTAGGTGCGTTGAAGAATCTAAAAGATTTAGGTAACACATTGGTGGTTGTGGAACACGACGAAGATACCATGCGTGCAGCAGATTACATTGTAGATATCGGACCTCGCGCTGGTGTGCATGGTGGTGAGGTAATTGCTACAGGTACTGCAGAAGATATTATGAAATGCAAGGATTCTTTGACAGGTGCATATCTGAGTGGACGTATTAAGATTCCAGTTCCAGCGGAACGTAAGAAACCAACCGGTTTTATTACGATAAAAGGTGCGAGAGAAAATAACTTAAAAAATATAGATGTAGATATTCCGTTGGGCGTAGTGACATGTATTACAGGGGTATCGGGTTCTGGAAAGAGTTCGCTTACCAATGAAATTTTGTACAAGCATTTGGCGAAAAGCTTGAATCGTGCGAGATGTATCCCAGGAAAGCATGATGACATTACAGGGCTAGAACAATTGGACAAGGTAATTGATATCGACCAGTCACCAATCGGACGTACTCCTCGTTCTAATCCTGCGACCTATACAGGTGTATTTGATTTGATTCGTGACTTATTTGCGGCGACCTCGGATGCAAAGGCGAGAGGGTACAAAAAAGGGCGTTTTAGTTTCAATGTCAAGGGTGGTCGATGCGAAGCATGCAGCGGAGATGGTATCCTAAAAATCGAGATGCATTTCCTGCCAGATGTCTATGTGCCATGTGAGGTGTGTGGAGGTAAACGCTACAATCGTGAAACCTTGGAAGTAAAATACAAAGGCAAGAGTATTTTCGATATCTTGGATATGACAATTGAGGATGCGGTGGAATTTTTCAAGAATGTGCCATCGGTACTTCGTAAGATTCAGACTTTGCATGATGTAGGTCTTGGCTACATTAAACTGGGTCAGCCATCGACAGAACTTTCTGGCGGTGAGGCACAGCGTATCAAACTCGCAACAGAGTTGAGCCGCAAGAGTACTGGCAAGACGATTTATATATTAGATGAACCGACGACAGGTCTTCATTTTGCGGATGTGCATAAGCTGGTAGAAATTCTGCACAGGCTTGCAGCAGATGGAAATACGGTAGTGGTTATCGAACACAATCTCGATGTGATTAAAACCGCAGATTACATTATCGATATGGGACCTGAAGGCGGAGATGGCGGCGGTACAGTCATTGCACAGGGAACGCCTGAAGAAATATGTGAGGTGCCAGAATCCTATACCGGAAAATTCCTAAAACCATATTTACAAAAATAGTTTTTATAATATTTAATCAATAAGGGCTGTCGACAAATGGATATTTGCGACAGCCCTTTGTTGTTCGAAATATTTTCATGAAAACTTCATAAAAAATAGTTTGAAAAATGCCCCGAATTGTATATAATAAGTGTAAGTATGGAAAAATATGTTCAAAATGATTTTTAGTAGAAAAGTCAATCCTATATATACAAGATTTCGAAAGGAGAACTAGATATTATGATGTTAGGAACAGACATTGGTATCGACTTAGGTACCGCTAGTATTTTGGTTTATATTAAGGGAAAAGGTGTAGTGTTAAAAGAGCCATCTGTGGTGGCGTTTGATAGAGATACAAACAAGATTAAAGCAATTGGTGAAGAAGCAAGACTTATGCTTGGTCGTACACCAGGAAATATCGTGGCAGTTCGTCCACTTCGTCAGGGTGTTATTTCTGACTATACCGTTACAGAAAAAATGATTAAATACTTCATTCAGAAAGCGCTTGGTAAGAGAACATTCCGTAAACCACGTATCAGTGTATGCGTACCAAGTGGTGTTACTGAAGTAGAAAAGAAAGCAGTAGAAGATGCTACGTATCAGGCAGGTGCGCGTGAAGTAGAAATCATTGAAGAACCAATTGCAGCAGCAATCGGTGCTGGTATTGATATTGCGAAACCATGTGGAAATATGATTGTAGATATCGGTGGTGGTACTACGGATATTGCAGTAATTTCTCTTGGCGGTTCTGTAGTAAGTACTTCTATCAAGATTGCCGGCGATGACTTTGACGAAGCATTGGTTCGTTATATGCGTAAGAAACATAATCTCTTAATCGGTGAAAGAACCGCAGAAGATATCAAGATTAAAATTGGTACATGTTATCCAATGGCGCAGCCTGAGACAATGGATGTTAGAGGACGTAACCTGGTAACAGGTCTCCCAAGAACAATTACAGTTAGTTCCGAAGAAACAGAAGAAGCACTTCGTGAACCAACCATGCAGATTGTAGAAGCAGTACATTCTGTATTGGAAAAAACTCCACCAGAACTTGCAGCAGACGTTGCAGATAGAGGTATTGTACTTACTGGTGGTGGTGCACTTCTTCGTGGTTTGGAAGAACTCATTGAAGAACGTACCGGTATCAATACAATGACAGCAGAAAATCCTATGACTTGCGTAGCAGTAGGTACAGGAAAGTATGTAGAGTTTTTAGCAGGAAAACGTGACGAGTAGTAATGCAGTATTTATCATTCACTTTTTTAGGATTTGTAATAGTGGTCTGGGGCATTTATAGCTTGATGCCACAGAAACATAGATGGAAAATATTATTAGTTGCCAGTTTATTCTTTTATATGGCATTTGATGTAAAGTATATTTTCTTCTTGTTATTCGTCGCAATATCAACATATTTAGGTGCTAGGTGCATTGCAGGAAAGAACAATAAAAAAATCCTGTGGATAACACTTGGGTGTAATATTATTTTATGGTTTTTGATTAAAGCATTGCCTTGGTGTGGAACTATTTTAAATACGATTGTAGGAAAAATCATTCCTAATTATGTGATTGAGATTCCGAGTATTCTTGTTCCAGTTGGGATTTCCTATTATGTTTTGATGGCGATAAGTTATTTGGTTGACGTATATAAAGGTAAAATTGCTGCAGAAAATAATTTTGCAAAATATCTTTTGTATTTGTCATATTTTCCAGCAGTTGTCCAAGGACCGATATCTAGATATGAGATGTTGCAGGGACAATTGTTTGAAGGCAAAAGAATTTCTTATGATAAATTTCGTTACAATATTTTGTTGATTGCTATTGGTGTAATAAAGAAGATGGTTATTGCAGATCGCGTTGCACTTGTAGCAAATGATTGTTACGAAAATTATATGAAGCTGGAAGGACCGATTTTGTATGTAGGAGCTGTATTCTATTCCATACAGCTATACATGGATTTCTCTGGATGTGTAGATATATGCAGAGGTGTCAGTGGTCTTTTTGGTGTTGAATTAATTGACAATTTCAATGCTCCATATTTCGCCAAATCGATTAAGGAGTTTTGGTCAAAGTGGCATATTTCTTTGAGCTCATGGTTAAAGGATTATGTGTATATTCCATTAGGCGGTAATCGAAAGGGCAAAATGAGAAAATATGCGAATCTTTTGATTACGTTCTTGGTTAGTGGAATTTGGCATGGAGCAGGTTTTAGTTTCCTTGTGTGGGGAATGCTTCACGGAATATATCAGATTGTTGGGGAGCTGAGTACAGGGATTCGAAGCAGAATTAAGCAGGCAATGAAAATTGAATCTGGCTCAATAAGTGAAAGGATATATCAGACGATACTTACCTTTAACCTTGTAACATTTGCATGGATTTTTTTCCGAGCAGATACATTGATGAGTGCGGTTGAGTATATCAGTCGGATGTTCAGTAGCATGAACATGGGTAGATTGTTTGATGAAAGTTCATTTGTTGCAGGTTTAGATTATGCACAAAGTACGATGTTAATATTGAATATCGTTGTGATATCAGTGATGGATTATTATCATTCAAAGAAAAATGTAGAGGTGAGAGAGGCCATCCTAAATGCACATTTCTTTATACGATGGAGCATATATTTTCTGATAGCGTTAGATATTCTGCTTTTTGGCGTATATGGACAAGGATATGACTTATCGGGATTCTTATATGGAGGTTTTTAGATGAAAAAGATAATTCCGATAGTGGCATTTTGTCTGATATGTGCCGTTGGATTTTTACGATTAAATGATATATTTGTTGAAAAATATATTAATAGATGTTATATGCTGGCTGAACATCTGGAAACAATAGAAGATATTGATGTTCAGGTATTTGGTTCCTGTCATGCATACACATCTTTCAATAGTTTGTATTTTGAAGAAAAATATGCCATATCGTCTTACAATATGGCATTTCCATCAGAGATTCTTCCAGTAACTTATATGAGGATGTATGAACGTTTTAAGGTAGATACGCCTAAGGTTGCTTTGGTGGAAATATGGGGAATCAATGCGTATGAGACATATATTCCGACAGAGCAGTTGTTGGATGATTATATGAGACCGAACGTGGAAAATCTACCATTTTCTCTCGAAAAGTTAGAGCTTATCGAAGATTTTGAAACGCTGGACCCACTAGAGGACAATTTTGCAGTTTTGAAGTACAAAGACCGATTGCTGGATTTTTCCTTGAATGAATTAGATTTCGATTATTCTTTTGAGAAAGCGAATGAAATGTATAATGCTGATGGAAGTGACTATTACTACAACGAAATGCTGCTCCGTTTTGCAAATAATGGATATAAGCCGTATGAAGCAAATCCACTTACGGAGTACGAAAGAATACAAGGATATGTTTATCCATTTGATAAGCTAGCGCCAGAGGAAATTATCCAAAAGTACTTGGAGAAAATAATCGCGCTTTGTGAAGAGAACAATGTTACGTTGATTTTTTATCGCGCTCCATATCTTAGTACTGAAAATGAACTGCGAAAAGCGAATTGGATGGAAGAATATTTGGGAGCAAAAGGAATCCCATTTTATGATGTGGAAGAAGCATTGGAATGGGATTATGATAGTGATTTTATAGATTATGAGCATTTAAGTATAAACGGAGCCTATAAGGTAACGGATTATCTTGGTGAAATAATCGTTAATGAGATGAATAAATAAATTCATATAAAACAAAAGAAAGGGGCTATAATATGATTAAAGGTTTGTATACCGCCCATACAGGGATGGTAAACGAAATGAAACGTCTTGATGTTTTGACCAATAACCTTGCGAATGCAGATACCACTGCATACAAAAAAGAGGGCACAACATCACGTACATTTGCCGATGAATTGGCAATCAAAATCAAAGATACCTCACATTATGGTCTCCCTCAAAAACTCGGTGAAATTTCTTTAGTTACCCATTTGGGTCAGGTGTATACGGATTATTCAACCGGAAGTTTCGAAGTAACCGATAATGAAACGGATTTCGCGCTTGAAGGAGATGGTTTCTTTGCGGTAGCATTTACGGATAAGGCGGGGAATACCTCGGTAAAACTTACCCGTGATGGAAACTTTGTAGTGGATAATGACGGCTATCTTAGAACCAAAGATGGGGACTATGTTTTGAATGCAACAGGTGCATTGAATATGGATTCCAATCCAGCAAATTATGTGCGAGTAACACCAATCGTACCTTTTAAAGTGGATCAGCAGGGCTACATTTATCAGAATGAGCAGCTCGTTGGTACCATCGGTGTGGTTGATGTAGAAAACTACGATTATTTGGAGAAGTATGGTGAGAACATGTATAACCTGGTAGAAGGTGGTGTTATCACAGCTTCAGAAGCGAATGTTCAGCAGGGAATGCTGGAAAGTTCCAATGTAAATGTAGTCGATGAAATGGTAAATATGATTGCGATTCAGAGAGCTTATGATGCAGGACAGAAGGTAATCCGTTCTGTAGATGAAACATTGGCAACCACAGTAAATCTTGGTAAAGTACAGTAATCCTAAGGGGGAATACATATTATGATGAGAGCATTATACACGGCTGCTAGCGGAATGAAAGCTGGTCAGACCAATGTAGATACCATTGCAAATAACTTATCCAATGTTAATACCAATGGTTATAAAACAACAAGAACCGAATTTAAAACATTATTATATCAAACGATTCAGACCAAAACGACTTCTGCAAATGGTGAAGAAAAGCCAGTGGGTGCGCAGGTTGGTTTGGGTACAAGAGTTGCGTCTACCACTTCTATGTACACACAGGGATCAATGAATGCCAGCGAAAGTGCTACAGATTTTGCGTTAGAAGGAGATGGCTTCTTCGCGATTCGAGGTGCGGATGGAGAAACCTATTATACCAGAAATGGTAACTTTACTTGGGCGCTTGATGCTGCAGGAAATACACTTTTGACGGATGTGGAAGGTTGTCCAGTATTGGATCGAGAAGGCAATGCAATTTATGTGCCAGAAGGAATTACTTCGGAGGCCATGATTTTTGAACAGAGTGGAGCAATCAGCTATAGACTTCCAGATGGAACGGTAGTAGATATGAACCAGGCTTTTGGTATTTATCAGTTTAACAATCCAGCAGGTTTGGAAAAATTGTCTTACAGCAGATTGCAGCAGACAGATGCATCTGGCCAGGCAATGTTAGAAGGTGAAATGGGAACAATCCCAAGTAAGGTTTGTCAGTATTATTTGGAAGGTTCTAACGTACAGGTTGCCGATGAAATGGTAAATATGATTATCGCACAGCGTGCGTATGAAATGAACTCAAAAGCGATTCAGACGGCAGATTCGATGCTTCAGACCGCAAATGAATTGAAGCGTTAGTGTAGGAGGTAGTCGATATGAGTATGGACGTTAGTGGAATTACTTCTATGCTGAATCAGACTGGTGTGACAAATGCGACCAATAGTGCGAATAGTGCAAAGACGGATTCGTTAACAAATTCTGTAAATGGTCTTTCTTCCAATTCTACAGATGAAGAATTGATGGAGGTCCTTAAGGATTTTGAATCATATTTTATTGAACAGATGATAAAGCAGATGAAGGAAACCTTCACAGATGAAGATGAAGAATCTTCTGTGGCATCACAGTATACCGATACATTTATGGATTATGCAATTGAGGATGTTGCAGATATGCTGTTGGAAGAAGTTGGTGGTAATATGACACAGCAGTTGTTCGAACAGATGAAGAGAAATTATAATATTCCGACGGTGGAAGAATAATATGTGCGTAAGCAATGAGCCACATAGGCAGTGGAAAAATACCTGGAGTGCACTTGTGCATATCCAGGTGTTTTTTACTACTGACAGATACGCCGATTGCTGCATCAGTGAGCGGGTTTGCTTGCGAACTGTGGCGAATGAAATTTATTTAGGAGAGAACTGTGGAAACAATTAAAGGTTATGTAGACCATATTATTTATAGAAATACCGATAATGGTTATACCGTGCTGGTGTTGATATGCGAGGAAGAAGAGATTACTTGCGTAGGCATCTTTTCTGACATTGTGGAAGGGGAGAATATCGAAGCAAAGGGAGAGTTTACTGAGCATCCCGTATATGGACATCAGTTTAAGGTAAGCTCCTTTGAGGAAAAGGCACCAGAAGATGAAGTTGCGATTGAGCGATATTTAGGTTCGGGAGCAATTAAGGGAATTGGTCTTGCTTTGGCAGCCCGTATTGTTCGTAGATTTAAAAAAGACACGTTTCGTATCATAGAAGAGGAACCGGAACGACTAGCCGAAATCAAAGGAATCAGCGAGCGAAAGGCAATGGAAATCGCAGACCAGGTCAATGCGAAAAAAGACTTGCGACAGGCGATGCTTTTTCTTCAACAGTATGGAATCAGCACGACGTTAGCCGTGAAAATATACAATTTCTATGGTGCAAGGATTTATAGTGTATTAAAGGAAAATCCATATCAAATGGCGGAGGATATTGATGGCGTAGGCTTCAAAACAGCGGATGAAATTGCCAGCCGTGCAGGAGTTCGTACAGACTCTGATTTTCGTATTCGAAGCGGGATTTTATATGTGCTTTTGCAGGCAACTGCAGAAGGTCATACGTATTTGCCGATGGAAGAATTGACAGAGCGTACCAGCCAATTGCTGGAGGTGAGTGGAGAACATATTGAGAAGCATTATATGAATCTTGCCATTGACCGAAAGATTATGATGCGCCAAAAAGATGATATGACGCAAATATATGCTGCTACATTTTATCACATGGAAGCAAATACAGCGCATATGCTAAAGCAGTTGGATGTCAGCTATGATGTGGCAGATGTAGAAATTGAAAAAAGAATTAAACGAATTGAAAAGCAGACGAATATTGAGTTGGATGAGCAGCAAATTTGTGCAGTCAAAGAAGCTGTACGAAATGGTCTGTTAATTATTACAGGTGGACCAGGTACAGGTAAGACAACCACGATTAATACCATTATTCGCTATTTTGAGCTGGAAGGGATGGATATTTTTCTTGGGGCACCGACGGGGCGTGCAGCAAAGCGAATGAGTGAAACGACAGGGTTTGAAGCGAGAACGATTCATCGTATGTTAGAGGTGAATGGCGGCGTGGAAGGAACAGGCGGCTTTGAGAGAAACGAGAAAAATCCACTTGAAACAGATGTTATTATCATTGATGAGATGTCAATGGTGGACATTACGTTGATGCATGCGTTGCTGAAAGCGGTTTTGCCAGGAACGAGACTAATTTTGGTAGGAGACGTGAACCAGCTTCCAAGTGTAGGACCGGGTTCTGTACTGAAAGATATCATTGAATCCAATCAGTTCCATACGGTAAAGCTGAATAAGATTTTTCGACAGGCGAGTACCAGTGATATCATTGTCAATGCACATAAAATAAACAATGGAGAAGAGGTCGTATTAGACAATAAGAGTATGGACTTCTTTTTCTTGAAACGTTATGAAGCAGATAAGATTATCAATGTTACCTTGCAGTTGATTAAGCAGAAGCTTCCAAAGTTTGTAGATGCATCCGAGTATGATATTCAGGTGCTTACACCGACGCGTAAGGGGCTTTTGGGAGTCGAGCGACTGAATACAGTACTACAGATGTACCTCAATCCAGAAGACAGCTCCAAGCGGGAAAAGGAATATGGTGGAACTATTTTCCGTGAGGGCGATAAGGTAATGCAGATAAAAAATAATTACCAATTGGAATGGGAAATTCGTAGCAAGTATGGTCTCTGTATTGACAAAGGTACTGGTGTATTTAACGGAGATACTGGTATTATTGAAGAGATTAATTATTTTGCAGAGACTATGACGGTATCCTTTGACGAAGGGAAAATGGTAGAGTATCCATTTAAATTACTAGAGGAATTGGAGCTGGCGTATGCGATTACCATTCATAAATCACAAGGCTCCGAATATCCAGCAGTAGTAATTCCACTGTTTCAAGGCCCTCGTATGCTGTTGAACCGAAATCTGATTTATACAGCTGTTACAAGAGCAAAAAAATGTGTTACAATAGTAGGTGATGATGAAGTTTTTCACACGATGGTTCATAACAACTCGCAGCTGAAACGATATAGTGGACTATTTGACCGATTGGTAGAAGAAGGAATGTAAGAAAGGAATGGAAATGGAAATCAGAATCTTACAGAAAGAAGAAATAAAAGTAGCATCAGGATTATCACGTTATGTATTTGATTATTGCCTGAGAAATCGTATGGAATATCCGCAAACTATTTCATTTGTAGAGGAATACATTTCAGAAACGAATTTGACAAAGCTTTATGACGAAAACAAGTTGCTTTTATGGGGTGTGCATGAAGAGGGACAGATGGTTGGCGTATCTGGGATGCAGTCAGATGGTATGATAACCATGTTGTATGTGCTGCCTCAGCAACAGAATAAAGGCTATGGTAGTATGTTGCTCAAGGTGATGCGAGAATATGGAAAGAAAGTATGTAACTTCACGAAAGTGACATTAAATGCAAATCCTGCATGGACCTCATTTTATTTTGGTAAAAAGGGCTTTTATCATGTGAACGCGAATCCAGATTTGCGAGCACCATTTCTACCAATGTATGCTTCGTCTAACAATATTGAAGGGTTTGAAAAAAGACCAGTTTCGAAGAGAGTGATTGCATTTGCGGTTGCAGGGTGTATTTTGTTCGCTACGGTTGTAGCCAGCTTATATATGATTACGTATTTGTTTTAGTTATTACATAAAATTCCCCATCGTGAGAATGTATTTCACGATGGGGTTTTGTGTTTTATTTTTGGGTAGTTGTTGCTTTTTCTTTCTGTTCTTTATAGCGTCTTGTTATTTCCTGAATTCGTTTATCCGCTTTAAAGTGTTTGATGGTATCCACGTCAATTTCTACGCGGTTGTCCATCGTTTTCATGATATCAACAATGTGGATGCGACGATTCACCACAGGGTCGCTTAAATCATAGATGTTATTGTCACGAAGTCGTAAGATGACTGGCTCCATGTAGTTTTTCTGGTTTTCTACCAATACGACAGCTTTTTCTCCGTTGTTTAAGTCGACACTTGCACCAGTCGGAATGATATGGATGCATTGCGCCAAAATAGTAACGATAGTTTCATTAAATTCTTTGGTGTGCTCTCGTAAAGAATTCATGGCTACGATTTCGGATTCTGGTTTGTGACCCATAATCATCCCCGTCATCATATCGAATTCGATAGCTACTTTTAGGATCTCTGCCAGGAGCAAAATATCTTCCGTTGGATGTTCAATCTTGCGTTCTGGGTTATTGGATAAAATGTAGTATTCCACGACACGAATCGCTTTTGGGAGGTAGCTGATAGGGTCGGTAGACATACTAAGATAGCTGGTGCCTTTTTCTAAAGCGGCTTGCTTCGATTTGTTATCATATTCTGTAAATTCTTCGTCTTTGTCCATGACATTTTTAGATAAGAAACGATATCCGAAGCCATAAAGGATGGCTGCTGTAATGAGGGATTTGAAATCTTCCTCTGGCATATCAATATGCTGTCCGATCATAGCAGTAAGAATGGAAACGCTAGTGGCATGCTTGTACATAAAATCATGTGCACTTCGAAGGTTCTGGTTGAAGTTGACACGATGGGTCAAACATCCATAACGTTTGATGATATCATCGACCAAATCCTCTAGTTTATCCAAGGGCTGACGTTTATATATTTTTTCAAACAGGTCTTTCAATTTAAAGAGATAAACAGTCTGTGCCTGTTCAAATTCTAAGTCTTCTTTCGTGAATGGTGGAACGGGTTCTGCAGGCTCGAGAATATAGATGCCAATCAAGTCAAAGTTGCGGATACTATTAATGGCTGGAATGGTGAGTCTGGAGTTGCGTTCATAAAGTAAGACACCATCCTTGTTGTAAATTGGTTTCGCAATGCGAAGCCCTGGTCTAAGTTCTGCGGAACGAATAAATTGCATAGATTCACGCTCCCTTCGTAAGTCATTTATTCTTGCTCTTATTATTTCACATCTGGTTTTTTCTTGCAATATTTTTTATTGCCATTGGAGGAAGGAAAGTCTTATAATGAATTTATCGAAATGAACACAGGAGTGCAAAATATGTACAAAATTTGTAAAACAGAAAGGTCCATGGAACGTCAAAAGTTGTTTCAGACAACCTTGTTTTCTATGATGGAACAGCTGTCGTATCATGATATAACGGTGACAGCACTTACGAAAGAGATGAAAATTCCACGCAAAACCTTTTATCGGTATTATGATGCGTTGGAAGATGTGCTGTTTGCAACGATAGATGAGTCAATTACGAGTTCCTTTTTGTATTTGGAAGTGAAAGCGGATTTGGATGGATTTTTCTCTTACTGGAAGAAGAATAAATATCTGTTGGATGTTTTGGAAAAGAATGGGTTGAGTCCTTTGCTAATCAATCGAATTTATGAGAAATTTGACAGAAGACTGGAAGAGGAGAAATCTGGTAAAAGAATCATTTCAAATAAGGACTTGAAGTATTCGGGATACATTGCGGCGATTATGACGATGCTGGTATCGTGGCATCATAGTGGAATGCATCAGACGCCGAATGAGATGAGTACCCTTGTACGTGAGATGTTTCGAATTGATTAGTAAAAGTGACTAAAATTGATATGCAAAAAATTGGAACAAAGTGCCACACTTGTCCCATGTTTGTCCCCTCGTAAAAGAGGGGACTTTTTGTTATAATAAATGTATCAAGAAAATAAGGGGGACAAACCAATGGGACAGAATATTAAATTATCCGCTTCACCACTTCAGGTGATCCGTACTGTAAATGACAAACTTATGTCATACAACGTAGAATTTACAGAAGTAACAGGTGGTACATTCTGGAAAGCTTACACACCAGAACAGATTGCTGGTACAGAAAAATTTGATGTAGGTGGTGCTACAGATATCGCTAGCGCAATGGCAAATTTGATGCAGGTGTATCCACCAATCGATTTATACAATGAAAAACTTCGTAAATTAGCATCAGAATTTGGTCCAGTTTGGGTACGTGTATCTGGTACATGGGCTACCAAAACATACTATGATTTCGAAGGAACTGGAGTAACACCAGAAGGCTATCAGAATAGACTTACAAAAGAACAGTGGATTGGTGTGCTTGATTTCGTAAAAGCAATCGGAGCTAAATTACTTATCTCTGTTGCAAACTGTGAAGGTCTTCACAAAGCAGATGAACCATGGAATCCATCACAGGCAGAAAAAATCTTTGCATTAACAAAAGAATATGGTGCAACTATCGATGCAGTTGAATTCACAAACGAACCTAACATGCTCGATATTACAGGATTCCCACCAGGATATACTGCAGAAAACTATGTAAGAGACGAAGATCTTTTCCATAGATGGGTACGTGATAACTATCCAGAAACACTTATCGTAGGACCATGTAATACAGGTGGTGCTATGGGTGATGAAGAAAAACAGGGCGACTTTGCAGGCGGTGGAGTTGAACTTCTTGCTGGAAACAATGCGACATGTGATGATTTAATGAGAGGCGCACAGGAACCACTTGATGTATATAGCTACCATTACTACAATGGTATTTCTGAACGTTTAGAAATGGTTATGCCAGCAATGCACTGGGCTTCTGATAAAGTATTAACAGAAAGCTATTTAAACGTAGCACCATTAAACTGCAAGCTTAATATCCCATACCGTGACAAATATTGTCCAAACGGAGAAATGTGGGTAACAGAATCTGGTGACGCAGGCGGCGGCGGAGATACATGGGCTTCTACTTATGTAGACGTATTCCGTACATTAAACGAACTTGGAACATTCGCTACTCTTACAGATGGTGTAATTTTCCACAATACACTTGCTTCATCTGACTATGGTTTCTTGAAACATGGTACATTTGATCCAAGACCAAACTACTTCGCTGTATTACTTTGGAACAGAATCATGGGTACAACTGTTTATGACACATGCGAAGAAATTCGCGAAGGTGCTCATGTATTTGCACATTCTCGTAGAGATGGCAAAGATGGTGTTGCATATCTCATCATCAACAACTCTGAAACAGAAACTACAACCATAGAACTTCCAAAAGCAGCAGAAGTTTACAAGCTTCATGCAGATACACTTCGTGCAACCGTTATGAAGTTAAATGGCAAAGAATTAGTTCTTGGCGAAAACAATGAAGTTCCAGAAATGGCTCCAGTAGTTATGGAAGGAACACTTACATTAGAACCAGCTACTATGGCATTCGTTGTAATGTAAGATAAATTAGTCGATAGACTAAGGAAAATAAGGTAATATGTGACCACCCTGTCCTTTGGACAGGGTGGATTTGGTTATTTTGACGAAAAATTATAAAATTTAATATTTAATCTAGGTAGATTGCATATTTGTCCATTGTTTTTTAGCTAGAAAAGTGGTAAAGTGATAATATCATTCAATTAGTGTCATGCGAAATGGAAAAGATTTTGCAGGGGAAAGGGGAAATATGGATAAGAAAGAAATCAAGGCTCGCAAAAAAGCCTACAAAAAGGCTCGTAGCAAAGCTACAAGACCTTGGAAATGGTTGACATGGATTAGTGCTCCACTTGCAATCATTTTGACGGCAGCAACTGTTGTTGTTGGTATGTTTGACAACACATTTGCATTATTTTTAGGAGGTACATTCTGGGAAGTTGTAAATGAAGATAAGAATGCTATCTACTATGAAGGTGAATTCAAGACAGAAGAAGAAAGAAACAAAGCAGGTGCAGACCTTGTAAAACAGGTAGAAGCAGAAGGTGCTGCTCTTTTAACAAACGTTGACAAGGCATTACCACTTGCAAAAGGTGCTAAGGTAAGCTTATTCTCAACCTCATCTGTAAACATTGTTTATGGTGGTACAGGTTCAGGTAACGTTGATGCTTCTAAGAGCCTTAACTTAAAAGAATCATTAGAACAGGTTGGTAAATTTGAAGTTAACCCAACACTTTGGGATTTTTATTTAACTGTTGAAAATGAAGAGGGCGAACTCTTTACTCGTGGCAATGCTGGTGCAGTAGTACAGGACTCTGCTACAGCTTCAGGATATGGTTCAGCAGAAATCGTAGAAGTTCCATGGAAATATTATACGGAAGACGTTCTTAAATCAGTTGAAAATTATGGCGATGCAGCTATCGTAGTTTTATCACGTATTGGTGGTGAAGGTGCGGACAGCTACTTCGATCATACATTAGGAAATGGAAAAAATTACCTTGCATTAAATGATGTTGAAAGAGAAATGATGTCAAATGTTAAGAAGCTAAAAGACGAAGGTAAGATTGGCAAGATTATCGTTCTCATTAACACATCTAACGCACTTCAGGTTGATTTCTTAAAGAACAACGAGTATGGCGTAGACGCTACACTTTGGATTGGTGGTGTAGGTCAGACCGGTTTGGAAGCAGTAGCTGAAATCTTAAATGGTACTGTAAACCCATCTGGTAGCCTTGCAGATACATACTGCTATGACAACTACTCAAGCCCAGTTATGCAGAACTTCACACCGATTCAGTATACTGGTGATTTGACTAAGATTCCAGAACATGCAGATACCTACATGATTTATCAGGAAGGTATCTATGTTGGATACAAATATTATGAAACGCGTTACGAAGATACTGTAATGGGCAAAGGTAATACAGCTGGTTACGTATATAGTGACGATGTAGCATTCCCATTTGGTTATGGTTTAAGCTATACAACATTCGAATATAGCGACATGACTATGGTTTATGACAAGGATGCTCAGACATATACATTCGCAGTTAAAGTAACAAATACAGGTGAAGTTCCAGGTAAGGAAACTGTACAGATTTATGTTCAGAGTCCATACACACAGTATGACATCGATAACAAAGTAGAAAAAGCAGCTGTTCAGTTAGTTGGTTTTGAAAAGACAAAGATTCTTGACAAGAATGAATCTGAGACATTAACAATCGTAGTTGATGGCGACTATGTAGCAAGCTACGATGCGTATGGTGCAGGCACATACATCATGGATGCTGGTGATTACTACTTCACAGCAGCAACAGACTCACACAATGCGGTAAACAACGTATTAGCAGCAAAAGGATATACCAAAGACAATGGCATGGATGATGTTGGTAATGCAACATTAGTATGCAAATGGACAAACGAAACACTTGATACTACAACTTATGCTACATCAGATGCAGGCGTAGAAATCAAGAACCAGTTAGACGATTCTGACCCTAACAGAAATGACAAAGTTGGTCAGAAGGTTACATTCTTAACACGTAATGATTGGGCAGGTACAATGCCAAATCTTAAGAACACAGTTAAGATTGCATTAAATGAATACTTAATCGCTGGCTTACAGGATGAAAAGTATAAAGCAGATCCTAACACAACAGTGAAAATGCCAACACTTGGTGCAGACAACGGCATGAAGCTTGTTGACATGATTGGAAAAGATTATGATGATCCAGCTTGGGATAAATTATTAGACCAGCTTACATTTGATGAAATGGTAACATTCATCGCAGATGCTTTCCATTGGCACATGCCAGTAGAATCTGTTCAGGCTCCTGGTACACGTGATGAAAACGGTCCTCAGGGCTTAACTGTTACTTTATTTGGTAGTGGACTTGGTGTAGAAACTACAGCTCTTACATCCGAAGACGTACTTGCAGCTACATTCAACAAAGAATTAGCTTATGAAATCGGTAACATCGTTGGTGAAGACTGTTTAGCAGCTAGAGTAACATTCCTCTATGGACCTGGTGCAAATACACACCGTTCTCCATATTCAGGACGTAACTTCGAATACTATTCAGAAGACTCTGTACTTTCTTCAGAAATGGCTCATTATGAAGTAAAAGGTATCGAAGAAAATGGTGTATTCGTAGTATACAAACACTTCGCATTAAATGACTGTGAACAGGATCGTATCGGTCTTGGTGTATGGTTAACCGAACAGGCTGCTCGTGAAATCTACTTAAGAGCATTCCAGGGTGGTTTGGAAGATTCACAGGCAGGCGGAAACGGCGTTATGATGGCTTACACACGTTGGGGTACTACATGGTCAGGTTCTAACGCTGGTCTCTTAAAGGGTATCTTAAATGGTGAATGGAACTGTAACGGTCTCCAGATTACTGACAACGTACTTAACTCAATGGTTAATGCCGTTGACGGTGTTATGAACGGAACAACAACATTCGACTCAATGATGGCATTCATGGTTACAGATAATGGTTTGGCTAGATTCGAAGACGACCCAGTTGTAGTAACAGCTATGAGAGAAGCTTCACACCACAACTTATACGCAATCGCTAACTCACAGGCAATGAATGGTATCGGTAAAGATACTACAATCAAAGCAGTAGAACCAGGTATCATCGGTACATGTAGAACAGGTGCTATCGTATTCTGGGTACTCTTTGCAGTATCAATCGTTCTTTGGCTTACAAAGAGAAGCAAATTCATGAAAACAGAAGAAGCAGTTGCTTACAAAGAATTCAAAAAATCTTTAAAAAATAAATAGTCTTTCAATTAAAAGATACCGCACTTTTACGGTGCGGTATCTTTGCATTAGGGGGGAGTTAGTATGCGCAATCATGAGGTTACCGATAGACAAAAATTACTTAAAAAAGGGCAGATTGCAGAACCTGGTTGGTCCAGAAAAATGGTGCAGGAATATAGTAGAAAGGATATTGAAGCACCGAAGTTTCGTATTAAAGAATGGGATTATTATCTCGTTATGAACAAAGATTTTGCAGTAGCACTGACAGTAAATGATATGGGATATATGGGGATGTTATCTGCATCCTTTATTGATTTTACAAAGAAGTGGGAGCACACGGAAACAGAGCTTACCATGGCACCTATGGGAAAGTTTCAGATGCCATCTCATACAGGAGAAAGTGTTGTTTCGCAGAAAGCAGAGAAATCTTCCTTTGAATTTGTGACGAGTGGCGGAGTTCGCCACCTCATGTGTGAGTTCAAGGGATTTGATGGAGAAAAGGATTTTCGTTGCGATATTGTTTTGAATGAACCAGAGCAGGAGAGTCTGGTAATCGCTACACCATTTGATAAGAAGAACCATTTTTATTACAATCAAAAAATCAACTGCATGCCTGCGGTAGGCTGGGCAGAATATGCCGGACGGCGTTATGAATTTAATCCAGAAACGGATTTTGGAATTTTAGACTGGGGACGTGGTGTGTGGAGCTATGATAACTGGTGGTACTGGGGTTCTGGAAGTGGATATGTAGATGGTGTTCCGGTAGGATTTAATATTGGATACGGATTTGGAAATACGAAGGCAGCTACCGAAAATATTATTTTTTACAATGGTGTAGGACATAAGATTGACGAAGTAACTTTCGTGATTCCAGAGGATGATTATTTGAAACCATGGAAGTTTACTTCCAGTGATGGAAGATTTGAAATGGATTTCGAACCAATGATTGATCGAAACAGTTATACGGACTTGAAACTTATTGTAAGTGAACAGCATCAGGTATTCGGTAAGATGACCGGAACGATGATTTTAGATGATGGTACAAAGGTAGAATTGAAGGATTTTCTTTGTTTTGCAGAAAAGGTACATAATAAGTATTAACTTTTGTGAAAAGTGGAGTGGCGAATGCCACTCCATTTTGTTATAATAAGGAACATAAATATAGAAAGAAGTAAATGTTATGAATAAACAGGAATTCAAAGAAGGAATCCGTGATGGTTTTCCGATCTGCCTTGGTTACATATCCGTGTCTATGGCATTTGGGCTTACCGCGGTAAAATCGGGGATGCCGATTTGGTCAGCAATTTTGATTTCACTGACGAATTTGACGAGTGCAGGGCAGTTTGCAGGAACGAATCTTTTGCTGGCGCAGAGTTCGTATATTGAACTTATGATAACAACATTTATTATTAATATCCGCTACTTTTTGATGTCACTTTCGGTATCGCAGAAGGTGGACAAGGAGTTTGGATTAAAGGAGCGACTGATTGCGTCTTTTGGTGTGACCGATGAGGTGTTTGCAGTGTCGATGCAAAGACGAAGCGAGTTGACGTTTTCCTATATGCTGGGTCTGATTCTGACACCAATTTTGGGATGGACCGGTGGAACGATTATTGGTGCAGTGGCAACGTCACTTTTGCCAGCGAGCTTGACCGATGCAATGGGAATTGCACTTTATGGTATGTTTATTGCGATTATCGTGCCACCAGCACGGGAGCATCGCAGTGTATTGATTGCGGTGATACTTGCAATAGCAGCAAGCTACGCATTTACCTATCTGCCAGTGTTGTCGGTATTTTCTGGTGGGTGGTCTGTCATTATCATTACGGTGGTAGTAAGTGCGTTGGCAGCATGGCTATTCCCAATTCCAGAAGAGGAATAAAGCTGTAGGGAATTATTGAAGAAAGAGAGTGACAATATGAGTCCTATATATATACTTGTTGGAATTGCCATTATGGCGGGGATGACCTACCTCATCCGCGTTGCTCCGATGGTAATTTTCCAGAAGAAAATAGAAAACAATCGAATCAAATCATTTTTATATTACATACCATATACGGTACTGGCAGCGATGACATTTCCTGCGATTTTTTCCAGCACTGCGTCGCAGGTCGGTGCAATCGCAGGTTGTGTAGTGGCAGTGCTTTTGGCGTACTTCAAACGCGGTTTGTTAGTAGTTGCGCTAGGTGCTGCTGGAACGGTATTCCTGGTGAGTATGCTAGGGCTATAATAGCTATGTGGGAAAGGATAAGAGTTTGTTATGGAAAAGAATGCAAATGACAAATTAATATGGGTTGATTTGTTTGACAATGAAATTGGTTCAGGAGACAAGTTAGAAACCCATGTAAAAAATCAATTACACCGTGCATTTTCGGTATTCATCGTGCACGATGGGAAAATGCTGATTCAGAAACGTGCATTAGAGAAATACCATTCTGGCGGCTTGTGGGCCAATGCTTGCTGTTCACATCCTAGATGGGGAGAAACTCTCGCAGATGCAGTACAGAAGCGCTTAGAAGAGGAATTAGGCATTTTGCAGGGGAGCTGTGTGCCAGAGGAGTTGTTTGCATTTAATTATTTCAGCCAGTATGATGGTTTGAGTGAATATGAAATCGACCATGTATTTTTAACAGATTATCACGGAGATATTCAGGTGGATTCGGATGAAATCATGGAGCTTCGCTGGGTGGGGCTTGAGGATTTGAAAAGAGAATTAGAAGTTGCACCGCAGACCTTTTCTACCTGGTTTTTGATTGCTGCACCTCGTGTTATCGAGTATGTGCAGAAAGACACATAAGACGACGTCATGAAGCCAGAGACATAAACACAAAAAGGCTATTACAAAATAGACAATAGAAAGTCTGTTTTGTGATAGCCTTTTTTGATAAATGGTTATACGGGCGCAAACGTTTTCATAAGGTAGAGAAAGAGTATTTGGGAGATGTGATGAAGATAAGAACAGCACACCCAATTTTGGATCGCCTGAAGGTAATTGTTATTTTATGTTTGCTCCTGTTTGTTTTATGGCAGCTTGCGACAGTTATACAGAAAGAAAACAGCCAGAAGAAAACTGCTACAATAGAGAAAATGTTAAAAACTGCACTAGAGCCTATTGGTTCTACGATGTACATCTGGGGCGGAGGCTGGAATGTTGCGGATGATGATTCCGGAGCAGGTTCTACGAGGATTGGGATAAGTCTGCAGTGGAAGGCATTTGCAAATCAGCAGGATGAAAGCTATAACTTTGAGGAACATCGGTTTGAACGCGAAAATGGATTAGACTGTTCTGGTTATGTCGGCTGGGTGCTTTATAACACATTTGAAGAAGAAAAGAATCAGCCAGGTTATGTAACGCTTTCTACCGATTTGGCAGAAAGCCTTGCGAATCGGGGGTGGGGCAAGCTGATTCACAATCCGAAAAAGTTTTTACCAGGAGATGTCGTCAGCATGGAAGGGCATGTGTGGATTTGCCTGGGCACGTGTGCAGATGGAAGTGTGCTTTTGGCACATTCGAGTCCACCGGGGGTATCGATATGTGGTACTTCGGTGCCGAAGCAGAGTACGGAAATACAAGCAGAAAGTATGGCACAAACACTTGCAACAGAATTTATGAGCACCTATTATTCCGATTGGCAAAAGAAGTATCCGAATCGTGCGGTTTCGAATGTTTTTCTGGAAAATGTATCTGTTTTTCGCTGGAGCGAAAGCATCATGACGGATGCGAAGGAAATGCAGGAATTAAGTGCAGAAGAAATTATTTATGTTATAATAAAATAAATGAATGGAAAAGGAGAAGGGTTGATTAAGGGAAATTCCTTGACCACAAAACTATAAAATGGTAGTATAAAATCGGCTTTTCAGAAGAGACCATGAGGAGTGGCTTTTACTAGAAAAGGAGGAATGTACAATGAAAAGTAAAAAAGAAATTCAGGGAATGGTGCTGACCGCACTTTTTTCCGCAATCATCATTATCATGGCATTTACGCCATTGGGCTACATACCGTTGGGCGTCATCAATGCTACGATTATTCAGATTCCTGTAATTATCGGTTCCCTTTTTTGTGGACCTAAACAGGGTGCGTTTTTAGGATTTTTGTTTGGATTCACCAGCTTTTTGAAAAATACGATTATGCCTGCAACGCTGTCGGCATTCGTTTTTTCACCAGTTTTGGCTGCTACAATGTTTGGTGCAAAAGGTGTGTTGTTTAGCACATTTATCTGTTTTGTTCCACGCATTTTGGTAGGTGTGTTGCCATATTACATTTACAAAGGAATGAAGAAATGTTCCAAATGGAAAACCATAAATTTTGCAGTAGCAGGTGTGATTGGTGCATTTACCAACACATTTCTGGTCATGGGTTCCATTTATGTATTATATAAGGATGCGTATGCTGTAGCACAGGGGATTGACCCAGCGATGGTGCTTGGAGTTATCGGTGGTATCATCGGGTTTAATGGTGTGATTGAAGCACTGCTTTCCGGAGTTATCGTTTCTGCAGTAGGCATCGTGCTCAACAAGATAAAACCAGTGAAATAGGAGGAAATTATGCTAAAAGGAAAAACAGTTGTTCTTGGAGTGACAGGCAGTATCGCTGCGTATAAAATTGCAAACTTGGCAAGTGCGTTGGTAAAACTTCACGCAGATGTGCACGTGATTATGACACAGAATGCGACCAACTTTATCAATCCGATTACCTTTGAGACACTGACCAATAACAAATGCTTGGTGGATACCTTTGACCGTAATTTCCAATTCAATGTGGAACATGTTTCATTAGCAAAGAAAGCAGATGTTTTCATGGTAGCTCCAGCATCTGCCAATGTTATTGGAAAAATTGCAAATGGTATTGCAGATGATATGCTTACGACCACCATCATGGCTTGTAAGTGTAAGAAATTCATTTCACCAGCCATGAATACGAATATGTTCGAAAATCCTATCGTGCAGGACAATTTGAAAAAGTTGCAGCACTATGGATATGAAATTATAGATCCTGCTTGTGGTTATCTTGCTTGTGGGGATACGGGTGCAGGCAAAATGCCAGAGCCAGAGACCTTGCTTTCTTATATTTTGCGTGAGATTGCCTTAGTAAAAGATATGGTAGGAGCGAAGGTGCTTATCACTGCGGGCCCTACGCAGGAAGCACTTGATCCGGTGCGTTTTATTACCAATCATTCGACAGGCAAGATGGGGTATGCGATTGCAGAAAACTGTATGCGTCGTGGTGCGGAGGTTACATTGGTGAGTGGTCCAGTATCGATTGCTCCACCTCCATTTGTAAAAGTGATAAATGTAAAATCAGCAGCCGATATGGCAGAAGCAGTGAAGGCATGCTATAAAGACCAGCAGATTATTATCAAAACGGCAGCAGTAGCAGATTATCGCCCAGCTCATGTTGCAGACGAAAAGATTAAGAAAAAAGAGGGGGACAATGTGCTTGAATTAGAGCGCACCGAAGACATCCTCGCTTATCTTGGAGCGAATAGACAGCCAGGTCAGTTTATCTGCGGTTTTTCTATGGAAACAGAAAATATGCTGGAAAACTCACGTGCGAAATTAGAGCGCAAAAATGTAGACATGATTGTTGCCAACAACTTGAAGGTGGCGGGTGCAGGATTTGGTGTAGACACGAATGTAGTAACATTCATTACCAAGGATGAGTGCGTAGAGAATGAAATCATGTCAAAAACGGATGTAGCAGGAGCTATCGTGGATTATATCTTGACGAAGATGGTCATGCCACTATAGAAAGAGAGAATATATATGAGTATTTTAAATGTAGAACACTTAACCCACGGTTTTGGTGACAGAGCCATTTTTGATGATGTGTCGTTCCGTTTGTTAAAAGGAGAACACATCGGTTTGGTTGGTGCCAACGGCGAAGGCAAATCGACCTTCATGAATATCGTAACTGGTAAGCTTATGCCAGACGAAGGCAAGGTAGAATGGTCCAAAAATGTGCGTGTCGGATATTTAGACCAGACCGCTTCCTTGGAAAAAGGGATGACCATTGAATCTGTTTTGAAATCTGCATTTGCTTGGCTTTTTGAAATGGAAGAACGCATGAATCACATCTGTGAAAACCTTGGCGAAGCAAGTCCAGAAGAAATGGAAACCATGATGGAAGAATTGGGGACGATTCAGGATATGCTCGATAGTCATGATTTTTATATCATTGATGCGAAGGTGGAAGAAGTCGCTCGTGCACTCGGACTTTTGGATTTGGGCTTAGACCACGATGTAACAGACTTAAGTGGTGGACAGCGTATGAAGGTTCTTCTTGCGAAGCTTTTGTTAGAAAAACCAGATATTCTTCTTTTGGACGAGCCTACGAACTATTTAGATGAAGAACACATTACATGGCTAAAGAGATATTTACAGGAATATGAGAATGCGTTTATTCTCATTTCGCATGATATTCCATTCTTAAATGAAGTAATTAACATTATTTATCACATGGAAAATCAGCATCTCGACCGCTATGTTGGTGACTATTATAAGTTCCAGGAAGTTTACGAAGTAAAGAAATCACAGCTCGAAGCAGCGTATCGCAAACAGCAGCAGGAAATCAGTGAACTCAAAGATTTCGTTGCACGAAACAAAGCACGCGTGGCGACCCGTAATATGGCGATGTCCCGTCAGAAAAAGCTAGACAAGATGGATGTCATCGAACTTGCAGCAGAAAGACCAAAGCCAGAGTTTAATTTCCGTGTTGGTCGAACCTCTGGAAAGATTCTATTTGAGACAAAAGACTTGGTAATCGGTTATGATGAACCATTGTCGAAACCACTCAATATTTCTATGGAACGTGGAGAAAAGATTGCGTTGGTTGGTGCCAATGGTATCGGTAAGACGACACTTCTTCGTAGTATCCTTGGTTTGAATAAACCAGTAAGTGGAAATGTAGAATTGGGCGATAATTTGGAAATCGGTTACTTCGAGCAGGAAATCAAAGAGGAAAATACCAATACCTGTATTCAGGAAATTTGGAATGAATTTCCATCCTTCTCCCAGTATGAGGTACGTTCTGCATTAGCAAAATGTGGACTTACTACAAAACACATCGAGAGTCAGGTGCGTGTTTTAAGTGGTGGGGAACAGGCAAAGGTACGTCTTTGTAAGCTCATTAATCGTGATACCAATATTTTGCTTCTCGACGAGCCTACGAACCACTTGGATGTAGATGCAAAGGATGAGCTCAAAAGAGCATTGAAAGCATACAAAGGCAGTATGCTTCTCATCTGCCACGAACCAGAATTTTACGGCGACATCGTAGATAAGGTTTGGGATTGTTCCCAGTGGACTACAAAGGTGTTATAAAATTGGAAAATTTTTTATGCAAAAATTAAGTATGCTTTTTTCCATTTTGACACATACCTATTTTTGAAAGGTAGGTATTGTATTATGGATATGGATAAAATTGTATGTAATTGCTATAGTATTACCAATGGAGGCATCAAAGAGGCAGTAGACAATGGTGCAACTACTTTAGATGAAGTAATGGAAGTTACTGGTGCAGGAACAATTTGTGGTGCATGTGTAGATGATGTCAAACGATTGGTAGAGCAGTTTGTAGCAGAGAAAAAATAATAGTAGAATGGTAGAACTCATGGGAGAATGTCTCATGAGTTCTCTTTTTTTGAAGGAAATGACACTCTCCGAATTGGAGAATTGAAAAAGAGTGACTCTCCGTTTTTATTGTTCCTTCTCCGCGGATTCTTTCTTATTCTCATAATAGGAATAATCTGTACATGAGGAGAAAGATGACATGGGTAAACGAAATAATGCGGCATTTACTGGTTTTTTATTGTGCTTTGCGGCAATCATATTTGGGATTGTAACCAATGGTGGTATAGAAGCAGTTTTAAATTTAATACATATTCCATCGTTTATTGTGACATTTGGTGGGGCGTTGTTTGCGGTTTTGATGACGGCAGATTCTTTTGCGGATTTTCAAGAGGGGTTGAAGAGTTTTGCAACGGCATTTCGAAAGCAAAGTGTATCGGTGTATGAATTGGCTGAAGAGATTTTTCGCCTGTCAGAGACGGGCAGAAAAGAAGGTCTTCTTGCATTAGAAGAAGAGGCAGGAAAAATCGAATTTGAATTTTTAAAGAAAGCAATTACACTAGTAGTAGATGGCTCGGACCCAGAACTTGTACGTGATATTTTAGAAAGCGAAATGATGCATAAGGAAGAACGAAATCGAAAAAATATCAATTTCTGGCAGGACTTAGGGGCCTATGGACCTGCATGGGGAATGCTTGGTACTTTACTAGGACTTATCAATATGATGAAGTCCATGGGTTCTAATGTGGATGCGATTGGTGCAGGGATGTCGCTTGCTTTGATTACGACCTTATATGGTTCTATGCTGGCAAACTGGATATGTATTCCGATTGGAAGAAAGCTAGAGAAAAGTAGTAACGAAGAGCTGCTCATCATGGAAGTGGTGACGGAAGGTGTGCTTTCTATACAAGCAGGTGAAAATACGAGAATTATTCGCGAGAAAATCAAATCTGTAATAGAGATGGAAACGAAGGAGGAAGATGTTTCTTAAATAGAACTTGCAATTATTCCCAATGAGGTATAAAGTGGTTAGAAAAGATTTTTAACGACATGAAACTTTATGAGGTGTATTTGTTTTGAGTGAAAAGAAAGAAAATACAGGAATTAATATTAGCGTCAAATCCTTTATTACTGCTATTGTAGTTATCTTTGCATTGATGGTGTTGACTTATGGACTTACCTTTGTTATTCCAGGTGGAGGGATTCCATTTTGGAAATGGGCATTGTCTCCGATTTTAGTTCTTGGTGCAGAGGGAAATGTTTCGCTGATTGCAGTCATTGTATTCTTGCTTGTAATTGGAGGAATATTTAACTGCTTGGATAAATGTGGTCTTATGCAGTATATGCTAGATACCATTACGGATAAATTCGGTAAGGATAGATATAAATTATTGGCCTTTATTACATTGTTTTTTATGGCAATGGGGGCTATGATTGGTTCCTTCGAAGAGGCAGTTCCTATGGTTCCAATCGTGGTGGCTTTGGCAGTGCGCTTGGGATGGAATTCGCTTGTGGGATTGGGTATGAGTATTCTTGCGATTGGTTGTGGTTTTTCTGCTGGTGTATGCAACCCATTTACCATTGGTGTGGCTCAGGAATTAGCCGGACTTCCAATGTTCTCCGGTGCTTGGTTCCGCTTGTTTGCATTTGTTTTGGTATATGTTTTATTGCTTGCATTTTTATATTTTTATGCGAAGAAAATAGAACAGCCGATTGATGCAGATGGATTCAAAAATAATTTCACATACGACGCAAAAATGGCAAAGGGGCTGAAACTTTTTGCAGGGATTATGTGTGGCGGAATCCTGTTGGTACTCAGTTCTGTTGTATTTACCTTTTTACAGGATATAACGATAATTATCGTAGCAATAACCTTCCTTGTAGCTGGAATTGTTTCTGTAGTTGCTACTGGGCGTGGGGGGAATATTCCAAAGACATTTTTCAGTGGAGTTGGCAGTGTATTTGCAGCAGTGTTCATGATACTTATGGCAAACTCCATCAAGTACACGATGGTAGAAGGTAATATATTGGATCCTATTTTACAAGGCTTGGTAAACACAGCATCCACACTACCAGGATGGACAGTAATCTTATTTATCTATTTTATTGTGCTAATTATGAATTTCTTTATTGCATCGGGTTCAGCAAAAGCATTTTTACTGATGCCGCTTATTATACCGATTGCAGAAACCTTTGGTATTTCTGCACAGCTCTGTATCGTAGCTTTTGCATTTGGGGATGGTTTTTCTAACGTGTTGTACCCAACCAACCCAGTACTTTTGATTAGCCTGGGATTGGCAGACGTGGACTATGGTAAATGGTTCAAATGGAGCTGGAAATTTCAGTTGTTGAATTTGCTTTTGACAAGTGGTTTATTATTGTTTGGACTTGTAATTGGATATTAAAAAAGGGCTCTGGAGTTTTCTCCAGAGCCTTTAATTTTATGGGAATTCGGTGTAGTCCGGTCTTCTTGAATCATAAACTTCTTTTACGTCGAAGAGATCGGATAAGTTATCCTGTTCACCAGTTAAGTTGTACCAGAAACGGATGCCGTCTAAGTTACGACGTCCCTGACGTAAGTAGGTACCACCAAAGTAGGTACGATATTCATTGCTATCTACATTACAGAATACATCAAAGCCTTCAGACATGAAGTACTGTACTTTTTCATTTGATAAATCATATTTTGGCCAGGTGTCTAAGTCCTGTCCATGTGCAAAGATGATAACGTTCGTTTCGCCAACGATTGGAGCAACATTTTTCTGCCATCTTTCGTTGTCGGCCTTTAATGAGCTAAGGGCTTTATCACCAACTCTTAAGTGACCCCATGTGTGACTTGCAAAAGTCCAGCCATTGGCTTTCATAGCATCTGCAACTTCTTTTGCAGCAGCACGTTCTGCTTCTAATGTAAATTCAGGATGAGCCTTTAACCAATCACGTTTATTTTTGTCAATCGCAGGATTTTCAAGGTTGTCAAAGGTATAGGTTTCGTCTGTACGGTAGCCTAAGATTCCGTTGTAGCCAGTAAGTGCAACAGTACCTTTCGCTCCATGGTAAGAAGCATCTGGATGTTCTTCAATAAACTGGTCTAAGATAGGAACATAGTCGTAAGCACCATAATGTACGTTTCCATCTGCATCAATGTATTCGTTGATTACTTTACCATTTTCGTCAAGAAGTAGTTTTGATGCATAACCAAAGTTGTCATAGCTATGATAGTAGCTTAAGTCGTCAAATGAAAGTACAACAACTTTTTTGCCTTCTGGAAGATAGATATCATTTTCTACCATCTTCTTATTGCCGTTTTCATCTGTCTCATAACGATACAAATCGTGAAGACCGACGATGACAAAGCCTCTGTTATACATTTCTAATGTAATTTTGTTAAATTCGTCGATAGTGGTCATCCATTCGTAGTTGCCTCTACCAGAATTGGTTTTAACAAAGCAGCGTTCTGGATCTACGACGAGGGAGTGATAGAAGATATGTGTAACTGTTGACATATCAACGCGTTTACAGCCGGCTTTTGTAGTTTCATATTCATCAAGTTTGGCAGATAAATCTGCATCCTCTGCGTAGCCCTCCCAGCCCTTAATAAGAGCAATGGCTCCATCATAATCATAAGTGGTAGCGAGATAATCCGCTTCTTTTATAAGCTCTGTTTTTTTCTGAGCGAGAAGTTCTTCAGAGGAAGCTTCGCTTCCAGAGTTGCTTGGATTGTTCCCAGTTCCACCAGTAGGTTTGGATGAAAGTGTCATGACGATAATCACTACAATCAAAAGTGCAAGAACCGCGACACCAATACCAATAAATTGTTGGAGACGTTTTTTGGACATCCCTGAATTGTTAAAGTTTTCCATAGTCATTTCCTCTTATGTTTTTAAATTATATAGTATATGTTACTTCGTTTTGAAAGAAATTTCAATGCCTAAAATATGGAGATTATATTTCACAAAATTCATCTTAAGAAAATTCCGATGGCCGTCGCCTTTTCTTAAGATGAATTTTGTGAACTTAAGTTGTATACAATGACTTTTGGTAAGAAATGAAGTATAATAAATGTATCAATATGATGCAAAAGAGGAAGGGGGATTTTTATGAAGAAGAATTGGGGGAAACTTCTTGCAATTGCCTTAGTGCTTTGTCTTGTGGGAGCCTTTGGGGCTTCGCTGATTCAGTCCAACTTTGGTAATGTAGAAATCACAGATGTTGTCATTCGAACAAGTGCAGGAGAATATACGGGATACCTGTTTGTACCAGAAACAGCGACGGCAGAGCATCCAGCTCCAGCGATTGTAACGAGTCATGGGTATTTGAATAATCGCGAAATGCAGGATCTAAATTACGTAGAACTCGCACGCAGAGGCTATGTCGTATTTGCACAGGATGCGTACAATCATGGAAATTCTGGAGTGCTGCAGGATGGTGTCGGAAGTGATATTCAGCACAGCACTGCAGGTATGGTAGATGCAGTGGAATATCTCTATGAATTGGATTTTGTAGACAATACACGCATTGGTGTAACGGGGCACTCTATGGGTGGCGGATATTCAAATGCGACAGCCGCTTATTATAGTGGATTAGAAAAAGAGGCGTTGGCAAATGGAGCGACAGCAGAAGAAGCAAAGGCTTTGAATAAAGTGGCAGCCTGCCTTATCGTAGGAAATTATCCACTGGCATTGTCACAGTCAGAGGACACCACTGGAAACGACGGATATCTTTGTGATTTGGGTATCGTAGCAGGTCAGTTCGATGAGTTCTATACAGGAATGTCTGGCTATTATGGATTCGAACTTTTAACATCTAAAAATACAAACAATTTAGTAGCAGTTCAGACGGGTATCAAATTAGATGGCGCTGTAGAAGAAGGAAAATTTTATAAGAATGAATCAAATGGATATGTGTTGGCACTTTATAATCCAGCAGAATTCCACGCACTCAATCATTTCTCACCAGCTACGGTTGGACATATCGTGGATTTCTTTGAAGAAACCTTAGGTGCACCAAATCCTATGCCAGGTTCAAACCAGACCTGGTGGATCAAAGAGGTATTCAATCTGATTGGTTTAATCGGTTTCTTTGGAGCAATTGTTCCGCTGGCAGCATTGATGTTAGAACTGCCATATTTCGCAGGTCTTAAGGCAGAAAAAGCGATTGCAGTTCCAGCTTTGGCGGATAAAAAGGCAAAAGGAAAATACATTCGTGTGAATATATTAAATGGTGTGATTTGTGCGATTCTTATTTTGCCATTGCTTTTAATCGGATATGTTGGATTATTGAATCCAGTATTACCACAGGATACGACTGGTGGTATCGCATTTTGGACTTTGGGCTGTGCACTAATTGCTCGCTGGATGCTTCGCATCGGAAATGGCAAGCTCAAAGGGCGTGGAGAAGAATTTGGTGTAGTGGTTCAAAAAGGAACGCGTCGTCGTACCTTGGTACTTGCACTTGCTGTAGTTGCAGCGACATTCATGTTGGTATTCATCGCGGATTATGTATTTATGACAGACTTTAGAATCTGGACCTTGGACATTCGCGTGTTCGATTTCTCTAAGATTATCGTAGCATTGAAATACCTGCCATTCTTCCTAGTATTTTACTTAATCAACAGCTTAAGCTGTAGTCGTAACTGCTTCGAAAACTGGTCCGAACGAAAGCAGATTTTAGTAACGATTGGATTTAATATTTTGGCACCAACGTTATTCTTGTTAGTAACTTATGTTCCAGTTATTTTCACGAAGATGACGATTTTCGGTGGACTTCCAGGAATGCTGGTAGCAATAGGTGCGTTGATTCCGATTTTGATTATTCCTATCGTACCTATTTTGGGTATTGCAGGATATTTGAATATTAAACTGCAGAAGCTGACTGGTAATATTTGGTTGGCAGGATTTGTAAATGCATTGCTCATTACAATGATAACAGTAGCTAACACATCATTCTCATTCCCATATTAGTTCCATCCTCGGAACGAGCGAAAGCCCTCGGCTCGAAAGAGTCGGGGGCTTTTGTTGTGCCTAAATGAACAAAAAAGACGAATGCGGTGGAGTGGATTGTTTCAAAAAAATGAGAATAATAAAATGAAACAATCATAATTTAGGGGGAGTTTACCATGGAGAGGACATGGAGAAAAGCGTGGAAAATGTTGCTGGCATGTCTGCTTTGCATCGCAATGTTGATGCCAAGAGAAAAAGTGGATATAAAGTTTGCTATGACGGATCGTTTAAGAGATGAACTCTGTTACTATGACGAATTGTATCATCAGTATTTCTTAAAAGGTCGAATTGTGTCAGAAGAATTGGTGGATAGTGGGGATGGTATCATTTTTGATTTTAATGAAGACCAGATGGGAATTCCTGCAAAAGAAGGTGATTACCTGATATATAATGCGAGAAATGCTGGTGTTTCATATATTGACAGCTATTCTACTCCAACGACAATCTCTTTAACTGCGTCATGGTTTTTGACAACCGCAGTACAGGAAGCAGAATTTGACGCAAAGCTGACGTCATTGTTTGCATCGGGTGGTGCCTTAGCATATACGAAGTCGTTAAGTAAAGCAGAAGCAGTCATAGAGTGTATGAAATATATCAATGCAAATGTAAAGAGCGTAAGTTCTTATCAGGATGTGGACCATTCTGGATATGGTGTATTGTGTAAAGGACAAGCAACCTGTGAGGGAAAATCCCTTTTGCTATATCGTTTGCTTCGTGAAGTGGGCATTCCAAACCGTATTTTAATGGGAACGGATGCAGCAGCTCAGACTCCTTCAATAGAAGGAATAGAGGATGAAACAACGGAAGTTGTACCAGAGGAAGAAACAGAAGATATTAGTACAAACATTTCAGATGATGCCAAGCCAGATGTAGATTCCGGTAAGAAAGATGGTGTGCCAGGTTATGTAGGGGCAATTGTCATTATTATTCTCGTAGCGGTTGGAGTGGTAGGCGTGATTTGGTATCGTAAAAAGAATATCAGTGAAAGAGAGGAATAAGTTATGAAAAAATTATTAGCAATCTTATTAATTATGACTATGAGTATGTCTATGCTCGTAGGGTGTGGTGGTTCTGATAAGGACACAGGAAAAGATACAAATAAGGGAAATGATTCTAATGTGAATCAGGATGCTGACGACAAAGATGAAGAAGTATCCAAAGGCATTCAGACCATTGAGTTAAGAGCGACGGAAGATGATTACATTAAGATTTCCTATGATGCAGACGTATTGGAATGCGATGGCGATGAGAATGGTGCAATTTTTTATGAAATAGAAGGGGACACAAGCTTTACTCTTGGTTTAGGCGAGGATGCTTATAGTACAATGGAATCTCATAAAGGCTATGAGTGGATGGAAAATTATAGTACTACAGCAATTACGGATCAGTTCATCAATGGAGTATTAGTACAGAACTTTAAAGAAAGTTACAATCATGACGGAGAACCACGTGAAAGCGCGATTTATTGTGTACCACTCAAAGGTGGTATATCATTGGTCCTTGAGGGAGAATTTAGTGATAGCAGTTTGATAGAAAAAGCACTCATAAGTATTGATAGTAGCATATTTGCTCTATTTACAGAAAATGATGTAGTGGTATTGAAAGACCCTTCCGGAAAAGAAGTGTATAAACTTTATTTGAATACACAGTCAGGCGAAGAAATCAAATTGATTTCTAACGAAAATGGAAAAGCAACTTTTGAATTCACTGCAAAGACAGAGGAAGGTGAATTGTTAACTAGACCAGTAGAAATCAGTGTAAACGCATATAGTTCAGGTAATGCATACTTTAGTGCGATATCTAGCAAATATTGGACAACATATTTATATTGAGTTGCCAGATGGCAATTTGATTACAGGTATCTGCGATAGTGCACATGAATGGGCGATAAATGTATTCTTTTCAATGGGACTTATACCAGTGCAGTAAAATAGGAAAAATGATATCTTTCAAAGCTCGGGAGGAAAGAACTTATGAAAAAATATTAGTAGTATTACTAATTATGTCTATGGGAATGACACTTCTTGTTGGATGTGGTGGAAGTGGAGATAAGGATGTTAATAATGATAATGGTACATACGGAATTATGGAATTTGAATATCATGAAAATGGGGAGAAGAAAACAGAAACGACCTATAAAGAAGATGGTTCAAAAATCGTATTTTCTTTTGATGAGAATGGAGAGTATGTATCGGCAACAGAATATGACAAGGATGGTAACGTTATAGGAAATAACTAAGACGTAAAAAGAAATAGAGCCAGGGAAGTCGATTGACACCCCTGGCTTTTTCGATATTTGCTCTATGCATAACTATCAAATGCAACAGGCTCTGGTGTAGGCTCCTCTTTCTTACGATTTTCTAACACTTCATCCAATTCCCCTTTGACATCCAAATAGAAAAGGGTCGTAGTCTGCATGACATAAGGCTGTACCCAAAGGATACCTATGCCAAGTGTAAGTAACGTAAGGAAATACATTCCGGTGAAACTTAGCTGCATATAAAAGAAACGACGCTTATGTCCTTTTACGAGCTGAATAGCAGATTTCAATGCTTGCATCACAGTCCATTCTTCGTTATCGATAAGTACGAAATAGGTCAATCCAAAGGTCATTTCGACGAGGACTGTTAATGCACAGCCAATGATGCTAAGCCCAAGTGCTGTTAGATACATTGTCGTAGTATCGTAAAAATAAATAATTGCAACTGCGCCAGCGACTGGAGCAAGAGCTACGAGTCGAACCACGAACAAAATCGCTTCTGCAACAATTAAACGGTTTGCATCGTACTTAATCGGATAAAACAGTTCGGACAAATGTAATTTGCCGGTTCGTGCTATACTTAAGTGCAGACAATATTGTCCGACCGTCAAAACGACAGAGGCGATTGTGATTAATAGAACTGCCACATAATAAATGATATTTTGTGTTGAAAATGGGACTTCGTTTCTCATCATAGAAAATGGCATTTCAATGAGAGAGATAATCAAATTACAAAAAATGAATGCTCGTATCAGCTCCAAGAAATTTCCCTGAAGATTACCACGAGCAATCCGTTTTAATTCTTTTCCTTTACGCTTCATAGTACTCCTAAGCTTTCATATCTAAATTTATGCCACGAAGAAATCCACCCTGCATATCTTTTAAATTTTGCTGATAAGGGTTTTCTTCGTTTCCATATTTTATCTGTGTTCGTGTGGTGCCGCCAGACACATAGGTTTTTCCGCATTCCGGACAAATGGAAGTGTGAATCTGCACGGTGGCAGAGATTACCTTGCCATTGTTTTGTTTCGCCTTGTCATACGCATTGGCCACGTGTTCCTGTTCGTGTCCACGTACGGCAGATGCGGCTGCCTCTGGGGCAATATTTGTCGCTGATTTGAAGGACACGTTTTCGTCCGAGCCATCTTGATACTTGCGATTCGCACAGGTTTCACATTTGTAGTTTGGGTCGGTTTTAGCGACTTTTTTACTATCGACTGCCTGTGCACCTTCCACACCTTTGCTGGCTTCGCTTGGCGCGACTTTTTCTGCACCTACTGGCTGATTGACATTGGCAGCTCCAGCCATATTTGCGTATGGGCTGATATATGAAATTGGAGTATATCCATCGATTGCGCCTACGTTCATTTGTGTCCTCCTTTCTACATTTCGATAACATTATCTACGATTTATTATTGTTCAAACAAGATTCCAAATTCTTCTTCAAAATCGATTCCCATCTGCTCGCTACCGGCACGAAGAATACCTTCGAGGCTTCCGTATTCCTCCAATAGGAATAGGAAGGATGCAACAAAAATAATAGTTGCAAGGATGATTCCCGCGATTCCGATGAGAATGCTCTTTTTGGCACGAGGACTGAATTTCATCTGAGCACCACGTGAGAGCACTGCAAAGAGAATTGCTAGCCCTGCAAACATGTATGCGGTATAGATAACGGTGCAACTTAACAAACTTGCAACTGCAAATCCAAGTGCGAAGAGTTCAAAATAATTTGGCTTTATAATTACACGGCGAAATTGCTGCGTGCCATTGGGTTGAAAATCATTTGGCAATCCATTTTCTGAGGGATTGCTATATGGGTTAAAATTTTGTTCCATGTTACTTCCTTTAAAATAATACTTTCCTTGAAAATATCATACCACTTCGTTTATAATAGAGGAAGTGAAAATTTGGAAATTCATGAAATTTTCATAAAGTAATTCAAAAAATGAGAGGTACTACATGGATATTATTGCAAAACTTGCAGAAGAACTACAAATAAAAAAGGGACAAGCGGAGGCTGCGGTGAAGCTGATTGATGAGGGAAACACGATTCCGTTCATCGCTCGTTATCGTAAGGAAGCGACAGGAGCACTTAGTGATGAAATACTTCGTAACCTGTTCGACCGTCTGACCTATCTTCGCAACCTTGAGGATAAAAAACAGACCGTACTTGCCAGCATTGAAGAGCAAGGCAAGCTGACGGAAGAATTAAAGGCACAGATTTTGGCGGCAGAGACCCAGGTAGCCGTAGATGATTTGTATCGTCCATACCGACCAAAACGTCGTACCCGTGCGATTATTGCGAAGGAAAAGGGATTAGAACCACTGGCAAATATTATCATGCTTCAGATGTTAAAAACGCCATTAGCAGAAGCGGCGGCTCAATATATCAATGAAGAAAAAGAAGTGCTTACCGCAGAAGATGCAATCGCAGGAGCCAAAGACATCATTGCGGAAATGATTTCAGACGATGCGGATTATCGTACCAAGATTCGTGAGCTTACGATGAAAAAAGGGCACCTGCTTTCGACTGCGAAAGATAAAGAAGCAGAATCCGTATATGAAATGTATTACGAATATGACGAAGCCTTGACTAAGGTTGCAGGTCACAGAACACTTGCAATCAACCGTGGCGAAAACGAAAAGATTCTTACGGTAAAAATCGAAGCACCAGTGGAAGATATCATTGTATATCTCGAAAAGAAAATTATTGTACATGACAATACGGAGTGCGCAACCGCAATCAAAGAAGCTATCGTAGATGCGTATGACCGTCTGATTGCTCCATCCATCGAACGTGAAATCAGAAATGATTTAACCGAAAAGGCAGAAGACGGAGCAATCAAAGTATTTGGCAAAAACTTAGAGCAGCTTTTGATGCAGCCACCAATTGCGGGACAGGTAGTTCTTGGCTGGGACCCAGCCTTCCGTACGGGCTGTAAATTAGCAGTTGTTGACCCAACAGGTAAAGTGCTGGATACGACGGTTATTTATCCAACTGCTCCACAGAACAAAGTAGAGGAAGCAAAAGTCGTACTGAAGAAACTTATTTCCAAATATAAAATCACATTGATTTCGCTTGGAAATGGAACGGCTTCCCGTGAATCTGAGCAGGTAATCGTTTCTCTTTTGAAAGAGATTCCAGTGCAGGTGCAGTATATTATCGTAAATGAAGCAGGCGCTTCTGTTTACTCAGCGAGTAAGCTAGCGACAGAGGAATTCCCAAACTTTGACGTAGGACAGCGTAGTGCAACTTCTATGGCTCGCCGTTTGCAGGATCCACTCGCAGAATTAGTTAAAATTGATCCTAAGTCAATTGGTGTAGGGCAGTATCAGCATGACATGAATCAGAAAAAACTTTCTGAAGCACTTGGTGGTGTCGTAGAAGACTGTGTAAATAAAGTAGGTGTAGATTTAAATACAGCATCTGCATCCTTGCTTGAATACATTTCTGGTATTTCAAAAGTAATTGCTAAAAATATTGTGGCTTACCGTGAAGAAAACGGTGCATTCAAATCCAGAGCAGAGCTTCTTAAGGTAGCGAAGCTTGGACCAAAAGCATACGAACAGTGTGCTGGTTTCATGCGTATCACAGCAGGCAAGAATCCACTCGATGGTACAGGTGTCCATCCAGAAAGCTATGATGCAACCAAGGAGCTTCTGGCAAAACTTGGATACACCTTAGATGATGTAGCAAATAGAACAGTCGCTGGAATTTCTAAGAAGGTAAACGATTACAAAAAGCTTGCAACAGAACTTGGTATCGGTGAACTTACCTTACAGGACATCGTAAAGGAATTGGAAAAACCAGCCCGCGACCCACGTGAGGATATGCCAAAGCCTATTCTTCGAAGTGACGTTTTAGAGATGAAAGATTTAACACCAGGGATGGTGCTAAAGGGAACAGTTCGTAATGTAATTGACTTTGGCGCTTTCGTAGATATCGGCGTGCATCAGGATGGTCTTGTTCACATTTCACAGATTTGTGACCGCTATATCAAGCACCCACTTGAAGCAGTAAGTGTTGGTGATATTGTAGAAGTAAAGGTTATGTCTGTGGATTTGAAGAAGCAGAGAATCCAGTTGACGATGAGAAATATATAATGTTTCGCGTCGTGATTCCGATTGTAAAAAATCATTTTTTGTGCTAAAATCAACATATATCATTTTGGAGAACTATGATTGGGGGAAATACGTATGAGATTAGTAACACGTTCCGATTTTGATGGACTTGCTTGCGGTGCATTATTGTTAGAAGCAGGCATTATTGATAGCTGGAAATTTGCACATCCAAAGGACTTGCAGGATGGTCTTGTTCCAGTAGATGAAAATGACGTTCTTGCGAATGTGCCTTTTGTAGAAGGTTGCGGTTTGTGGTTTGACCATCATTCCAGCGAACATGAGAGATTAGAATTAGAAGGCAAATATAAGGGCGAAAGCCGTATCACTCCTTCCTGTGCACGTATCATTTATGAATACTATGGTGGAAAAGAACGTTTCCCACAGTTTGATGATATGATGGAAGCAGTGGACAAGGTTGACTCTGGTAACTTAACAATCGATGAAGTGATGAATCCGACAGGGTGGATTTTGGTTGGCTTTTTGATGGACCCAAGAACTGGTCTTGGAAGATGGAGACAGTTCTCGATTTCCAATTATCAGTTGATGGAGAAACTCATGGAAGCATGTCGTACCATGACGACGGAAGAAATCCTTGCGTTACCAGATGTACAGGAGCGTATCGAAGTTTACAACGAACAGACTGAAAAATTCAAAGAAATGGTAACGGCACATACTAGAACTGAGGGCAATGTAATTATTACAGATCTTCGCGGAGTTGACCCTATTTATACTGGAAACCGTTTCATGATTTACAGTATGTATCCAGAACAGAATATTTCTGCATGGATTGTAAGCGGACGTGGCGGTGCTGGTTGTTCGGCAGCAGTCGGATATAGCATTTTGAATCGTACTTCAGATGTAAATGTTGGAAGTTTGATGCTTCGTTACAATGGTGGCGGGCATAAGAAAGTTGGAACTTGTCAGTTTACAGATGAAAATATGGCAACCGAATTGCCAAAGATGTTAACAGAGCTTTGTGAATTAGCAAATATGTAAAAGAAAAGGATTGCATCCAATTGGATGCAATCCTTTTCGCTCTTATAATGTGTAATGTTTTATCGAATATATTCTTCGGTAATTGCTTGTACGAGTTTCTTTTGTGATAAAGATATCTTTCGATAATTGTCAATTAATTTACTTTCGTCCTCGTTCAACATGGTTTCCTTCACGGGCTCAATTTTATGTGGGATGTCCGTGTGCTCGACAAGATAGTCAATGGATGTATTGAAGTAATCCGCCATACGAATTAATGTCTCGATATCAGGGGAAGTAATGTTATTTTCGTATTTGTATACAGATTGCTGACTAACGTGTAATATGTCGGCAAGCTTTTGTTGACTGAGGTTATGCTGTTTTCGTAATTCTTTTAAATTCTTCATACAATCACATCCTTCCTCATACAATATTTTAGCAAGAGAAAAAGAGAAAAAATAAAACTTTGCTAGAGTTGACTATTAATCTTTTAGAGGGTAGAATGATGGTGTTAGAAATATGAGGTGAGTTATTATGATAAACGGAATGGACACAGAATATGTATCTGTTTGTATGAATTACATAAAAGAGTGGATGGTTGAATTAGATGTTCAGGAATGGGATATTTCCAAGGAAGCAAGGGAATATATCATTGAGAACGGCGGGGATGGCATCCGCGATTTGGAAGAATGCTTTAAGAGGCTGGTTGCTGTTGCCAAAGAGTATCAGATTACGCAAATCGATAAGAAGTTCATTGATACAGTGATTTCTTAAATGTCAGCTTTGGGTTGACATATCAGTTTTTGTGGCATAGAATACTTATGTAAAATAAATAAGAAATTCTTCGGGGCGGGGCGAAATTCCCCACCGGCAGTAAAGTCTGCGAACCTTGCGCTAAGCGCTAGGCCGATCTGGTGAAATTCCAGAACCGACAGTATAGTCTGGATGTGAGAGGAAAAGTTTATGGATTGTAGCGCCCTGGGTATACTGTACCTAGGGCTTTTTTGTTCCTAAATTTTCCACTTTGAAGAAAAAGGAGGAAAAATGAGTGATTTATTAAAACAGGTAGCAGAAAATATTGGATTTGTGTTGGTTTTTGTGCTGGTCATCATCGGCGTATTTGCATTGGCTTATTTGGCAGAAATTCTAATTCAAAAGAAACGCGGCGTAAAAGAGAAAATTATCACGACTAGAAAAGTTGCGATGATTGGGATGTTTTCGGCAGTGGCAGGTATGCTGATGCTGTTTGAATTTCCACTGCCTATGATTGCACCACCATTTTATGAATTGGATTTTAGTGAGCTTCCAGTTCTTATCTGTGGATTTGCATTTGGACCAGTTGCAGGCGTTGTAACCGAATTTTTAAAGGTGTTGATTAAACTTTTTATCAAGTCAACCAGTACAGCATTTGTAGGAGATTTGGCGAATTTTGTGGTTGGATGTACGATGATTCTTCCAGCAACGATTTTGTATCATTTGAAAAAAAGCAAGAAATCTGCAATTATTGCATGCGTGGTTGGTACGATATGTATGGCTGTTTTTGGCACTATGTTCAATGCCATTTATCTAATACCAGCATTTGCGAAATTGTATCAAATTCCGCTGGAGTCGATTATTGCAATGGGAAATGCGATTAATGCTTCTGTTAATGATATTGTAACTTTCGTAATTATTTGCGTAGGACCATTAAATATTTTAAAAGGTGCGATGATTTCGATACTTACGATTTTGGTATACAAACCACTATCACCGATATTAAAAGGTAGAAAATAGAGAATATAAATTAGGTGTTAAAGCGCAATTCTTTGAATTGCACTTTTTGTGTTAAAATTAGTGTAAAAAAAAGAAGATTATGTTATAATATTTCCAAAATTTAGGATGCAAACACGGAAAGGAGGAATCCATGAATATAAAAGGGAAGAAACTATGCGATAATTGTTTTTGGAATTTGAAAAATGAACCATGTAGTAATTGTGGATACAAAAAATCACAATATCATCCAGAAGCGGGGATATTGCCGGTGGGAACGGTATTAAAACAGCGTTATCATATTGGTATGGTTCTCGGTAGAGGTGGGTTTGGTGTAACATACAAAGCATATGACATGCAGATGGAAAAGATAGTCGCGATTAAAGAGTATTATCCAAATGGCATAGCACACCGAGATACTGGAACTACGCAAATGACATTAGCCGATGCAACGCAGAAAGAAAATTTCAGTACAGGTGCAGAAAAGTTTTTTGAAGAAGCAAAGACCGTTTCGCGTTTTAATGGAAATCCAAATATTGTAAGTGTTTATGAGTTCTTTTATGAAAATAGTACAGTATATTATGTAATGGAATATTTAGAGGGGTGTGATCTCAAGCATTATATAAAAGAACATGGAGGTAAAATCTCACAGGAACAGGTCGTAACAATCCTTAATGTTATTACAGATGCATTATTCATAACACATAATCTTAATGTTATGCACAGAGATATTTCACCGGATAATATTTATATCAGCAACAATGGAGAGATTAAGCTGATTGATTTTGGTGCGGCGAGACAGGTTATCGCAGAACAGTCAAAGAGCTTATCTGTTATTTTGAAACAGGGGTTTGCGCCATTGGAACAATACCAAAGAAAGGGTAAGCAAGGACCTTGGACGGACATATACGCACTTGGAGCAACTTGCCTGTATGCTTTAACGGGAAAAGTTCCAGATGATGCAACAGAGCGTATAGAGAATCCGGAGATAGGCGATGCTACAGAGTATGGTATTGATGAGAAATTATGGGCAATATTAGAGAAATGTTTAGCAATTAGAACGGTTGACAGGTATCAATCTGTATTAGAACTTAAGGAGGCATTAAAAGAGATTGATATTATACCTGCTCCGATTGTTTTAGCTCAGAACGAAGAAATTCCACTTACAGTAGCAGTGTCCGGAGATTATAGTGTACATAGTAATTCAAATGAAATACAAGCTACAGTGGCAGTGGGAATGACGGAGAATCAGATAAGCAGTACGGATGTGCAGAATAAAGAAGAAAAAGAACTGCCTATATTACTTTTCTTAAAGAGCAGAACTGGAATTATGACGATTGCAGCGGTCTTGATAGTGCTGGTTGTAGCTGTAGCTGGAATTGTAATACTGTCTTCTTCTAGAGGAAATAATCAAGTTGTTAGTAATGGTGGCAATAATAATACTGTAAATAATTCAACGCACCAACCAGAAGAAAGTGAGGACACGACAAGTGAATCGGTGCAAGAGGATTCAGAAGAGTACAATACGGAGAATTCTGGAGAAGGAAATGTTGAAGACGATAGTCAAGAGCCAGAAACTGAGTCAACACCTCAACCACCGGTAAGTGAAACTCCAACACCGCAGCCACCTGCAAGCGAAACTCCAACACCGCAGCCGCCGGCAAGTGAAGAGCCAGCACCTCAGCCATCTGAAAGTGAGGAGCCGGAAACGAGTTATGTTGAAAATGTATATTGTGCAACCTATGCAGATGTATCTATTGAACATAATTCGCAGATGGTAAGAGCAAATTACGGTTTTTATACGGGGGAATGGAAGAACGATGCACCAAATGGAAAAGGGTATTTTATCCATGATGAACAGGATGATATAGTGAATAATTTTGCCATAAGCTATATTTATTATGGTACATGGGTTGATGGTGTATTCCATGGTGAAGGGACAAGAATTTATGTACGTTTTAATACTCACGAAGATTACTATCCGTCGATAGATACAGTAAATTGGATTCCATACATGAATGAAGAAGTTTTTGTTGAAGGAGAAAACTATCTTACGACAGAGGTTGTTTCAATAAACACAGGAACTTGGATTAACGGAATGGAAGGAAGTTCAAATACTGCTTACTACGGTAATGCAATAGCAGGATATAGTTATTATACGTTAATAGATGGCTCAAGTAATAATGTGACAAAGTATCCTTGGGACGGTCATTTTTCACTTGAGTGATAGGGTTTGATATGGTGTTTTTATTAATGGAAAGAAAGGGATGAAAGTTATGAAAAACAAAAAGATTTTAGTTGGTGTTTTAGTGGCAATTATTGTTGTCTTTACAATATGTATGTCAGTATTTGTATATCCTCATAATGAAATGCCAGACAGTTATACAAATGCAAAGGATGGGGTAGTATATATCGTTTCTCAGCATGGAACTTATATTGGAACAGGAACAGGGTTTGCGATTGGTGAAAATGGAAAACCAGTTGAGTACATAGTTACAAATTACCATGTTGTATTTGATACTTATACAGGAGAAAAGGCAGACTCAGTAATGGTTTGTTTCTCAGCAGCGGCAAATCGTTATATGGTTGCACAGATTTATCGACACGATGAATCAAAGGATATAGCTGTATTACGCTTGCCAGAACCAACTAATGAAGTCAAGCCATTAAAGCTAAGACAAAGTTCTGAGAATAACACAAGTGAAACTTTCTATGCGTTAGGTTATCCTGCAAGAGCTACAGTTGGAACAGATTATGAAAGATATGATAAGACAGAAATAGTAACCACTAGTGGAATGATTTCCAGACAGACAATGATTAGTGAACGTGATGTATATATGCTGGATTTGGAAATTACTTCAGGAAACTCAGGCGGTCCGTTGGTTAATAGCAAAGGTGAAGTTGTAGGTATCAATACATTTAAAATTACAGATACAAGTGGGGACGAATCGAACTACGCTGTATGTATAGATGAATTAACCAGATTGATTGATTATGATGAAATACCATATACTTTAACAACGGATGTTAATATTAAGGGAGTAATTGTTATTGTAGCTATTGTTATAGTTGATATTATTTTATTAGCAGTAATTTTTGTAATGTTATTCTCTAAGAAGTCTAAAAATAAGAAAGAAGCATCAAATTCGGTTAACAAAAACGATAAAGTTTCTGAAACCGTAATGGTAAATGATATTTCTAAGACGGTTGCAGTTTCTGATGGCTTGGTTATTGTAAGCTGTATTTGTGGAAGTCTCGAAGGCAAAGAGTTTATCCTGAAAGATAAACTAATGTTTGGAAGAGATTCGAAAGTGTGTAAAGTTGTATTTCCGCTTGATGCAGAAGGTGTATCAGGGATTCATTGCCAGTTGGTGTTAGATAATGGTAAAATTAAGTTGATGGATTTGGGTAGTACCTACGGAACATATATCAATGATGTGCTGAAAATTGATGCCGAGACGATGGTAGAGCTTAAAGATGGAGATACATTCTGTCTTGGTAGTAAGAAAAACAAATTCGCAGTAAAGGCACAATAAGGAATATAGGATGGAATGTTTTATTTGCAAATATACCGATAAGGGTGGTCGAGAAAATAATGAGGACTTTGTTGCAATCACAGAGGACACATTTGTTTTGGCGGATGGACTTGGAGGACATTCGAATGGTGAAACAGCATCAAAATTAGCGGTTGAGTATATAATCAATCGGGCGGATGAAATGATTTCCATTGATAATAAGGGTCTACATGAGCTAATATCAGATGTTAATCAAGTTGTTGTGGCGAACCGAATGGGTGATATGGCAACAACCATTGTGGCAGCGTTTGTTAGAAATGGATATTTTAATTATTTCAATGTTGGGGATAGCAGGTTGTATTATTTTAGAGATAAGCATGTACTAATACAATCAAGAGACCACTCAGTTACGCAAGCATGCGTTGATTTAGGAGAAATAAAACCTGACGAAATTCGGTTTCATCAAGATAGGAACAAGCTTACAAAAGCATTGGGACTTAAATCAGAAATCAGTGTTTCGCAAAGATTTGATCCCATTGAAATTAAATGTGGGGATTCATTTTTGTTGTGTTCCGATGGATTCTGGGAATATATATACGAAGATGAAATGATAAAATGTCTTTGCAAATCAAATACACCACAGGAGTGGTTTACACAAATGCTTGATATAGTTAAAAAACGTGTGAAAAAATGCTATGATAATATTAGTGCTATTTGTGTTTTTATTAGATAAAAATAAAATCCTAAGTTAGCGGTTGGAGTGCGATTCGGTGAATCGCACTCTTTTTGCTTTTCTCCTCACCTATAAGCTATGAATATCTTTCTTTTTTTGTGAACTAATGCTATAATAAATCAAAGTGGAAATCTATGTGGTTCCCTAGAAAATGTTTTGGAGAAAGAAATGAAAGTAACACTTGATATTAAAGTAGATGCAAAAGATTTATACAGATTCAATATGATGCAGGCATATCGTGGAATGCAAGGGATCTTGTCCATTGCATTACCAATTTTAATCTTTGCCTATGCGGTAACCTCCTATGGTGATGTGAGTATTGGTTCCACTCTGGTTTATGTGGGCTTGGGAATTTTGTTCTTGGTATACGTTCCTGTTTCCTTGTGGTTGCGTGTAAATAAGGTGGTAAAGGATGAGAATAATGCTCTTTCGAAGACGCTTCATTATGAATTTGAAGAAGAAGTGATTCGAGTTTCGGTTGAAGAAGAAAGCGTAGAGTTCAAATGGGAAAATATTTATCAGATGAAAACCGCAGGGAAATTGGTTTTGGTTTACACGAATCGCATCAATGCATATATTTTGCCATTGGAACAGATTGGCGATAACTATGTAGCACTTTCTAAGCTAGCGCATGCAAAGTTGGAAAAATATCGTATCAAAATGAAATAACAGGAGTTCAAAAACGATGGAACAAATTCGAATCATAGAGAGCTTTTCACCAGAAGAAACCTTGGAATTAGGTAGAAAGATGGGAAGAGAAGCACAGCCGGGGGATGTGTATACGCTAATTGGCGATCTCGGCGTAGGAAAAACTGTTTTTACACAGGGGATTGCAGAGGGATTGGAAATTGAAGAATCTATTTGCAGTCCGACCTTTACTATCGTACAGGTGTATGAAGAAGGACGCATGCCATTTTATCATTTTGATGTATATCGCATTGGTGATATAGAAGAAATGGATGAAATTGGATACGAGGATTATTTTTATGGAGAAGGTTTGTGCATGATAGAGTGGGCGAATCTGATTGAGGAAATCATCCCGACAAATCATAAAGAAATCACGATTGAAAAGGATTTGGAAAAAGGTTTCGATTACCGTAAAATTACAATTCGAGAATTTGAGTAAAGAGGTTGACTAAAATCATGAAGATATTAGCAATTGAAAGCTCTGGCTTAGTGGCCAGTGTAGCAGTTACAGAAAATCATACCCTTTTGGGGGAATATACGATGAATCATAAGAAGACGCATTCGCAAACGCTTTTGCCGATGTTAGATGAATTGGCGAAGATGATAGAGTTGGATTTAAATAGCCTAGATGCAATTGCAGTATCACAAGGACCGGGCTCTTTTACGGGACTTCGCATTGGTTCTGCCACAGCAAAGGGATTGGGTCTGGCGTTGGATAAGCCGATTATCCCGGTGCCAACCGTAGATGCGTTGGCGTTTAACCTATGGGGAACCGATAAATTGGTATGCCCGCTGATGGATGCTCGCAGACAGCAGGCATATACTGGTTTGTATACCTTTGAAAATGGTAAACTTCATACAATCGTGCCACAGTGTGCGGTAGATATTAGTGAGGTAGTAGCAGAGGTAAATAAGCAGGGCAGAGAAGTGATTTTTCTAGGTGATGGAGTGCCAGTGTTTGCAGATTATCTTGCGGAGAATGTGACGGTGCCATATAGCTTTGCGCCAGCGACCTGTCACATCCAAAGAGCAACCAGCGTGGCGGCCTTGGGGGAAGTTCTTTATGAAAAAGGTATTGTAGAATCGGCACGAGAGCATAAGCCAGAGTATTTGAGACTTTCTCAGGCAGAACGTGAGAGAGCAGAAAAGGAAAGAGATTTTAAAATATGCTAATTCGTAAGATGACATTGGAAGATGTAGAGGCAGTGGTTCAGATAGAACAGGAATGCTTCTCGCTGCCATGGAGTGAAAAGAGTTTTGTGGATTCTATTTCGCGAGAGGATACGATTTTTCTGGTATGTGAGGAAGCATCGGTTATCACGGGATACATGGGACTGTATATAAGCTTTGATGAGGCGAGTGTGACGAATGTAGCGGTTTCTCCGGATTTTCGCAAAAGAGGATATGGAGAACAGCTTGTTGCGACCGCGAAAGAGGTGGCAAAGGATGTCGGCGCAGAAAGCATTTTTTTAGAGGTTCGTGTTTCGAATGTTCCGGCGATTTCTCTATATAAGAAATTGGGATTTGAAGAGCTTGGAATCCGTAAGAAATTTTATGAGCATCCGGTGGAAGATGCAATAATTATGAAAGTTGGAATTTAAATGTTAGATGTATGTCTTTTAGGAACAGCGGGCATGATGCCCCTGCCATATCGTTGGCTTACGTCCATGATGCTGCGTTATAATGGCAGCAGTCTTTTGGTAGACTGTGGGGAAGGAACACAGATTGCGATTAAAGAAGCAGGACTTAGCTTCAATCCGATTGATGTGTTGTGCGTGACACATTTTCATGCGGACCATATCAGTGGTTTGCCAGGACTTTTGCTAACGATGGGAAATGCGGATCGTACAGAACCGCTTACCATTATTGGGCCAAAGGGATTGGAGCGTGTAGTAAATGCGATGCGCACGATTGCACCAGAGCTTCCGTTTTCGATTCAATGTGTGGAGATGACGGAGCCAGATGAATATTTCGAAATCAATGGATACCATATCCATGGATTTAAGGTAAAACACAATGTGCCTTGCTATGGATATTCTTTTGAAATCAAACGTGCGGGCAAATTCGATGTGGAGCGCGCCAAGGCAAGTGGAATTCCGATGCAGTTATGGAATCCGCTGCAGAAAGGGAATGTTGTAGAGCATGAAGGTGTAACCTATACGCCAGAAATGGTGCTTGGCCCAGCACGAAAAGGAATTAAGGTGACGTATTGTACGGATAGTCGTCCGACAGAATCCATTGTAAATGCAGCACAAGGCTCTGATTTGTTTATTTGCGAAGGGATGTATGCAGAAAAGGATAAGCTGGCAAAAGCGAAACAGTATAAGCATATGACCTTTTATGAAGCGGCCGAAATGGCGAAGCAGGCAGAAGTAGAGGAAATGTGGTTGACACATTTTTCGCCATCCTTGATACGTGCAGAAGATTATATGCCAGAGGTGCGAAAAATCTTTTCAAACGCACATCTTGGAAAAGATGGCAAGACAAAAGAACTCTTATTTCAGGAGGATTAAACTATGAAAAATGTAAAATATGTGATTATCGCGATTGCTTGTGTCTGTGTACTTTGTGCGGGATTCTTTTTCTTTACGCAGGACCAGAAAGAGAATGAAAAAGATTTGACGGAAATGGAAAAGGTAATCGTAAGAGACCTTAAGAATAATTATCCGAAGACGCCACGTGAAGTAGTGAAATTCTATAATAGAATTGCAAAGTGCTATTATGGAAGTGAAGAACCTACCGAAAAACAGTTGAATGATTTGGTAGACCAGATGCTTTGCATTTTAGATGAAGATTTGCTTTTAGAAAATCCACGTGATACCTATTATAATTCTGTAGTAGCAGATATTGCATTGTATAAGCAGCAGAAGATACAACTAGTAAGTACTGATGTTTGTGATAGCAATGAAGTAAAATATGTGACTGATGACAAGGGTGGTGAAAAGGATGAATTGGCGTATGTGAAAGCGTCCTATTTCATGAATACAGATGGAAAGTTTGGATATACCTATCAGCAGTTTGTACTTCGTCAGGATGAAGATGGACGTTGGAAAATTCTCGCATTTTACCAGATAAAAGGAGATGAGTCTGATGACAAATAATCAGCACTTGGAAAAAGAAATTAAAATACTTGCAATTGAAAGCTCCTGTGACGAAACTGCGGCTGCGGTTGTTGTCAATGGCCGAGATGTGCGTTCGAACGTGATTTCTTCGCAGATTGACCTCCATACACTATATGGCGGGGTTGTGCCTGAGATTGCTTCTAGAAAGCATATTGAGAAAATCAATCAGGTAATAGAAGAAGCACTCACAAAAGCGGAAATGACACTGGATGACATAGATGCGATTGCAGTCACTTATGGTCCAGGATTGGTTGGAGCACTTTTGGTTGGCGTAGCGGAAGCGAAAGCGATTAGCTTTGCACGTAATATTCCTTTGATTGGTGTACATCATATTGAAGGACACATTAGTGCAAATTATATTGAGAATAAAGATTTAGAACCACCATTTTTGTGTTTGGTGGTATCTGGTGGACATACGCATTTGGTGCGTGTGGCAGACTATGGCAAATATGAAATTCTTGGAAAAACCAGAGATGATGCAGCGGGTGAGGCCTTTGATAAGGTGGCACGTGCGATTGGATTGGGGTATCCAGGTGGTCCAAAGATTGAAAAAATATCGCATGAAGGAAATCCAGAAGCAATTGCTTTTCCAAGAGCGAAGGTTGCAGATGGTGTATACGACTTTAGTTTTAGTGGTTTGAAATCGGCAGTATTGAATTACTTAAACGGAGCAAAGATGAAAGGGGAGGAAATCAATCAAGCAGACGTCGCTGCTTCCTTCCAGAAATCAGTAACTGACGTATTGGTAGAACATGCAATGCATGCGATTGATGAATACCAGATGGACAAATTTGCTATTGCGGGCGGAGTCGCTTCCAATGGAACACTTCGTAAGGCAATGGAAGACGCGTGTGCGAAAAAAGGGGTGAAGTTTTATCATCCATCGCCAATTCTTTGTACAGATAATGCTGCGATGATTGGTGCGGCAGGGTATTATGATTATCTGGCAGGGAAGCGTGCCGGGTTGGATTTGAATGCAGTTCCTAATTTAAAACTTGGAGAATAAGTATATATAAGGAAGGTATGAGAAGAACTATGAGTAAGTTTGCAGCAATCGTGTTATCTGCAGGAGTTGGAAGCCGCATGAAAAGTGATATTCCAAAACAATATATGGATTTGGTGGGGAAGCCTGTGATTTATTATAGTTTAAAAGCATTTGAGGATGCAGGCTTTTCTTCTATTGTATTAGTGTGTGGAAAAGACGATGTGGAATATTGTAAAAAAGAAGTTGTGGAAAAGCATGGTTTGAAAAAAGTAACAGCAATCGTTCCAGGAGGCAAGGAACGCTATCATTCTGTATACGAAGGATTAAAGGCGGTAGCAGAAGCGGATTATGTATTTATCCATGATGGAGCACGTCCGATGATTACGCAGGAAGTGATTGAGCGATTGCAAGAGGCGGTTGTAAAAGAAGAAGCAGCGGTTGCGGGTGTGCCAGTAAAAGATACCATCAAAATTGTAGACGATGATGCTTATGTTACAGATACACCAGAGCGCCAATATGTGTGGCAGGTGCAGACACCACAATGTTTTGCTTTCCCTATTATATACGATGCATACAAAAGTGTTATTCAGGATGAAGAGGAAGGATGGACCATTCCAAAGATTACGGATGATGCTATGGTGTTAGAGTATGCAACAGATCATGAAGTGAAAATGGTAGAGGCAGATTATCGTAATATCAAGATAACCACACCAGAAGATTTACTGATTGCAAAGGTGTTTTTGAGTATGTAAAAATTTTTTGAAAAAATTTAAAATAAGCTGTTGACATTATGTGCTTTTAATGGTAGTATAAGTTCTGCGCTGATTTGAAGCGCTTCATAGTGTACGGAGAGGTATCGAAGTGGTCATAACGAGGCGGTCTTGAAAACCGTTTGTCCGCAAGGGCACGTGGGTTCGAATCCCACCCTCTCCGTTATTTTTTTGCCCTGAGGCAGAAAAGTAACAACCATATAAAATAAGATTCACTTTGTGAGTCTTATATTTTTTTCTAAAAAGATAATTCGGAGAAGTACCCAAGCTGGCCGAAGGGACACCCCTGGAAAGGGTGCAGGTCGTTAATAGCGGCGCGAGGGTTCAAATCCCTCCTTCTCCGCTGCTTGAAAAATATTTTTAAAAAAGTTGTAAAAAGTTGTTGACAACGAAAAAACAACGTGATATATTTATCAAGCTGACCGCGAAAAATACGGTCATGAACATTGATAACTAAACAGTGAAAACCTTGAAAGATTCAAAGAGAACATGACAATTGAACTGCTAATGTTCAATTGTATAATTCAAGGACACGAATCGCAAGATTCGTGGCGAACGTTTTAAACGAGAGTTTAAAACCCT
>JAFQRZ010000020.1 GCA_017409825.1 Agathobacter sp. | reverse complement strand
TTTCATTGCATACTTGGCAACGAAAAGTCTGTAAGGGTGTCTTGTCCCACACGGATATACTTTCGCAGATTGTAAAATTTTTGAAAGACATAATAAATCACAAGAGCCGTAATTGTGTTTCTTAGAAATAAAGCGTTTTTCCTAACTGTGAGGAAATGCATCCACGATACAGAGGGAAATATATTTCAAAGCATGAAGAAAAGGCGACGGCAAATCGGAATTTTTTAAGGGCAAGTTCACGAATCGAAATATTTTTCAGTTATGCATTGGTAAAAATACAAATAAAAACGGAAAATTACTTGATTTTTTCGGTAAAAAATCCTATATTATTAGGTATAGACAATGTATACTTGCCGACATTGTGGGGGATATATTTTTGTCACTTAATTTGAACACAATATACGAGGAGGTACAAACCCATGAAACGTTCAATGAAAACTATGGATGGTAACCATGCAGCAGCTCATGTGTCTTATGCTTACACAGACGTTGCAGCTATCTATCCTATTACACCATCATCTGTTATGGCTGAAGCTACAGATGAATGGGCAACAGCTGGTAGAAAGAACATTTTCGGACAGACTGTTCAGGTAACAGAAATGCAGTCAGAAGCTGGTGCAGCTGGTACTGTACACGGATCTTTAACAGCAGGTGCTTTAACTACAACATTTACAGCATCTCAGGGTCTCTTACTTATGATTCCTAACCTTTACAAGGTTGCTGGTGAAAGACTTCCAGGTGTATTCAACGTATCTGCACGTTGTGTAGCTTCACACGCATTAAACATTTTTGGTGATCACTCAGACGTTATGGCTTGTCGTCAGACAGGTTGTGCTATGCTTTGTGAATCATCTGTACAGGAAGTTATGGACTTAACTCCAGTTGCTCATATCGCAGCAATTGAAGGACGTGTTCCATTCATCAACTTCTTTGATGGTTTCCGTACATCTCACGAAATCCAGAAGATCGAAACATGGGATTACGAAGATTTGAAAGATATGGTAAGCATGGAAGCAATCGACGAATTCCGTAAGAATGCATTAAATCCAAACCATCCATGTGAATTAGGTTCAGCTCAGAACCCAGACCTTTTCTTCCAGTCAAGAGAAGCTTGTAACTCTACATACGATGCACTTCCAGCTAAAGTTCAGGAAGCTATGGACAGAGTTAATGCTAAGATTGGTACAAACTACAAATTATTCAACTACCATGGTGCTCCAGATGCTGAAAAAGTTATCATCGCTATGGGTTCTGTTTGCGAAACAATCGACGAAACAGTTGACTATTTAGTAGCTAAGGGTGAAAAAGTTGGTGTTGTTAAAGTTCGTCTTTACAGACCATTCGTAAGAGAAGCTCTTATCGAAGCTATCCCAGAAACAGTAAAATCTATCGCTGTTATGGATAGAACAAAAGAACCAGGTGCTTATGCAGAACCATTATACTTAGATGTAGTTGCTGCATTACGTGGCTCTAAATTCGAAAACTGCAAGATGACAAGAGGTCGTTATGGTTTAGGTTCTAAAGATACTACACCAGGCCAGATCATCTCTGTTTACAGAAATGAAGAAAAAGAAGTATTCACAATCGGTATTATCGATGACGTGACAAATCTTTCTCTTGAAGTAAAAGAAAACCCAGTTACAACTCCAGAAGGAACAACAAACTGTAAGTTCTGGGGACTTGGTGCTGACGGTACTGTAGGTGCTAATAAGAACTCTATCAAGATTATCGGTGATAACACAGATATGTACGCTCAGGCATACTTTGATTATGACTCAAAGAAATCTGGTGGTGTTACTATTTCACACTTACGTTTTGGACATACTCCAATCCATTCAACATACCTTATTTCACAGGCTAACTTCGTAGCTTGTCACTGTACAGCTTACATCTACAAATACAACATGGTTCAGGATCTTGTACCAGGTGGTACATTCCTCTTCAACACACCATGGTCTGTAGAAGAATTAGATGAAAAACTTCCAGGACAGGTTAAGAGATATATCGCTGAAAACAATATCAACTTCTACATCATTGATGGTGTTAAGATTGGTAAAGAAATCGGACTTGGAAACCGTATCAATACAGTTCTCCAGTCAGCATTCTTCTCATTAACAAAACTTATTCCAGAAGAAGAAGTTATGAAATTAATGAAAGATGCAGCTACACGTTCTTACGCTAAGAAGGGTGATGACATCGTTAAGATGAACCATGACGCTATCGACGCTGGTGCTACAGCTTACATCAAAGTTGAAGTTCCAGAAAGCTGGAAGAACTGTGAAGACACAGTACTTGGCGAAGAAATCGGCAACCAGGGTACAGCTGATGCTATCGAATTCGTAAAAGACATCCAGTCTAAAGTTAATGCACAGTTAGGTAACACAATTCCTGTATCTGTAACAAAGAAATACGAAATCGGTCAGACACCTTCTGGTACATCTGCATTTGAAAAACGTGGTATCGCAGTAGACGTACCAGTTTGGGATGCTACAAAATGTATCCAGTGTAACCAGTGTTCTTATGTATGTCCACATGCTGCAATCCGTCCAGTAGCTATGACAGAAGCTGAAGCTGCTAACGCTCCAGAAGGAATGCAGATGAAAGACATGACTCAGATGCCAGGTTACAAGTTCGCTATCGTTGTATCTGCTTACGACTGTACAGGTTGTGGATCATGTGTAAACGTATGTCCAGATAAAGTACAGGCTATCACAATGCAGAACTTCGAAGCTAACGCTGACGAACAGAAATACTTCGATTACGCTGTTACGCTTGATGACAAACAGGAAGTTATCGACAAGTTCAAACTTGTTTCTGTTAAAGGTTCTCAGTTCAAACAGCCATTACTTGAGTTCTCAGGCGCATGTGCTGGTTGTGGAGAAACACCTTACGCTAAATTAATTACACAGTTATTCGGTGAAAGAATGTACATTGCTAACGCAACAGGATGTTCTTCAATCTGGGGTAACTCATCACCATCTACACCATATACAGTTAACAAGAAAGGACAGGGTCCTGCTTGGTCTAACTCATTATTCGAAGATGCTGCTGAATTCGGTTATGGTATGTTACTTGCTCAGAGAGCAATCCGTGACAGATTAAAAGCTGAATTAGACGTTCTTGCTGAAACAGCAAATGACGACGTTAAAGCTGCTATCGCTGAATGGAATGATACATTCAACAGTGGTGTAACAAATGGCGCTGCTACAGATAAATTAGTAGCTGCTTTAGAAGCATGTGGATGCGATAAAGCAAACGAAATCTTAAAAGAAAAAGACTACCTTGCTAAGAAATCTCAGTGGGTATTCGGTGGTGACGGATGGGCTTATGACATCGGCTTCGGCGGTGTTGACCACATCTTAGCTTCTGGAAAAGATATCAACGTAATGGTATTCGATACTGAAGTTTACTCTAACACAGGTGGACAGTCTTCTAAATCTACACCAGTTGGTGCTATTGCACAGTTCGCAGCTGGCGGTAAAGAAACTAAGAAGAAAGACCTTGCTGGTATCGCAATGAGCTATGGTTATGTATATGTTGCACACATCTCTATGGGTGCTGACATGAACCAGACTGTAAAAGCATTAGCAGAAGCTGAAGCTTATCCAGGACCATCATTAATCATCGCTTACGCTCCATGTATCAACCATGGTATCAAGAAAGGTATGAGCAAAGCTCAGACAGAAGAAAAACTCGCTGTAGAAGCTGGCTACTGGCATAACTTCCGTTTCAATCCAGAACTTAAAGCTGCTGGAAAGAACGCATTTAGCTTAGATAGCAAAGCTCCAACAGGAGATTATCAGGAATTCTTGAAGGGTGAAAACCGTTATGCATCACTTGCTAAGTTCAACCCAGAAAGAGCTGCTGAATTATTCGCTCAGTCTGAAGCAAACGCTAAAGAAAGATACGAACACTTAAAGAAATTAGTTACATTATATGCTGGTGAAGAAGCATAAGATTTTTAAATCTTAATATTAGGACCGTCGCAAATGCGACGGTCCTTTTTATGTTGTTGTAATAAAAATCCGAGGTATATAGTTTTATGTCTTAAATCACGCAACTACTTTCAAGTTCTTCTAAGTGGACGCCTCTACAAAGTTGATATTACATGTGCCACGCAAAACTCGGTGCAAAAACAGCACCTCAAACAGTTGCTTAAGTACATGACATTTTGTATAGTCATCCACTAAGAAGAACTACAAAAGTAGCTGGAAGTTCTTTAAGGCATAAAACTATATACCTCGGATTTTAATATACATATCGAAAAAGGACTGTTGCATTTGCAAAGCCCTAAAATAAGATTTAAAAATAAAAAAGTTCTTCAAATGTAGTTCCAAGTAATTCTTTCAGTAATCTAATTTCATCTGGATATAAATGTCTTTGTCCAACTTCAATTTTTGCTAATGCACTTCTGGTAATATCACAGCCATGTGTTTGAAGTTGGGCGGAGAGTTGTTCCTGTGTCAGTTTTTTCTTTTTCCTTAATGTTCGTATGTTTTTCCCAAAGGCGATTTCATAAGCTTGATTCATAATAATAGTCCTTTCTTTGCGTTTATATAAGTGCAAAATCTTGACTTTATTATGGCTAAATGTTATGATTTAAATGCACTTAAATAGGTGCAAAATAGAAAAGGAGAAAATAAAATGTATATATTTTTTAGAGAAAAATTTTTGAGAATTGATAGGAAATGTTTAGGGCTTATTGTGATGTTAGTGGCATTATTAATAAGCGGATGCGGGACTAGTGATGGTACAGATGTCGTGGAAAGAAATAAACTATTGTCTGTTGAACAAATTCAAAATGATGAGAAAGTTATTTCTTATTTTAGTGAATTAAATATGGAGATTACAAGTGTTGAATTAGAAAAAAGGAAAACAGAGGAAGAGACAGGATATGACTATGCATATTTAAATATTGTAGCTGAAAATGATGATGCAATAATAGAAGGTGAATATGAAATTGTTTCGTGTTATTACGATGTAGGTGGATGGTTGATAGAGAGCATACAAGAATATGGAGAGAAAATATATTTACCTCAAGAAGATTATGATTATAGTTGGCTTGTAAATAATACATATATGGAAGAGTATAGCGATAGAGCTGATGAAATGAAGATTTTGTCTGCTGAAAAAGTGTGTTCAGGCGAATACAATGTAAATGCAGCGATATATGAATATGGTAAGGTAAGCGATTATATTTGGGAGGTGAATTTTGACGTTGTTTTTGATACAAATACAGGAGAATGGAAATGTGATATTGTAGTAGAGTCGCAAGGAGATTTTTTGAAGGATGTTGATAATTTGGAGTTTAGCAAACAACGCGGAGAAAATCTCTATACCTTATATATTTCTGTAAAGGATGGCGAATTGTCTGTTGATAAATTTTATATTGGACAGGAAGAGATAGAAATCAAAGAAGTAAAATACAAAAGAAACAATTTTTCAGGGGTATATGGTTGGAGAGTAGATTATTATGAAGATGGTTATTATGGAAAAAAGCAAGAATGTCTGTGGATTTATGTTGAGAGAGATGAATTGCGTTTTCATTTTTAAAATTGTTAACGGCTTATAAGTTATAGATTTTATAATTATTTGTGATAACTAGGATAGCATTTTATAATTGCAGAATATAAAATTCTCCTTTATAATAACGATATGTTTTTGTAAAGGAGAATTTTTTATGTACAGTATGGAAGATTTAAAAGCAGTAGACATGGAAGTAGCGCAGGCTATTTATGATGAAGTAGATAGACAGAATAGTCATATTGAGTTGATTGCTTCAGAAAACTGGACTTCTCCAGCAGTTATGGCAGCAATGGGAAGTATTATGACAAACAAATACGCAGAGGGATATCCAGGAAAAAGATACTATGGCGGATGTGACTGTGTAGACGTAGTAGAAGATTTAGCGAGAGATAGAGCAAAAGAATTATTCGGTTGTGAATATGTAAACGTACAGCCACATTCTGGTGCACAGGCAAATATGGCAGTGCAGTTTGCAATGTTGCAGCCAGGTGATACTGTTATGGGTATGAACTTAGATCATGGCGGACATTTATCACATGGTTCACCAGCGAACTTCTCTGGTTCTTACTTCAATATCGTACCTTATGGTGTAAACGATGAAGGTTTTATTGATTACGACGAAGTTATGAAAATTGCGATGGAATGCAAGCCTAAGATGATTATCGCAGGTGCATCTGCTTATGCGAGAACCATCGATTTCAAGAAATTCCGTGAAATCGCAGATGCTTGTGGTGCACTTCTTATGGTAGATATCGCGCATATCGCAGGTCTTGTAGCAGCAGGTCTTCATCCAAGCCCAATGCCTTATGCGGATGTTGTAACTACTACAACACATAAAACACTTCGTGGACCTCGAGGTGGTATGATTATGGCTAGTCAGGAAGTTGCAGACAAGTACAACTTCAATAAAGCAGTATTCCCAGGTATTCAGGGTGGACCACTCATGCATGTAATCGCTGCAAAGGCAGTTTGTTTCAAAGAAGCATTAGATCCAGCGTTCAAAGAATATCAGCAGGGCGTTATCGATAATGCACAGGCACTTTGTAAGGGACTCATGGATAGAGGTATCAAGATTGTATCGGATGGTACAGATAACCACCTTATGCTTGTTGACCTTACTCCGTTTGAATTAACTGGTAAGGCTACAGAAAAGCTTTTGGATGCTGCTCACATTACTTGTAACAAAAATACGATTCCAAATGATCCTAAATCACCATTCGTAACAAGTGGTTTACGTCTCGGTACACCAGCGGTTACTTCACGTGGTATGAATACAGCAGATATGGACAAGATTGCAGAAGCAATTGCAATGCTTATCAAAGAGGGAGAAAGTGCAGTGGATAAAGCTCGTGCTATCGTAGACGAACTCACAGCAAAGTATCCTTTAAAATAGTTTTTATTGAAGAAGTGTTATGTTTAATGAATTAGTTGTATAGAGATAGTAAGAACTCGCCCCTCTATATATTCATTTAGATGCCTTATGCTAATACAGCGATAAATGAATATGTGGAGGGGCGAGTTTGCGGTATTTAGAAAAACTAATTTACAAATCAGAATGTAAATGCTACAATAAAATATATTATGGACAAATTATGGGAGGATAGGCGATGGCAGGCTTGCTAGACAAAATCGCAAGACAGGTATTAAATAGTCTTGAGCCAAAGAAAACTTCACAAGCAAGACCGAAGACGATGTCGCAGGTGGCGAATCGTCAGCCAGTAGTAGTTATGCCGGTAAAACCGATTGTGCCAGAGATGGCAATGGCATCAAAGGGTGAAACAGAAAAGCCGGTGAAAGAAGAGAAAGAATCTAACATCCCAGAAAACGTTATTATCACATTGGAGAAAGAAATGACAACAGAAAATATTATTGTAGAAAATGTACCAGAAAATAGCAAAATGGAAAAAGAAGATTATTTATTAAAGCAGATTGATGAATTTCGTGCAAAAGCACAGCAGCTTCAGACACTTTTGCTTACCAAGGAATCTAAGGTGCAGGAACTTCAGGAAATCGTTGACGAAAGAGAAATTAAAGCAAAAGAATTAGAATATATTTTGGATGAACGCCAGAAAAAAGCAGATGGTATTACGGAAGAAGTGACCAAGCAGATTGATAGTTTGATTGACAAGGTTTCTGAGAAAATGGAAGCAATTGGTGCATCTCTTGGGAAAGAGCTGCAGGATGGTCAGAAAATCAATGAACGTCAGTTAGAAGAATTGAAAGATACTTTAGGCGTTTTAAATGGTCAGCAGATGGAAGAAATCAAGGGGGCATTAGGCTCACTTAGTGCACAGCAGGCGGAAGAACTTAAGAATGCGCTTTCTGAATTAAATGCTCAGCTTGAAGTGGTGAAATCCGATTTGTCTGATAAGGTACATTCTGAAAATGTGCAGTGTTATCGTAATCTTGCCGACATTTTGAAGAGTGTGGAAGAGAAGTTAGACAAAGCGAATGAACTTGAGAAAAAGGTGATTTCTGTTCATAAATGTACTATCGCTATTATCGTGCTTAGCGTGATTAATATGTTAGGTCTTGCTGGCGTGGTTGCATTGATGATTTTTCAGATGTTATTTTAATTAGGAAATGATAAAAGGGCTGCCGATTTGGTCAGCTCTTTTTTAAGCAATATTATGATTGAAAAGAGGAAAGCAACATGAAATTTACAAAACTCCACGGATGTGGAAATGGATATATCTATGTCAATTTGTTTGAGGAGAAATTACAGAATCCAGCAGAGATGTCAATCAAGGTAAGTGATTGCCATTTCGGGATTGGTTCAGATGGTTTGATTACGATTGGGCCATCGGAAATTGCCGATTTTACGATGCATATTTACAATGCGGATGGTTCGGAAGCCGAAATGTGTGGAAATGGTGTCCGCTGTGTAGGAAAATATGTGTATGACCATGGTTTGACGGATAAAACAGAAGTTGCGGTGGAAACAGGTGCGGGCATCAAATATTTGACTTTAAATGTGGAAGACGGAAAGGTTGCTACAGTTCGTGTTGACATGGGAGAGCCAATTTTTGAGCCAGCAGAAATTCCTGTGGTTGCAGAAGGCGAACGAGTGATTGATGAGCCTATTACAGTTGGGGACAAGGTATGGAAAATGACCTGTGTTTCCATGGGGAATCCTCATGCAGTTGTATTTGTAGATGATGTGAAGGCATTTCCATTGGAAAAATATGGTCCGCTTTTTGAAAATCACGAACGTTTTCCAAAGCGTACGAATACGGAATTTGTAGAGGTAGTTTCCAGAAATGAAGCATATATGCGCGTATGGGAAAGAGGATCTGCGGAGACGTGGGCTTGCGGAACAGGAACCTGTGCAACGGTTGTTGCATGTATTTTAAATGGTTTGACGGACCGAAAAGTATTGGTTCATTTATTAGGTGGGGACCTAGTAATTGAATGGGACGAAGAAACAAATCATGTTTTTATGACAGGACCAGCTACCGAAGTATTTAGTGGCGAATATAATGGATAAGGGGAAGAGGATATGCAGATTAAAAAGCTTGTAGAAAAAATGGAATACAAATTGTTGGCAGGAAGTCTTGATACCGAAATTACTTCCTTGGTATATGATTCGAGAAAAATCAAGCCAGGTGCGATTTTTGTTTGCATCGCTGGAACCGTAAGGGATGGTCATGACTTCATTCCGGAAATGATGGGAAAAGGCGCAGTAGCGTTTGTTGTGGAGCGAGAGGATGTGGAGCTGGTGGAAGGCTTTACTTACATCTTGGTTGAAAATACAAGAATCGCTTTAGCAGAATTGGCTGCGGCTTACTTTGATTATCCAGCAGAGAAGTTGAAAACGATTGGTATCACGGGTACAAAAGGAAAGACAACGACCACATATTTGGTAAAATCTATTTTGGAATCTGCAGGAATCAAAACAGGATTAATCGGAACGATTGAATCCATTATTGGTGATAAGCATATTCCTTCTGTAAATACGACTCCGGAATCTTATATTGTGCAGGAAACGTTCCGCAAGATGGTAGATGCAGGTTTAGATGCAGTCGTAATGGAAGTGTCTTCTCAGGCACTTATGATGCACCGCGTGGCAGGTTTTATGTTTGATATCGGTGTGTTTACCAATTTAGAGCCAGATCATATCGGTGGAAATGAACATAAGGATTTTGATGATTATATGCATTGTAAGAGCTTATTGTTCCAGAAGTGTAAGCTGGGTATCTTTAATGGTGACAGTGAGCATTTAGAAGGTATCATGAAGGGACACACTTGTGAGGTGGAAACCTTTGGGTATGGGGAACAGAATGATATTCAGGCAACCAATGTAGAGCTTTTGAAAGAACATGGAGCATTGGGCGTGAAGTACCACGTGAGCGGTTTGGTTGATTTTGATGTGGAAGTAAATGTTCCAGGAAGCTTCAGTGTATATAATTCATTGACAGCGATTGCAATTTGTAATCATTTTGGTGTGGATGTGGGAAATATTAAATCAGCATTAAAGAATGTGAGCGTAAAAGGTCGTATTGAAATCGTGCCTGTAACCAAGAGTTATACACTGATGATTGACTATGCACATAATGCAATGGCGTTGGAGAGTCTTTTAACTACGATTAAAGCTTATAACCCTTCCCGCTTAGTATGTTTGTTTGGCTGCGGTGGAAATCGCGCGAAATCCAGAAGATATGAGATGGGCGAGGTTTCCTCCCGTTTGGCGGATTTGACAGTAATTACTTCGGATAATCCACGTGATGAGGAGCCGATGGATATCATTCAGGATATTTTAGTTGGAGTAAAGAAGGCGGATGGCGACTATGTTATGATTCCAGACCGCAAAGATGCAATTAAATACTGTATGGAGCATGCGCAGGATGGAGATATCATCGTTTTGGCAGGAAAAGGGCATGAGGATTATCAGGAAATCAAGGGCATTAAGCAGCCAATGGACGAAAGAGAATTGATAGCAGATATTATCAAAGAAAATCCAAATATCAAATTATAAGAGGTAGGTTATGTCGTTATTCCGAGGTTCTGGTGTGGCATTGGTTACACCTTTTACGGAAGAGAAAGACGTAAATTATGAAGAACTAGGACGATTGATAGAATACCAGATAGAGGGCAAAACAGATGCAATTATCGTGTGTGGAACAACAGGGGAGCCTGTAACCATGACGGAAGAGGAGCGTCTTTCTGTTATCTCTTATACGATAGAAAAAGTTAGAAATCGTGTGCCTGTGATTGCAGGTAGTGGTGGGAATTGTACCGAAAATGTGATTGCTTTCTCGAAAAAGGCCGAGGCACTTGGGGCGGATGGCCTTTTAGTGGTAACACCATATTATAACAAAGCGACACAAAATGGCTTGTATGAGCATTATAAGGCAGTAGCAGCTTCGGTGAAGATTCCAATTATCATGTACAATGTGCCTTCTCGAACGGGTGTGAATATTTTGCCGGAAACAGCAGCTCGGCTGGGAAAAGAGATAGACAATATTGTTGCATTGAAGGAAGCGAGTGGAAATATTACCCAGGTAGCGGAAGTGATTCGTCGTGCAGAAGGTGCACTAGAGGTATATTCAGGTAACGATGATCAGATTGTGCCGATTTTGTCTTTGGGAGGCATTGGGGTTATCTCAGTTTTGGCGAATGCTGTACCGAAAGATACGCATGACATGGTTGTAGAATACTTGGATGGAAATGTTGCTCGAGCAAGAGAGCTGCAGTTAAAGTACATGGATTTTATACAGGCTCTGTTCTGTGAGGTGAATCCGATTCCGGTGAAAAAGGCACTGGAGCTTATGGGATTTCAGACAAAGGCCTTGCGTATGCCATTAACGGAGATGGAAGCGAAGAACATGGAACGATTAGAGCGTGCGATGAAACAACTCGGACTTATTATGCTGTCGAGTGATAAAATAGGATAGAAATTAAATGGAGAATTAAGAAATGGCAAAACAAACATGGAAGCCAGGCAACATGTTAAACCCTGTTCCTGCGGTAATGGTGTCTGTGGCAGATAAAGAAGGAAAACATAATATTATTACGATTGCTTGGGCGGGTACGATTTGTACGAATCCACCGATGGTATCCATTTCTGTTCGTCCGGAACGCTATTCTTATCGTATGATTGAGGAAACAGGCGAGTTTGTCATCAATCTTACGACAGAAGAGTTGGTGAAGGCATGTGATTATTGTGGTGTGACAAGTGGCAGAGATGTAGACAAATTCAAAGAAATGAATCTCACACCAATTGCGGTAGAAAACTGTAAGGCACCAGCTATCCAAGAAAGTCCTGTTAATATTGCCTGTAAGGTGGTAGAAAAGAAAGAATTGGGCTGTCATCACATGTTTATTGCAGAGGTTGTTAGTGTGACCGTAGAAGATGAATATATGAATGAAACAGGGAAATTCCTGATCAATGAGCTAGGTCTTGTGATGTATTCCCATGGGGAATACTTTGCGATGGGTGAGAAACTAGGAAAGTTTGGATATTCTATTCAGAAAAAGTAGAAAGCTTATGAAGAAAACCCCGTATGCTATCCATTTAGAAGTCTTGTGTAAGGACTATGATAAATGGATAACATACGGGGTTTTGTTTTATTTCATGAGCGAATCCATGAGATACATATACACATCCTCATGCTGTTTTCGCCAGTTATTACAAATCGCTTCTGCCTGTTCCTTCGTTTTTACGGAAAGGGTTAGGTCAATCATAGTTTGTCCGTCGGAGCGAGCCTGACAGCGGACCGCGTAAGTTTGGTTGGTCGTTTTGTAGTAGTCGGCAATGATGGATGTTTCCTGACGGAGTACCATCTGATTTTGCTCAAAGAAATGCAAGACGTCCTGTGTAATACCTTCCGTAATTTTATCGGAGAAGAAATTGAGTGTTTCCTTTCCGGCAGTAGTAAGGGTGTACTGGGTGTTAGAATGAGTGGATTCTGCCAAAATCAGGTCGGAATCTACGAGATTTCCAATAACTTCCTGCACCCGGAAGTAGTCCGTATAGTCATGCTCCAAAAAGAAGTTAGAGAGCTGGGTGTTGGAGAGAGGAAAGCCTGCTTTATCCAACATATATAAGATTGTCAATTTGTATATGGTAAATGGTTCTGCCATGTGTTGACCTCTTTCTTAGATTATAGTTCTTATATCATAGAATGAATTCGTAAAAAATTCAATTCCCAATTTTATTTTGTGCAAGGATAAAGGCGTCCTTGCCAGGTGTTTCTTTCTACAAGTTTCTTATTTATCGTGTTCAGCACACGTTTCTTGTCTGTGCTCCAAAGTGGAGCAATCAAAAGTTTTCTTGGACCATCCCCAGTTATACGATGCACGACCATATCGGATGGTAGGCATTCTAAACAATCAATGACCAAGTCACAATATTCCTCTAATTCCAACAAAGGAAATGGAGCAGCATCATATTCCAAAGCCAACTGTGTTCCTCTTAGTATGTGAAGCAGTTGTAATTTGATGCCAGCTACAGGTAAAGTAGCAACGTGTGCTACAGTTTGCAGCATCATTTCTTTGGTTTCATCTGGTAATCCTAGAATCACATGAGCGATTACAGAGATTCCACGAGCCTGTAATTGGGTAACAGCTTCGTCGAATCGTTCTACTGTTGTGTGCGTGTTTAGACGGGTGTGGGTTTTAGGGTGTATCGTTTGTAGCCCAAGCTCTATCCAAATCGGTTTCCTAGATGTGCCTGAGGAAACTGGCCAATCGTATTGTGCTAATTCTTCTAGCAAATCCAACACTTCATCCCCTAGACAATCGCAGCGGGTTCCGATGGAAAGCGCTACGACTTCAGGTTCCTGTAAAGCCTCCGTATAAATTCGTCGTAAGTGAGAAAGTGGAGCGTAGGTGTTTGTATATGCCTGAAAATATGCAATGAATTTTTTGCAATTCGTCTTTTGCTGAATGCGAGTTTTCGCTTCTGCAATTTGTGCAGAAATTGAAATATCGTAAGTAGCTGCAAAATCACCGGAGCCGCCTTCGCTACAGAATGTACAGCCACCATAAGCTAAAGTTCCATCACGATTGGGACAGGTCATGCCTCCGTTAAGCGAAAGCCGATATACTTTATCACCAAAGGTCTGCTTACAGTATTCATTTAAAGAAAAATATCTTTTTTCACCAAAATGGCATGGAATCATGGGACATCTCTTTTCTTGTTTTAAATATGTGCTTTCACGGCCTGACTAACCACTTCGGCAACACGTGGGTCAAAGGCTTCTGGCATAATAAAATCTTCATTTAGTTCTTCGTCTGAAACAAGAGCAGCAAGTGCTTCTGCGGCAGCAAGCTTCATTTCTTCTGTAATTTGTGCAGCACGACCTTCCAAAGCACCCTTGAAAATGCCAGGGAAAGCAATGACGTTGTTCACCTGATTTGGAAAATCACTACGACCAGTTCCAACGATGCGTGCACCTGCGGCTTTTGCCACATCTGGCATGATTTCTGGAACAGGGTTCGCCATAGCAAAAAGGATAGCATCGGTATTCATGGAAGCGACCATTTCTGAAGTTACGATATTTGGAGCAGAAACACCAATAAAAATATCAGCACCTTTTAATGCATCTGCAAGTGTACCGGTTTCGTCATTTAAGTTTGTAACTTCTGTCATTTTTTTCTGCATCCAGTTTAGGTTTGGATAGTCCTTACCAATGATGCCTTCTTTGTCGCACATGATAACGTTGGTAAAACCATAACGTAGTAGGAGTTTGGTAATTGCAACACCTGCGGAGCCTGCACCGTTTACTACGACGCGGCATGCCTCCTTTTTCTTGCCGGTGATACGAAGAGCATTGATGACACCCGTAAGAACCACGATAGCAGTTCCATGCTGGTCATCGTGAAAGACTGGAATATCTAAAATTTCTTTCAATCGTTCTTCGATTTCGAAACAGCGAGGTGCGGAGATATCTTCTAAATTGATACCACCGAATCCAGGTGCAATATTTTTTACCGCAGTAATGATTTCTTCGGTGTCTTGGGTATCGAGACAGATTGGGACTGCGTTTACGCCACCAAATTCCTTGAATAGCACACATTTGCCTTCCATAACTGGCATTGCAGCGTATGGTCCGATGTTTCCTAATCCAAGCACAGCACTCCCGTCAGAAACGACAGCAACGGTGTTTGCCTTCCAAGTATATGTATATGATTTTGATACATCCGCAGCGATTTCTTTGCAAGGCTCTGCTACACCAGGCGTATAGGCAATTGCCAAATCTTCGCGCGAATTTACTTTTGACTTTGCAGTAGTTTCCAGCTTGCCATTCCAAGTTTCGTGGGCAAGCAATGCTTTTTCTTTCATATCCATCTTATATTTCTCCTAAATCATATATTGAATACCCATATATGGGTGGAAAATTTTCATAATTGAATTAAGTGTACCATTCTAGAAATTACAAATCAAGAATTTCGATTCCAAAAGAGTGATTTTCTACAAATTCCGATTTGCTGTCGCCCTTATGTTGCTTTTGAAATAAAATATGTCGCTGTATCTTCTATGGAATTTCGAACCTTTAAGGGAAACGCGTTTACTTTCTTGAAACACACGGCGGGCTTAAGTTTTTTGTCTGTCATAGCTTTTACTCTCTGCGCCACTTTGTACGTTGTGCAACAGACACCGTTCTCAAATTTCTGTTTCTCTAATGTGGGCAGTCTTATAAAGGTGATATTACATGAGCCATGCAAAAACTCCGCACAAGAACGGTGCGTCAAACAGTTTGCATGGCTCATGA
>JAFQRZ010000019.1 GCA_017409825.1 Agathobacter sp. | reverse complement strand
CATGAGCCATGCAAACTGTTTGACGCACCGTTCTTGTGCGGAGTTTTTGCATGGCTCATGTAATATCACCTTTATAAGACTGCCCACATTAGAGAAACAGGAATTTGAGAACGGTGTCTGTTGCACAACGTACAAAGTGGTGCAGAGAGTAAAAGCTATGACAGACACAATACTTAAGCAGAAGTGTGTTTCGAGAAATTCTAGTGTTTTCCTTAAAGGTTCGAAAATGCAACTGTGAGACGAAGATATATGTATTTCAAGACATGAAGAAAGGGCGTCGACAAATTGATATTTGCGACAGCCCTTTGATTTCTATTCTTCGATTTCAGCTCTACGAGTTGACTCGATAACTTTTTCGATATTTTCTTTATATAAATCCATAGCATCGATAATTGCCCCAACCGATTTCTGGTTATCTGCAGAATAGTTCTGCATCTCTGCTACTCTTGCACGAAGGTCATGGAAAATATTTCCCACTTCGTTCACATTGTTGTTCTGTGTAGCGATGTTTCCATACAAAGCATCAAACTGTTTCGTCAAACGTTCAAAGCTTTCCTGCAATTCTACCATTGATTCTTTCGACTCTGTCAGTGCTTTCGTGCTATCCTGGAACTGACGAGCAGTTTCACCAACCTCTTTTTCGAGTTCCTTAACAACCTCTGATACCTGTTCTGAGAAGATATTACTGTTGTTTGAAAGCTGACGCATTTCAGAAGCAACGACTTCAAAACCAGCTCCGCTTTCTCCTGCTCTTGCTGCTTCAATCGAAGCATTTAAGGAAAGAATTGTGGTATTGAAAGATATATCACCCAACTGATCTGCAATATCTGCAACCTCGCCCATTTTCTGTTCCATTGCAAGGAATACTTCATTGGCTTCGTTTACCGTTGTGGTAACTGCCGCCAAATGCTGTTCCATATTCGCGATATTTTCCTGATTTTCTCTCAATGCAATTTCAAATCGTGTTACCTGTTCATTTAATTCAAGGATAGACTGCTGTGAAATAATGATTCTATCCTGTACATCATCACAACTGCCCTGCATATCAATCGCACTATCTACGATGGATTTCGAACCTTTTTGGAGCTCTGCAGTATTATTATTGATACGAGCAGATGACTTTGCAAAGTCATGGTCTAATTCCTCACCCATATCCTTCATAGACTCCACGAGACCTTCGGCTTCTTTGGCACGATCTTCACCGATACCGATGAATGCTTTGCCTCGTTTGATGGTCTGAATGAAAAGCACACCTGTCAGCACAAATTCGCCAACACACTGTGCATACTGTCCCAATGGATCTGCTTTTTCCGGATGAAGCACAAACATGATAATAAGGAAGCAGGTTGCCATAATCAACTGCACAATCGAATATTTTGGTTCCAAATACAAACCTGTGAGTGCAATTACTGCAAGGAACATGATAAAGTCATCACTGAAATATCCACCACTATTTAATGCGATAATAAAAATCAGCACCATCAAGGAAATTGCTAGCATAAACTGTTTCGTGGTTTCCTTCGCTTTTCTAAGTATGAGTATTCCAAACAGAATCGCAAATACGACAATACTTCCTCCGATAATCATCGCCTCTTGTATATTTTTACCCAAGAGATTCTTCAAAAAGAAAACCGCTGACACCGCAATTGTCAGGATAAACATAAATTTAAAAATCTTCTCCTGCGTAATCGGTGGTTTATTTCCCTTCGTATTCTGTGTATTTTCTTTTTTCAATATCATTGGTATGCTCCTCCAAATTTTCCGAAAATTCCCTGACTTTGATTTTAACACATTGTATACCATATTTCCACAATTAATTTATAGAATCTTCTATATATTGTGGATTTATGCAAAAAGAAGTGGCTATATCAACCACTTCTTTTTCATCATTTCATCTAACTGTTCTAAATTCTCATCCGAATGCTCGATTTCTCTGGAGAATCGATATAATAGCTCTGTCATTTCGTCGAAATTTAATCTTTTTCCATTCATCAGCCACTGTGCCATCCAAAGAAGCTCTATCATCCAGGTACAGTATACTGCCATCTGCGCCTTTGCAAACAACTGTCCATCATACACACTTCCCGGGAAATAGGTATATAGGAAATACACCAGTATCTGCTCCAGATGAACCTCTATCTCTGGTTTCTGCGCTTTCCAAAGGTCAAATTCCTTTTTCAACTGTCCGAATTCTTCTTTCATGGAAAAGAAAAGCATATTCTGGCTCTTGTGGAGCAAGTCATCCCACTCCTCACGAAGTATTTCCAACTCATAAATAAGTGGAAACATTTCCTTCGTAAGAGTTTCTTCCTCCATCATACCTTTCATACCCAAATACTCTTTTACATACGCCTGCGACTTTTCTCGCTTGTATTTCGCAATTACCTGATCGCACGCGAATAGTTCGCGACGATTGATGCGTCTTTGCATATCATGTGCCATCCCCAGCACAAGCACTGCACGTTCTTTCAGCGGAAGCTCTCTATCTTGCAAAATTTCTACCATAGCCGCCCTTCCATCTTCAATAATCGAATACAAGAACGGATCAAAATCACCAAACTCTAACGTTTCCTCTTCCTCTGAATGCTCTTCTGTTACAAAATTTACTGGTGTCATTCGCTCCATCAAAAGGCGAGCTACCACAGGACAGGAAACGGACAGTGTCACCTCTCTTACACCATCAAACTCCTCTGTGTGACGCGGATAATCTCTACAAGTTTTGCAAAGACTATCTTCTCCAGCATTTTTATAAAGTTCACAAAGATTGTCTGAATTTAAAAACGCACAGCGTTTCTCATTATCCTGACGGAAACAACCTTCTTCCCAATCCACACAGGACATCACCTTCCAAATATAGTCACCCTTTAGCTTTTTATACTTTTCTAATGAAGCATCATCTATGACTATCTGCCAGCCTGCACAACAGGTATCTGGACATTTGTCTGCGATACATTTAAATTCATTAAAATAATCGGGTCTTGTGTATATCATATAGACTCCTTTGTTATTTGTTTCCTGCAAAGATTTCTTCTGCATAACGAACGGTTTCCATCGCATCCTTGGCGTATTTGTCCGCTCCGATTTTGTCTGCATATTCCTGCGTAAGCACTGCACCGCCTACGACTACCTTACACCAAGGTGCCTTCTCACGAAGCTTTACAATAGTCTCTTCCATCGCTGGAACCGTTGTCGTCATAAGTGCACTTAATCCAACAAGTGCCGCATGTAGTTCCACAACTTTTTCTACAATCTCATCTGCTGGCACATCCTTGCCCAAATCTCGTACGTCAAAACCATAGTTCTCCAGCAACAGCTTCACGATATTTTTACCGATATCGTGAATATCACCATGCACGGTAGCGATAACTACCTGACGTTTTTCCGCAGTATTCTTTTCTTCTACAGAACCTTTCCCTGCCATATATTCTTTGATTTTTTCAAACGCACTCTTCGCCGCTTCCGCACTCATCAAAAGCTGTGGCAGATATACTTTCTTTTCTTCATAGCCTTGTCCCACGATATTTAAGGCTGGAATAATTTCATTCTGAACGATGTTCAGCGGTTCTTCTTCCACAAGTAACGCCTGAGTCAGCTCTGCCGCTTTTTCCTTACGTCCAGAAACCACTGCCTTCTGAAGCTCGGAGGATATCTGTGGCATATCTTTCTTTTCAACTGGGCTAGTCGCCTGTGCACCACCTGAAGCAGCCACCTGCACAGAGGCAAATTCCGCTACGTGCTCGATATACTGAGCACAATTCTCATCCAGTCCCTTCAATGCCTTGTAGGTATAATAGGTCTTCATCATTTCTGCAGAAAAAGGATTCATAATCGCTGCAGATAAGCCGTTCTCCAATGCCATCGTAAAAAATGTACCATTTACTGCATCTCGGTTTGGCAAACCAAATGATACATTGGATATCCCAAGTGAAGTATGACATCCCAAGTTCTCCTTGATATAATGAAGCGAATCTAAGGTCACCTTCGCTGAATGAATGTCCGAACTAATCGTCATCGCAAGGGTATCAAAAATAATATCTTTTTTCGGAATGCCATATTCCGCTGCTGTGGTAAGAATTTTTTCTGCAATCGCAATTCTTCCCGTGGTAGTATCTGGAATTCCGCCTTCATCTAAGGTAAGTGCCACAACAAGTCCACCGTATTTCTTTACTAACGGAAATACCGCTTCCATGCTCTCCTTCTTCCCGTTCACGGAGTTAATCATAGCTTTTCCATTATAACGACGAAGTGCGACCTCCATCGCATTCGTATCTGAGGTATCAATCTGGAGTGGTAAATCTGTAACTGCCTGCAATTCACAAACTGCGGTTTGCAGCATTTCTACCTCATCAATATCCGGCAAGCCCACATTCACATCCAGAATATGTACGCCTTTTTCTTCCTGGCGAATCCCTTCGCCCAAAATATAATCGATATCGTGTTCTACCAAAGCCTGTTTGAATCGTTTCTTTCCCGTCGGATTGATTCGCTCTCCGATGAGAATCGGCTCCTGCTCAAACTTCACGGCATGGGTATAAGAAGATACCACCGTAATGTTTTTCTCGGAAAGGTCAACCGGCATTATTTCTTTGGACTTTTGGTACAAGGCCTGAATATACGCTGGGGTCGTACCACAGCATCCGCCTGCTACACGTACACCTTTTTTTATCAATTCCGTAATTTCCTGGGCAAATTCCTCTGGTGTAACATCAAAAACAGTCTGACCATTTACCGATTTTGGAAGTCCTGCATTTGGCTTCAAAATTACTGGAATCGACGCATTCGCAAGGAGTTCTTCTACGACACCACGAAGCTGTTTTGGTCCAAGCGAACAGTTTGCTCCGATAGCATCGGCTCCCATGCCTTCTACCATAGCCACCATCGCTGCAGCATTTGCCCCAGTCATCAGCTTCCCATCTTCTCCATACGCATTCGAAACCAGCACTGGCAAATCACTGTTTTCTTTCGCAGCCAAAAGAGCAGCCTTGGTTTCGTAGCTATCATTCATTGTCTCGATGAAAATCAAGTCTGCACCGTATTTTACGCCAAGCTTAATCGTTTTCGCAAATACTGCTACGGCATCTTCAAAGTCCAAATCCCCAAGCGGTTTTAAGAGCTTGCCTGTTGGCCCAATATCCAAGGCGATAAATTTTTGCTGGCCGCTCTCTTCATTTGCTGTCTGAGAATTTTCCGTTTCCCACTGTGCACGTGCGGCCTTGGCATTCTCAAATGCGGCCTTTACGATTTCCTCTAATTCCGCATCCGCAAACTTCAAACTATTTGCACCAAATGTATTCGTAGAAACCACGTTACTTCCCGCATCATAATATGCCTTATGTATTTCTGTAATCACTTCTGGATGGCTGATATTCCAGTGTTCTGGATGTTCGCCTGGCTTCAAGCCATTCGCCTGAAGCAGTGTTCCCATACCGCCATCGAGATAGACTATATTGTTTTCTAAAAATGTTTTGAAATTCATCTATACACCCCTGTATGCACAGTCTGTCTTATCACAAGCCGCACATTTTATCTTTTCATTTCGTTCTATTCTTGAACCAATTCCTACAAATGCTGTCACAGATTTTGATGGAGCCATCAACAGGCTATCATTTAAAGAGAGCCCAATTCGTTTGGATGCATCCAATATCCGCAGGATGTCTCTTTGGATTTCCAAAGGCGCATCCCCATACCCTGGACTAAAACGTGGATGCAGACAGCCTACATCCTCACAAAAAGCATCACACAGGGCTTCGATTCGCTCTGTCCCTATTGCTTGAAACAATAATGCTTTGGCTGGAGAAATCCGACTGTACTTTGCAATCAAACGGTCCATTTCCACTCCAATGGTTGCTGCAAAAACAATCGCCCGATTGCACCCCTGCAAGTTTTTCACCAAATCCTTGGATTGCACCTTTATACAACCAAAATCACAGGTATTTTCTGAGATATCCAATGGAAGCTCTATATAACATACTTTATAACTAAGTCTAGGAAGGATTTCCTTACAACACTCCCTATACAAGTTTTCCAGATTCTCATCTCCAACAGAAAACTGTAAGGACTCCTGTGCGGAATTCTTACAGCCTGCATATCTTAGAATCTCTTTTTCACATATTGGTGGCTCTGTGTAAACCTTGGTTATTGTCATCTCTATCTATTTCCCTAATATATCCGAAAGATTGCTTTGAATCTTCTCCGCAACCTCTGGTTTATTCATTGAATACACATGTACATTACTGATATTGTTCGCATACAAATCAATAATCTGATCTGTCGCATAGGCAATGCCTGCCTGCTTCATCGCCGCAGGATCCGCGCCGAACTTGTCCGCAATGCTCTTAAAACGCTGTGGCATAAAGGAACCCGACAGTTTCAATGCTCGCTCAATCTGATTCGCATTGGTAATCGGCATAATTCCCGGAATCACTGGTACCGTAATGCCCGCCTCACGAATCTTATACAAAAAATTATAAAACAGATTATTATCGAAAAACATCTGTGTGGTAAGGAAATCACAGCCTGCATCTACTTTTTCCTTCAATCGCTTGATATCGTCTTTCTGATTCAGGCTTTCTGGATGCACCTCTGGATAACAGGCTCCTCCAATACAAAAATCCACATCAGCCTGCTTCAATTCACGAATCAAATCAATCGCATACTGATAATCCCAATGACTCCTGTCAGCATCTTCCATACCAGCAGGGATGTCACCGCGAAGTGCCATCACATTCTGGATTCCAGCGGCCTTAATCTCTGCAATTTTCTGCTGTACCATTTCCTTGCTGGAAGATACACAGGTCAGATGTGCCAACGTAGGTACATCATACAGTTCCTTAATATTCTTTGCGATATCCAAGGTGTATTTGCTTGTTCCACCGCCTGCACCATACGTCACACTCATAAATGCTGGGCGAAGCTTCGCAATCTCCTCGGTCGCAATTTTGACACTATCAAAGCTGGTTTCTGTTTTCGGTGGAAAAACCTCGAATGAAAGCGATAATTTTTCCTGCGTAAGTAAATCTATAATCTTCATTGTTTTATTCCTTTTTTGATTGATACCCCATTATACTCCCGTTTGGACGAGGAAATCAAGGGATATCCAAGACTTCCCTTCGATTCGTAAAGTTTGTCTTAAGAAAATTCCGATTTGCCGACGCCTTATATTTAAATTTCGAAATTTATTTTCCTCTGTATTGTGGATGCATTTTCTCACAGTTAAGAAAAACGCTTTATTTCTAAGAAACACAATTACGGCTCTTGTGATTTATTATGTCTTTCAAAAATTTTACAATCTGCGAAAGTATATCCGTGTGGGACAAGACACCCTTACAGACTTTTCGTTGCCAAGT
>JAFQRZ010000003.1 GCA_017409825.1 Agathobacter sp. | reverse complement strand
GTTGCGGTAAGCGGTTCCACAGCAAACAGGAACAGCGCTGCATTCACAAGTAGCTTTTCTAAGAACTGCCTTGAGTTCTTCGATACTTGGTTCTTCCCCTTCCAAATACATCATCATTAAATCGTCATCTAATTCGCAGATTTTCTCTACTAATTCTGTACGATATAATTCTGCATCGTCAGCCATATCTTCCGGAATGTCTGTGATAGAAATATCATCACCCTTATCATCGTTGTAGATATAAGCCTTCATTTCAAATAAATCAACGATTCCTTTGAAATCATCTTCTTTGCCGATTGGCAACTGAATACAGATTGCATTCTTGCCCAATCTGTTCTTAATCTGTTCTACTGCACCGTAGAAGTTCGCACCAAGGATGTCCATCTTGTTGATGAATGCCATTCTCGGTACATTATAGGTATCAGCCTGACGCCAAACGTTCTCTGACTGTGGCTCTACACCACCCTTAGCACAGAATACACCAACAGCACCATCAAGTACACGAAGTGAACGCTCTACCTCTACGGTAAAGTCAACGTGACCCGGAGTATCAATGATATTGATACGATGCTCTAATGCACCCGGCTTCGCCTGGCAATTTTCCTGCAAAGTCCAATGGCAGGTCGTAGCAGCTGAAGTAATTGTGATACCTCTTTCCTGTTCCTGTTCCATCCAGTCCATGGTAGCAGTACCTTCATGAGTATCACCAATTTTGTAGTTAACACCGGTATAGTAAAGAATACGTTCTGTTGTTGTAGTCTTACCAGCATCAATATGAGCCATAATACCGATATTTCTGGTTCTCTCTAATGGATATTCTCTTCCAGCCATGATTTCCTCCTAATAAAATTAGAAACGATAGTGAGCAAATGCTTTGTTTGCTTCTGCCATTCTGTGCATTTCTTCTTTTCTCTTTACAGCTGCACCAGTATTGTTTGCTGCATCCATAATTTCGTTAGCTAATCTTTCTTCCTGAGTCTTTTCTGCACGGTTACGTGAGAAATTTGTTAACCAGCGAAGAGCTAATGCCTGACGACGGTCTGGACGAACTTCGATTGGAACCTGATATGTTGCTCCACCGATACGTCTAGCCTTTACTTCGAGAGCTGGCATTACGTTATTCATAGCTTCTTCAAATACTTCAAGAGCAGGTCTTCCTGTCTTGTCTTCTACTCTAGCAAATGCGCCGTACACGATTTTCTGAGCTACGCCTTTCTTACCATCTAACATAATGTTGTTGATAAGCTTTGTAACCACTTTGTTGTTGTACAATGGATCTGCTAATACGTCTCTTTTCTGAGTATGTCCTTTACGTGGCACGTTACTTCCCTCCTTAATCATATTCCTACGTATTTCGTAGGTGAAATTTTGATAGTTTCGATTAATTCAACGGTACTCACATGTGTCTTTCTAATGTGTTCGTGCGGAATTCACTTAGTAGTATATTCCAAAATGTGAAATATATAATCCCAACACTAACCTATAGTTCTGTTTGTGATACTATTGTTTGCTAATTAAATTCCGTACGAATTATTTCTTAGCGTCTTTAGGTCTCTTAGCGCCGTATTTTGAACGAGCCTGTTTACGGTTAGCTACACCAGCGGTATCTAATGTACCACGGATGATGTGATAACGTGTACCTGGTAAGTCTTTTACTCTACCACCACGAATCAATACAACGCTATGCTCCTGAAGGTTGTGTCCTTCACCTGGAATGTAAGATGTTACTTCGATTCCGTTAGAAAGACGTACTCTGGCGATCTTTCTAAGAGCTGAGTTAGGTTTCTTAGGAGTAGCTGTCTTTACAGCTGTACAAACACCACGTTTCTGTGGAGAAGATGTGTAAACTGGCTTCTTGTGAAGTGAGTTAAAACTTCTCTGAAGAGCTGGTGCTGTAGACTTCTTTTCAGATGTCTGACGTCCTTTTCTTACTAACTGGTTAAATGTTGGCATTACTTTTCACCTCCTGTAGTTATTTTGAAAGTGCATATTTTGTGCATCAAAAAAGTGCGCAACGGTATGCATGCTAAATCATTATATAAGTAGAAAATGCCCTTGTCAAGCATAAATTCAAGGTTTTTTCGCTCTTGACATGTCTTATTTGGCGTACACTCGACATCTAGTTTTCAGAAATAAAAATGGCACAAAATGTAGTTTCCCACATCTTGTGCCATTTATTACATTTTAGTTTTCTACAGTTGCCATAACGTCTTCGTCGGCAAATTCATCTGTGAATTCTTCCTCTACAACAGCGTCTTCTGCCACTGGCATTTCGCTATCGATTTGGATATTGCGGTATCTCTTCATACCTGTACCTGCCGGAATAAGCTTACCAATGATTACGTTTTCTTTCATACCAATCAATGGGTCAACCTTTCCTTTGATTGCAGCTTCTGTAAGAACCTTTGTTGTTTCCTGGAAGGAAGCTGCTGATAAGAAGGAGTTGGTTGCAAGAGAAGCTTTTGTAATACCAAGTAATACCTGAGCTCCTGTAGCAAGTTCTTTGCCTTCTTCTTCTAATTTTTCATTTAATTCTAAGAAGTCAAGTGCATCTACCATGCTTCCTGGTAATAAGTCAGAATCACCATTTTCTTCCACACGAATCTTCTGGAGCATCTGACGAACGATAAGTTCGATATGCTTGTCGTTGATATCTACACCTTGTAAGCGGTATACTCTCTGAACTTCGCGGAGCATGTAATCCTGAACTGCACGAACACCTTTAATCTTAAGGATATCATGTGGATTTACAGAACCTTCTGTAAGTTCGTCACCAGCTTCAAGTGTAACACCATCTGTAATCTTGATACGTGAACCATAAGGAATCAAGTATGTCTTAACTTCACCAGTTTCGTTGTTTGTTACAACAACTTCACGTTTCTTCTTCGTATCCTTGATTGTAGCTACGCCACCAATTTCGGTAATGATTGCAAGACCCTTTGGTTTACGAGCTTCGAAAATTTCTTCGACACGAGGAAGACCTTGTGTAATATCGTTACCAGCTACACCACCGGTATGGAAGGTTCTCATTGTAAGCTGAGTACCTGGTTCACCGATTGACTGAGCTGCGATGATACCGATTGCTTCACCAACCTGTACTGCCTGACCAGTAGCCATGTTTGCACCATAACATTTTGCACATACGCCCATGTGTGAACGACAGCTTAAGATAGTACGAATCTTAACAGAACCTGCTGGTCTGCCATTTTCGTCTACACGGTTGATTGGGTTGCCATCTTTATCTACACCATGTTTCCAGATTGCTTCTGCACGTCTTGGAGTAATCATATGGTTTGCTTTTACAAGAACATTTCCGTCTTTGTCACAGATTGTTTCACAAGCGAAACGTCCTGTAATTCTTTCCTGTAAGCTTTCGATTTCTTCCTTACCTTCCATGAATGCTTTTACAACCATTCCTGGGATTTCACGGCCAGTTCCTTCTACACAGTCTTTTTCACGAACGATCATGTGCTGTGAAACGTCTACGAGACGTCTTGTAAGGTAACCAGAGTCGGCAGTACGAAGCGCTGTATCGGAAAGACCTTTACGAGCACCATGTGCTGACATGAAGTATTCGAGTACGTCAAGACCTTCACGGAAGTTTGACTTAATTGGCAACTCGATTGTCTTACCTGTTGTATCAGCCATCAAACCACGCATACCAGCTAACTGTTTGATCTGTTTGTCAGAACCACGGGCACCAGAGTCAGCCATCATGAAGATGTTGTTGTATTTGTCAAGACCTGTAAGAAGTGCTTTGGTAAGCTCATCGTCAGTTTCTTTCCATGTTTCAACTACTTCTTTATAACGTTCTTCTTCTGTGATAAGACCACGTTTGTACTGTTTTGTAATTCTGTCTACTGTATTCTGTGCCTCTTCAATCATCTGTGGTTTCTGAGGTGGTACTGTCATATCAGAAATAGATACTGTCATGGCAGCTCTTGTAGAATACTTATAACCCATAGCTTTTACATCATCTAAAACTTCTGCAGTCTTAGTAGCACCATGGATATTGATTACTTTTTCAAGAATCTGTTTAATCTGTTTCTTTCCTACATGGAAGTTTACTTCTAACTTCAATGCGTTTTCAGGGTTTGTTCTATCTACAAATCCTAAATCCTGAGGAATCACTTCGTTGAAGATTAAAAGACCAAGTGTTGTTTCAACAAATCCACCTACCTGTGTGCCGTCAGCCAATGTAGCAGTACGGTATACATAGATATTCTGGTGAAGTGAAATTTCGCCGTTTTCGTAAGCAAGTAATGCCTGGTTCATGCTACCAAAACGATATCCGAAGAGATCCATTGGAGAACAAAGAACACGACGATTGCGATCTGTCACATCTTCAAACCAGATAAGGTCATAAAGACCAAGTTCTGCTTTTCCTGTTTCTGGATTTGGAGTTGTAAGTGCTTTTAATTCTTCAAGGTCATTATAAACCTTATCAGAAACTGCTACTGCACCTTCTTCATTTACTCTGTCAGCAAGTTTTCTCATGGTTAAGTAGTAAACACCAAGAACCATATCCTGTGAAGGAACTGCTACAGGACCACCGTCAGATGGTTTCAGTAAGTTGTTAGGTGAAAGGAGCATGAATCTACATTCAGCCTGTGCTTCTACAGAAAGTGGCAAATGTACAGCCATCTGGTCACCGTCGAAGTCGGCGTTGAACGCGGTACATACCAATGGATGCAACTTGATAGCCTTACCTTCTACTAATACTGGTTCGAATGCCTGGATACCAAGTCTATGAAGTGTAGGAGCACGGTTTAACATAACTGGATGCTCTTTAATTACTTCTTCGAGAACGTCCCAAACCTGTGGCTCGAGTCTTTCTACCATTTTCTTAGCACTCTTAATATTGTGTGCGGTTCCGTTTGCAGCTAATTCTTTCATAACGAAAGGTTTGAACAATTCGATAGCCATTTCTTTTGGAAGACCACACTGATAAATCTTAAGTTTTGGTTCTACACAGATAACGGAACGACCTGAGTAGTCAACACGTTTACCAAGTAAGTTCTGACGGAAACGTCCACCCTTACCCTTTAACATATCTGATAATGACTTAAGAGCTCTGTTACCAGGACCTGTTACTGGACGGCCACGACGACCATTGTCGATTAACGCGTCAACAGCTTCCTGAAGCATACGTTTTTCATTACGAACGATGATGTCTGGAGCACCTAAATCTAATAATCTGCGCAAACGGTTGTTACGGTTAATGATTCTTCTATACAAATCATTTAAGTCAGATGTTGCAAAACGTCCACCTTCCAACTGAACCATTGGACGTAAATCTGGTGGAATTACAGGAATTACTGACATTACCATCCATTCTGGCTTGTTACCAGATTCGCGGAATGCTTCTACTACTTCGAGACGTTTGATAATACGTGCACGTTTCTGTCCTGTTGCGTTTTCTAATTCTGCTTTTAATTCTTCTGAATCTTTCTCTAAATCAATAGCTGCTAAGAGTTCATGAATAGCTTCCGCACCCATACCAACACGGAAAGCGTTTCCGTACTGTTCTCTAGCTTCCTGATATTCTGTTTCAGAAAGAACCTGTTTGTAACCCAAAGAAGTATCACCAGCATCTAATACGATGTAAGATGCGAAGTATAATACTCTTTCAAGTACACGTGGTGATAAGTCAAGGATAAGACCCATACGAGATGGGATACCCTTGAAGTACCAGATATGGGAAACAGGAGCTGCAAGCTCAATGTGTCCCATACGTTCTCTACGAACGCTTGACTTTGTAATTTCAACGCCACAACGATCGCAGACAACACCTTTATAACGGATTTTCTTATATTTTCCACAGTGACATTCCCAGTCTTTCTGTGGTCCAAAGATTTTTTCACAGAACAAACCATCTTTTTCAGGTTTTAATGTTCTATAGTTGATGGTTTCTGGCTTCTTTACTTCGCCATAAGACCAATCTCTAATCTTTTCTGGGGATGCAAGTCCGATTTGAATCGCATCGAACAGCATTGCCTGATTTGTTTCATTCATGTTTTCTGGCATTTCTGGCACTCCCTCCTAATTATTCTTCATCAAATGAATCGTCAAAATCGCCATAGTAGTCATCATCTTCGAATGATTCGTCTTCTATGTTTACTAACTCTTCATTCTCTTCATCGAATTCCTGCTGTGTGAATCCGTGCTGTGCAAAGTCTTCGTTATTGTCATAACGGAAGTCTTTGTCATTTCCGATAACTGCATTGATATCGGTGTTACCGTATTCGCTAGTTTCAATGAGCTCCACTTCATTTCTGTCTTCGTCAAGAACCTTAACATCAAGACCGAGTGACTGAAGTTCTTTTAAGAGAACCTTGAATGATTCTGGAATTCCTGGTTCAGGAATGTTATCACCCTTGATAATAGCTTCATAAGTTTTTACACGACCGATAACGTCGTCGGATTTTACAGTTAAGATTTCCTGCAATGTGTAAGCAGCACCATAAGCTTCCAGTGCCCAAACTTCCATTTCACCGAAACGCTGTCCACCGAACTGAGCTTTACCACCCAGAGGCTGCTGTGTAACAAGTGAGTAAGGACCTGTTGAACGAGCATGAATCTTATCGTCTACTAAGTGGTGGAGTTTCAAGTAGTGCATGTGTCCGATTGTTACACGGCCATCGAATGCTTCACCTGTTCTACCATCACGAAGCTGTACTTTACCATCGCGGGAAAGTGGAACACCTTTCCAAAGTGCTCTGTGTTCTCTATTTTCTGATAAGTAAGCCATTACATCTTCACGTAATACATCTACATACTTATCATAGAAGTTTTCTTCTCCGTCGTTTGCTTCTTCCTTGTCAAATGGCATATTTACATAGTCATTTGCGAGTTCCAAAGTATCCTGAATATCAATTTCTCGTGCACCATCAAATACTGGAGTTTCAATATTGATACCAAGTGCTTTAGCAGCAAGGCTCAAGTGGATTTCCAATACCTGACCGATGTTCATACGGGAAGGTACGCCGAGTGGGTTTAATACGATATCAAGTGGACGACCGTTTGGAAGGAATGGCATATCTTCTACTGGTAATACGCGGGAAACTACACCCTTGTTACCATGACGACCAGCCATCTTATCACCAACAGAAATCTTACGTTTCTGAGCGATGTAAATACGAACAGATTCGTTTACACCTGGAGATAATTCGTCACCATTTTCTCTTGTAAATACCTTAGCATCAACAACGATACCGTATGCACCATGTGGTACTTTAAGAGAAGTATCACGTACTTCACGTGCTTTTTCACCGAAGATTGCACGGAGTAATCTTTCTTCTGCTGTAAGTTCTGTTTCTCCCTTAGGAGTTACTTTACCTACGAGGATATCCCCTGCACGAACCTCAGCACCAATGCGGATAATACCTCTTTCGTCAAGGTCTTTAAGCGCATCATCACCTACACCAGGAACATCACGAGTGATTTCTTCTGGTCCAAGTTTGGTATCACGAGCTTCTGTTTCATATTCTTCGATATGGATAGATGTATAAACATCATATTCAACTAATCTTTCGCTAAGAAGAACAGCATCTTCGTAGTTGTAACCTTCCCAAGTCATGAAACCGATAAGAGGGTTTTTACCAAGAGCTAATTCTCCGTTTGCAGTAGATGGACCATCAGCGATTACCTCGCCAGCTTCAATCTTCTGACCTTTGAATACGATAGGTCTCTGATTGTAGCAGTTTGACTGGTTAGAACGAGAGAATTTTGTAAGGTTGTAAGTTCTCTTGTTTCCATCTTCTTCTCTAACGATGATGCGGTTTGATTCTGCAGATTCAACCACACCAGCTGCTTTTGCAACAACACAAACACCTGAGTCAACAGCCGCCTTTGTTTCCATACCTGTACCTACAACAGGAGCTTCTGTTGTAAGAAGTGGAACCGCCTGACGCTGCATGTTAGAACCCATGAGGGCACGGTTCGCGTCGTCGTTCTGAAGGAATGGGATAAGTGCTGTAGCTACAGAGAATACCATCTTAGGTGATACGTCCATGTAGTCAAATGCTGTTTTGTCATATTCCTGTGTTTCATCAAGGTAACGACCAGATACAGAGTTACGAACAAAGTAGCCGTTTTCGTCTAACTTTTCGTTCGCCTGTGCTACGTGGTAGTTATCTTCTTCGTCAGCTGTCATATAAACAACTTCATCTGTAACACGTGGGTTCATTGGGTCCGCTTTATCAATCTTACGATATGGAGCTTCTACGAAACCATATTCATTGATACGAGCATAACAAGCCAATGAGTTAATCAGACCGATGTTTGGACCTTCAGGAGTTTCGATAGGACACATACGTCCATAGTGGCTGTAGTGTACGTCTCGAACTTCGAATCCGGCACGGTCTCTAGAAAGACCACCAGGTCCTAATGCTGATAAACGTCTCTTATGTGTCAACTCACCAAGTGGGTTGTTCTGATCCATGAACTGTGACAACTGAGAAGAACCAAAGAATTCTTTTACAGCTGCAGTTACAGGTTTAATATTGATAAGACTCTGAGGAGAAATTCCTTCTAAGTCCTGAGTTGTCATTCTTTCACGAACAACTCTTTCTAATCTAGAAAGACCGATACGGTACTGGTTCTGTAATAATTCACCAACCGCACGGATACGTCTATTTCCTAAATGGTCGATATCATCACTATGTCCGATACCCCATTCTAAATGCATATTATAGTTGATAGATGCGAAGATATCTTCCTTGGTAATATGCATTGGAATCAAGTCTTTGATTTCACGCTTGATTGCTTCTACACGATCTTCTAATGATTCATATTCTTCCATAATCTGTGCAAGCACAGGGTAGAACACGAGCTCTGTCACGCCAAGAGCCTTTGGATCTTCGATTTCTGGAATCCAAGCCTGTAAGTCTACCATCATAGAAGAAAGGACTTTTACATTACGAGACTCTGTCTGAATCCATACAAATGGTACAGCAGCATTCTGAATCTGATCTGCTAATTCTCTGGTTGCAGTGGTACCTGCCTCTGCAATCACCTCACCTGTAGATGGATCAAGAACATCTTCTGCGATAACATGTCCGTTGATACGATTGCGAAGTGCTAACTTCTTGTTGAATTTGTAACGACCTACTTTTGCAAGATCGTATCTTCTAGCATCGAAGAACATAGCTGTAATAAGGCTTTCCGCACTTTCTACAGAAAGTGGTTCGCCTGGACGAATCTTTTTGTACAGCTCTAATAAACCTGCTTCAAAGCTACCCTGTGGTTCTTTTTCTGTAATAGAAGGGTCCTTTGCAAAAGAAGCAAGAATCTTTGGTTCTTCACCGAACATATCGATAATCTGCTGGTTTGTACCAACACCCATCGCACGAAGTAATACTGTGATAGGTACTTTACGTGTTCTATCAACTCTTACACTGAAAACATCATTGGAATCTGTTTCATATTCTAACCATGCACCACGGTTTGGAATTACAGTACTTGAGTACAATGTCTTACCGATTTTGTCATGTGTAATATCATAATAGATACCTGGCGAACGAACTAACTGGCTAACGATTACACGTTCCGCACCGTTAATTACGAATGTACCGGTTTCAGTCATAAGTGGCAGATCGCCCATGAAAATTTCATGTTCGTTAATTTCATCTGTCTCTTTGTTGTGAAGTCTTACCTTCACCTTCAATGGTGCTGCATAAGTAGCATCTCTTTCCTTACACTCTGGAATTGTATACTTTACGTCGTCTTCGCACAAAGTAAAATCTACGAATTCCAAGCTAAGATGACCGCTGTAGTCAGCGATTGGAGAGATATCCGCAAACGCTTCTTTTAAACCTTCGTCTAAAAACCACTGATAAGAATCCTTCTGGACCTCAATCAGGTTTGGCATCTGAAGAACCTCTTTTTGTCTTGAGTAACTCATACGCATGCCTTTTCCAGCTTTCACTGGACGTATTCTGTTTTTCTCCATTGACGTTTCACCTCTCGTTGTTTTTATTTTTTATAACAGTTCAGAGCTGACCTCCAGCCCTGCCGAAAGGCAGTTCTGAACTGTTATTTGGACTATGTTGTGTCGAGGATTAAGTCCTCACGCTACATGTTGTATGGACACTAAAAATCGTGAAAACCCTGTAAAATCAAGGCTTTCAAGGGATAAGACCCCATGGTAAAGTCTAGTGTACCATAATAATGCAACATATAGGATAGCACAAGCTTTTACAGAATGCAAGTATTAATTTATATTTCTTTCTATAAGTTAAAAAGTGTGTACTATTCTTTGCAGACACGCTCTCGCTCGGGCAAAAAGCGTAACGGTACTAAGTTCGCAGCGATTTGCATCGCTACTCACTAAGTGCCAACGCTTTTTGACGGTCTGCGCCAGAATAGTACACACTTTCCAACTTAGATATACACTTTGAAAACACTTGCATTCTTTTGCTTGTGCTTATATAAAAAGAGACTGGATATCCAGTCTCTTTTATTTACGCGACTCGTAGCTCGCGTTTAAGTTCGATTTCTCGATGACCTAAAGTTAAATTATTTAATTGTAACTTTAGCGCCTGCTTCTTCAAGCTGTTTCTTGATAGCTTCAGCTTCTGCTTTGCTAACGCCTTCTTTGATAACCTTTGGAGCTGCTGTAACAAGGTCTTTAGCTTCTTTAAGACCAAGTCCTGTAAGTTCACGTACAGCTTTGATTACTGGTACACCAGAACCTTCCGTTAATTCTACGTCGAATTCTGTCTTTTCTTCAGCTGCTTCTGCAGGGCCTGCTGCTGCAACTACTACACCAGCTGCTGCTGATACACCAAATTCTTCTTCACAAGCTTTTACTAATTCGTTTAATTCTAATACGCTTAATTCTTTGATAGCTTCAATAAATTCTGCTGTTGTTAATTTTGCCATTATTATTTTCCTCCATTATAATGATAAATTTTCTAAATTATTCTGCTGTTGTTTCAGCTGTTTCTTCTGCAGGAGCTTCTGCAGTTTCTTCTTTTGCTACTGCTTCGCCACCATTTTCTGCGATCTGATTAAGAACGCGAGCAAGATTTGTGATAGGTGACTGCATGCTGCCAAATAATCTTCCAAGTAATACATCTCTGCTTGGGATAGAAGAAATTTCTTTCATGCCGTTTGCATCATAGTATGTTCCTTCAACTACACCAGCTTTGATTTCTAACTTAGGAGCTTTTTTAGCAAATTCAGCAAGTACTCTTGCTGGAGCTGTTGCATCGTCTGTTGAGATAGCGAATGCGCTTGGTCCTTCAAGAACTTCTCTTAAAGATTCGAATTCTGTACCTTCAACTGCACGGCTTACTAAAGTGTTTTTGTATACTTTGTAAGAAATGCCAGCTTCTCTTAACTGTTTACGTAACTGAGTATCTTCAGCAACTGTAAGTCCACGGTAGTCAACTACAACTACAGATGCAGCACCATTGATTGCTTCTGAAATCTCGTTTACGATAGGCTGTTTAAGTTCTACTTTTGCCACGAATGTGTACCTCCTTATTTTATTTCTCGCATAAAGACGTGAGGTATGTTTTTATAAAACAAAGAAACCTCCCTGCCTTAAGACAGAGAGGTATAAGTCATTTTAAAGATGTAAACATCTGTAAAATTCCCTCGGTAGGTCGAATCGTTACGCCTTATGGCACCTACTGTCTTCGGCAATATGCTTTGCAATTATATCAATATATATCACGGATGTCAATTACTTTTTCCGCAAAAACTTTGCTTATTTTTAGGTCTGTAAGCTTATTTCGTCAATTACTGTGTAATTTTAACAACGTTTAACTTAACGCCAGGTCCCATTGTTGATGTAAGAGTAGCACTCTTAATGTACTGGCCTTTTAAGCTAGCTGGTTTTGCTTTGTTAATTGCACCCATAAGAGACTGGAAGTTGTCGCTTAACTGTTCATCTGTGAAAGATGCTTTTCCAACTGGCACATGGATAATGTTTGTTTTGTCCAATCTGTACTCAATCTTACCAGCTTTGATGTCGTTAACAGCTTTTGTAACGTCCATAGTAACTGTTCCAGCTTTTGGGTTTGGCATTAAGCCTTTTGGTCCGAGAACACGTCCTAAACGACCAACAACACCCATCATGTCAGGTGTAGCAACTACAACATCGAAGTCTAACCAACCGTCGTTCTGAATCTTTGGAATTAATTCTTCACCGCCAGCGTAGTCTGCGCCTGCTGCTAATGCTTCATCTAACTTAGGTCCTTTAGCGAACACTAATACTTTAACAGTTTTACCTGTACCGTGTGGTAATACTACCGCACCACGGATCTGCTGTTCTGCATGACGACCATCACAACCTGTTCTAAGATGAAGTTCGATTGTTTCGTCAAATTTAGCTGTAGCATTTTTCTTTACGATTTCGATAGCTTCAGCAAGATCATACTGCTGTGCTTTATCAAATGCTTTTACAGCTTCCTGATATTTCTTTCCTCTTTTCATGAAAAATAACCTCCTGTGGTTTTATCGGGAGAGGTCCCTCCCACTATAAAGTAACAATAAATGTAATAGTATAAATTAGTCTACTACTTCAACGCCCATTGATCTAGCTGTACCAGCGATCATGCTCATAGCTGCTTCTAAAGAAGCTGCGTTTAAGTCAGGCATTTTTGTTTCTGCGATCTGCTGTACCTGAGCTTTTGTAAGCTTAGCTACTTTGTTCTTGTTTGGAACACCAGAACCAGATTTGATACCAGCAGCTTTCTTAATTAATACTGGTGCTGGAGGAGTTTTAGTAATGAAGCTAAAACTTCTGTCTGCATATACAGTAATAACTACAGGGATGATTGTATCTCCCATTTCTGCTGTTCTTGCGTTAAACTGCTTTGTAAATTCAACGATATTAACACCATGCTGACCAAGAGCTGGACCAACTGGTGGTGCTGGAGTTGCTTTACCAGCAGGAATCTGCAATTTAATATATCCTGTAACTTTCTTTGCCATTTGGAATTGCCTCCTTAATTCATTTTCTTAACATCTGCGAAACTTACTTCAACCGGAGTTTCGCGACCGAACAGTTCTACATTAATAGTAACTGTCTGTTTGTTGTGATTCATCGCTGTAATCGCGCCAACGGTATCTTTCCATACGCCGCCGATAACAACAATCATGTCGCCTTCTTCGAAGTCAACCACAACAGTTTCGGACTTAATGCCTAAGTTTCTCATTTCGAGCTCAGTGAGTGGTACAGGTTTGCTTCCTGGACCAACGAACCCAGTCACACCTCTGGTATTTCTTACCACATACCATGTATCGTCATTCATAATCATATGAATCAGAACATAGCCTGGGAACATCTTTTTAGAAACCTGTTTCTTTACACCATTTTTTACTTCAACTACATCTTCCATAGGAACACGTACTTCTAAAATCTGGTCTTCAAGATGTCTGTTTTCGATTGTTTTGTCAATGTTTGCTTTGACTTTGTTTTCATAACCTGAATAGGTATGAACCACATACCAGTTTGCTTCTGCCATAAAATCACTTTGCCTCCGTTAAAACTTTAAACCTAAAAGGAAATCCACGCCGTACTGAATCATCCAATCCAATACTGCAATAATAAGTCCGACTACAACTGAAACAGAAACTACCGCTATAGTCTGTTTGACAACTGATTTGCGATCTGTCCAAGAAATTTTACTAAATTCCTGTTTCAAACCATGGAACCAGCTTGTCTTTGGAGTTTTTTCAGTTTGTCCCATATTCTACTCCTTTTCGCTACCTAGACTATTTTGTTTCCTTATGCATTGTATGAGTCTTGCAGAATCTACAATACTTTTTGGTTTCCATTCTGTCCGGATGAGCTTTTTTGTCTTTTGTCGTATTGTAATTACGACGCTTGCATTCTGTGCATGCTAATGTAATTCTTGTACGCACAACTTCCACCTCCGTTTAAATTCATTGTTTGTTGCCGCCCTTAAAAAAGGGCATAAAAAAAAGACCTACTTCTAAGCCTAACCAATATAGCACAATCATTTTTGTGCGTCAATACTTTTTTGAAACTAGTTTTGTTTTCTTATTAAACCACAAAATATAGTGGGGTGCAAGGCTTTCTTCTTATTAAATAGTTATTGTCAATTGTTTTTCCCAGGTTTATAATATATGTGTATAAATGGATTTAGTATGCCCCGCCGCGCATCTAGCGGACGTTCAAGGAAGAAAGGAGGGGTTTCTAGTGGCAAGAATTGACGCTTATGCTTATTATTTGTCGACTTATGGTCAAAATCGCCCAACGCGCTACGACTCGCACAAGAAGAGTGATCTGCGCAAAATCTACAACCAAATTGTAAAAACCAACCGTGAAGCTCCTCTATACAAACTCTCTGGAGAAGATGTTGTGGCGAAGTATGCCATCGACATCAAAGAAAATGCCAAGGCAATCCAAAATGTTGTGGCATCTCTATCAGATAACTACGGAGAATTTTCAGATTCCTTCCGCAAAAAAGTTGCTATCTCCAGTGACGAAGAACGTGTTGGGGTAAAGTATATCGGTGACGGAACGGAAAAAACTTCCATGGAAAATTTCCAGATAGAGGTCAAACAGTTGTCCTCTCCTCAGGTAAATACAGGGAAGCTCTTGAAAAACGACAGCCTGTCCATTATCCCGGGAAATTATTCCTTTGATTTGAATATCAATTACGCATCTTATGAATTCCAGTTTAATGTCAATCCTGGCGAACGTAATCTGGATGTTTTAAAGAAGCTGGCCGGCTTGGTCAATCGCTCCTCTCTTGGCGTGAGTGCAACGATTCATCACGGTACTACCGACACCGGCGAACCTGCCAGTGCGTTAAACCTCACCTCGAAGCAGATGGGACGAAGCAACAATGAACCGATTTTCACCATCATGCCTGAACCAACTGCCGAATCCATGCAGCTTTTAGATTTGTTAGGAATCGAACACATCTCCAAGCAGGCAGAAAATGCAAAGTTTTTAGTAGATGGCGAAGAACTCGAATCCCTTGCTAACACCTTTACAATTAATGACACCTTTGAGCTTTCTCTGAATGCGGTATCACCAGAAGGACAGCCAGCAGAGATCAGCTTCAAAACTGATATTGACGCCGTTGCCGATAATGTAATGTCTCTTGTAAATGCATTTAATCACATTCTGGAGATCGCAGAGAATTCATCCTCAGAAGCAACTGGCGACACAAACAAGCTCCTAAACGAAATGAGCTCCGTATCCCGCAGTCGTCGCGAATCCCTTGGAGAAATCGGACTTGAAGTTGGCGAAAATGGTGCAATCACTTTAAATAAGGAAAAACTTGCAGATGCCATTCAACCGGAACGTGCAGACACAACATTTAAGCGATTGGCAAAATTTAAAAATGCCATCGGCGCAAAAGCAGATGCCGTGGCAATCAATCCGATGAACTATGTAAATAAAGTCGTAGTAAACTACAAGAATCCTGGCAAGACCTTTACGGCACCATATTTCTCATCTGTATATTCAGGCATAATGCTCGACAGATATATTTAAGAAGAGGAAGTTAATTTATATATCCATTTATCGCTGTACTAGCGTAAGGCTTCTAAATGGATATATAAATTAACTTCCTCTTTCTAATTCGCTCTATATAGCATCATGAGTAAATATACAGATGAAAATACGGCTTGCTATTTTAATCTCTTTATATATGCACTTAGTCTTTCAATCTGTGCATCATCCATCTGTTTAATCGACTCAATCAGTACATACTTCTCTGTACCTGGTTCGATGATGACCGTTTTGTCTGGCTCATAAGACTTAAACTGATCACCGCTAGTAAGAAGTTCTACTGGAGCCACGCCGAGCACATCACAGATAACCATAATTTTGTCGGCGGCTGGATTGGTGCCTTTCGTCTTCCAGTCACTAATCGTACTCTGAGAAATCCCCGTCGCTAGTGCAAATTCCTTCTGATTCATTCCTCTTGCTTTGATAAGTTCAAAAATCTTCTCGCTAATTACCATCTCTATACCCCATAAAAAATTTGATATAAATATAACAAAATCTATTAAGCATTTCCACATTTGCTACGATATATAGTATAACAGATGAAATAATAGCTGTAAACCATAATGAAACAAGCGAGGAAACGGATGTCCTCGCTTGTTTTATTTACTCATTATTTTCTATAAAAACGGCTGCAAATCATACGTCATCTTTGTTTCCAAATCACAGAGTTTTTCGCACATACGAACGCTCTGGTCATCCGCAGCCTTATACTGGTTTTTATACTCGCAAAGAGATTTGATACCCATATTGCAGCCATCCGTCAAAAGATGTGCCGCTTGCTTCGCATCGCAATTCATCATCATCTTTACTTCTGACTGAAGCCAAGAAGAAGCCTTTGCCATGAGGTTCGGATCCTTGTCCTCTTCTCCAAGATTGTTCAGCAATCTGTGAATATCCTCTTCCATTTTGATATGCGCCCCATTGTACTTTTGAATAATCGTCTGCAATTTATCATCCGTCACATACTTGCTAATCTGCTCCATGCTGTCAATCGCCATCTTGCAACCGGCATCACATTCCTTTAGTAACTCCACTGTATCCTGACTTACATCCTCGCGTTTTACCATGTTTGTCACTCCTTTGGTTTTTGATGTAAGTATGTGGAAAAGCTGAAAAAATATACAATAAAAAAACTTTCATAAATATTGTAGAAAGGGATTAGGATTTCATCCTTTGAATACGATATATAGTGTAACAGAAAGAAATATAGCTGTAACCATAATGAAGCAAGCGAGGAAGCGGATGTCCTCGCTTGTTTTATTTTATCCAGAACCCCTTCCTTGTTGCAAAATAACAAATCATACGATATTATAATTTTATGAAAAAAACAAATTTAAGCACACCCAAAAATATAGTTGCTTTAGCTCCTTATGACCGTGGCTGGAGCAATGTCGAATTTTTAAAAGACTGTGGACTGATTCCCTATCTTTTATACAAAAATCATAATTGTAATGTTACATTTGTAGGTGCCCAAAAGGAAGACTGGCCTTACCTAGATCAGTATCTAAAAGGTGTCCACACAGAAATTTTATCTCCTGGCACTGTAAAAGAAAAGATGCAGTACATCGAAGCACATGCACAGCAAATCGACTGCCTAATTCTAAGAGGGCCATACGATACCAACTTCGAAATTGCCATACGTTACAAGGCATTAAATCCAACGGGCAAAATCTATGTCGGCTTAGATGCCAACAGCCATTGGATGGATCGGATTCTTTGGTATCAACCCGATTTCTCTGCATTTATGAATACTTGTGATGTAATTGCAACCTCCTGCACTGCCATGCAAATGTTCTTGAATGAGAAATGGCCATGGAAAATCGAGCACATTCCAAATGGATGTTACAATTTCGAATCACAGACAATGTTTCCCTCTTTCTCACAAAAGAAAAATCGGATTCTTACCGTCAGTCGAATCGGAACTAGTCAGAAGGCGAACCACATTATGTTAGAGGCCTTTGCTTTAATTGCAAATCATATTCCAGACTGGGACTTTTACTTAGTAGGTAACATCGCAAAAGAATTTCAGCCATATATCGATACCTATTTCTATCGTTATCCTAATTTAAAAGAACGCGTTCACTTCACCGGACCGATTCAGGATAAAGCAGAACTGAAAAACATATACCTATCCGCTAAAATTTTTGCTCTTTCTTCGGTTTTTGAAGGAGGAACTCCGAATGTTATCGGTGAAGCACTTAGTAATGGCTGCGTCATCGCAACTACCAAAATTGACGCATGGGAAGAAGCTATCAATTTCGGAAAATGTGGACTAGCTAGTCCGGTGAATGATGTAGTTGGATTTGCAAAAATCCTGCTTCAGTTATGCAACGATACTCAGCTAGAGGAAAAGTCAAACGAAGCCTATCTTCATAGTCAAAACCAGCTCAACATGGAAAAAATCGTTGCACGCTTATACTTAATGTTATTTGGAGAAGAATAATGGAACATAATAAATTAGATAAAATCCTTTTGGATTGCAATGACTATCTCGCAAACAAAAGTCGTGTACCAATGCATACACCCATGGAAGGATTCTCAATCACAGATTTTTTGAGCCGACTTCATCTCGCATACACAGACCTCTTTGTCGAAGGTCACGCTCCTAGCGATGGAGAAGCCTATTCATATATTGATGCTTTGCTGGCGAGAGAATTAATCAAAACCAGTCAACCCGTGAAAGTAGTCGAACTTGGTAGTACCAACGGGCGTCTCAGCTATCATTTAGCTACCGTTCTAGGACGATTTCATCTAGAATCAAGCCTCTGTTGCGTATGCGATTCCATCGGAAATGAAAGCGGAAACTTCTGGCTGGATATGATATCGCTGGTAGAACGCCCACCAAAGCTTTCCCTGCATGCATGTGATTATGATGACACCAATCTCTGTAACAACCACTTCGATATCGTCATTATCAATGGCTCTGTTGCTTTTGCTGACATAGCTGCTGTTCTAAAAGAAGCACTTAAACTGGTCAAAACCAATGGAGCACTCATTTGCTACGCATGCAAACAGCCAGAACTTGCAGACTATATGAGAAAAATCTTTGCCCATGTCGATGAATACAACGATGACAACAACTCCATCATCCTCTTCGCCTCCGCTATTGACGTAATCGAAGAACTTGACGAAATAGCGGAATGGAAAAAAGAGTTCCAGCAAGATTTTGCTCATGCAGAAGCTCTCCTCATAAGCACTTCTAATAAAAAAGAGCTCTTCCACTCGATTCAACAGCTCAACCACCATGCGGATATCGCTACTGCAAATCAGGTTATCGATGTGAAATGCAAAGCTTTGGAGCTAAAAGAAAAATTACTTGTTAAATACGTCGAACTATAAAACATAAATTGGGTAGGGAAATCACAATACGATTTTCCTGCCCATATTTTATTCATCTTTCTTACAAATCATAACCTTGTTTCGGTATTCGGATTTGTTTTTCATAATCGCTAATCCATGGTGTAGCTGTTCAAAGTCGAGTTCATGCGTAATCAGCTCTTTCAAATGCAAATTCCCATTCGCATTTTCCTTCAAAACAGTATTCCAGTCATCCTTCTCGGAATGTGTAAAACTTGAATTCCATGTTCCCGTCAAGCGAATCTGTTTACGTAAAATTTTCCAGTAGCTGTTTTTGTCAATCTCGATATCACCCTTTGGATTTCCAACGACAACGATTTGTCCACCAGTCTTTACGCAAGCCAGTGCATCTATCAACGATTCCGACGTTGCGACACAATCCAAAACTGCATCAACGCCTATCTCATTTGTCAGATGCAAGACTTCATCCACAATCGATTTTTTCTCATCACTCGATGCATCCAGATAGATATAAGTGTCACTTGCTACCTGTTTCATTATCTCCCCATGTTTGTCACTATGGCCAGTTGTAATCACTGTCTTAACACCATAGATATGTAGCCATTGTGCTATGATAATTCCTATCGTTCCCAAACCAAACAATGCTACTGAAGACACATCATCCATCACTAGTCGACGTACCGCATGCAATGCTACTGATGCTGGCTCCAGCATCGCTGCCTCCTGATAACTTACACCCTCAGGAAGTTCTATCAAATTCCAAACCGGCACTGCAACATATTCTGCAAAGCCACCATCACAACGCGAACCTAAATAATTATAATTGCTACACATTTCATAGCTCTGCTCCTGACAAGACGCACATATCTGACATGGGATTAATGGGAAAACACCTACACGCTTTCCAATCCAAGGTGTCCCTGATACATCAAATGCCTCCACGACTTTACCGGAGAACTCATGCCCCGGAATCGTAGGGAAATGATAGGTCCCAGTCGTAAACACCCGTGCAATATCAGAATTACAGATGCCTGCTGCACGTACTTCCACCAACACATAGCCTGCAGACAAGGATGGAACATCTATTTCTTTGTATTCTAACTGATTAATTCCTTCTAGAACATATGCTTTCATTTCTTTTCATCCACAAATTTCTTCAAATCATTTTCTGTCGTAATTTTATAATTCTGCTCATCTCCAGGAATCATCTGAATATGCATTCCTGACAGTATGGCAGGTTCCGTAGAACCATTAATTTGCAAAATCTTATCTGGAAGCAAAGCTTCATTTGCCTTCAAATATTTACCTAGACGAAAACTCTCCGGTGCCTGTCCTGCAAAAATCTGCTTACGTTCCAACAAGTGGCTCACCTGTTTTCCGTCCTCACTTAGATATACCGTATCTTTCATTGGAAGCACGGGCATCACACCATCCACATCTTTCTCCAAGGCAAAACAGCGTTCCACTAATTCTAGCGACGTATTCGGACGAGCTGCATCTTGAATAAGAACAATGTTATCATCATAGTCTCCTCTCGACTGCTGTTCAAGATGATCTCGCAAAAAACATAATCCATTATAGATAGACAACTGACGACTCTCGCCAGGCAAAGCAAAACCCAAAAACTTCTCTGGAACAGAAATCTGTGCCTGCACATATTCCTGCCACTCTTGCGCCGTCACCATCACAATACCATCCACCACGTCACTCTGCTCCATCGTCTCAATTACATAACGGATAATTGGATTATTATTCACTTCGTAATACTGTTTTGGTATCTCGAGCCCCAGGCGAGTGCCTGTCCCGCCGGATAAAATGATTGCATAGTTCATCTACTACTCCAACTTTATTATTCAAACTTCAAACTTATCTGCTCAAAACCTGGCTCCATTATCACATAGTCCAAAAATTTTTCCGCATCCTTCACACTCTGCAGCGCTTGCACTTTTTTCGCTTCTTCTAAATACTTATTTCCAGAAGAATATTTCATCAAAGCCGCTGCATAACACGCCAATCTTTTCCCTTGTCTGGTAGCAAAATCTGCTGTATGCATTGTACCACTCTTTTCTTGTGCTTCAATGATAATGACACTATCGCTAATGCCACTTTGTATACGATCACGTTTTACATAATTATACTTCTGAAGCGGAGTCTCTTCTGCATACTCACTAATAATGCAGCCTCCTTTCTCTAATATGGCATCGGCAATATATTGATTCGACTTCGGCTGTATTTGCTCTAATCCACAAGGCATCACCGCTACACATTTTCCTTTTTGATCCAGTGCACCTTTCAATGCCTCCACATCACATCCTAACGCCAAACCATTTACTACAACAAACCCTTTATTTACTGCAATCTCCGCAGTCTGATATGCAAGTTTCAATCCCTCTTGCGAACAGTTACGACTTCCCACAATGGCCACGCATTTACTTCTATTTATAATCTCAATATCACCTTTGTAATAAATTCTCTCAGGTGGATCGGCTATCATATTCAATTTTTTAGGAAACTTTGCATCCGTTGATGCACAGGTCAAAATGTTACTCATATCTTAAATTGCCCTTCCAAGTGCTAGCATCTCAACTTTATCTGCACCTTTCGATAATAATATCTCTTTGCAAACATATAACGAATTGCCCGTAGTCGTTACATCATCCATCAAAAGAACTACGTCCCCTTGGATATTCATCTCATCTAATGTTGTGATAGAATTCAAGTGGACCTCTTTATCTCGTTTCCCGCCTGTTGCCAATTTTTTAATGCTATGCTCTCGCTGTAAATAATACACTTTATTTACACGCCTTCCTTCTTTTGCTAACATCTCTCCCAGCATTGTCATACCGGTTTCCTTTTTAGCCTCGTCGCTTGATGGAACAACACAAATGGTTACGTCATTGCAGATTTCTGGATTAATTAATTCGAAAAAAAATTTTATCGCTCCAATTTTCCCCTCTTTTAAATCGAGAATTTTTCCACTAAACACATCAAATAGCGGATTTTTAATTCCGCGTTCCTTATCTAACCAATATTTATGATAGTTACTGTAAACAACAATTTCATTTGTATCGTTCCAGCTCTCATTTGTAAAAACCATATCTAGTATCCCCCTAAATGCATTGTTTTTGGAATGATAACACTACACAATTTATTTTTACAAGAGTATAACAAAAAATGAAAAAATCTTTGTAACTGTTGTCAAAAATAACACATCTAAAATTGAACGAATCCTACAAAAAAACTTAAAAATTTTGTTATAAATTAAGTTCTCTTATATCCTTCAAAATTTCCCCATAAGACCGCTTCTTGCCGAACAAAAGATTGGTGCCCAACACGAAACCATCCACGCCCATAGGAGCGAACTCCAACACCTTGTCTGCGGTACAGGCTCCATCCCAAATCAGTTCAAATCCCATTTCTTCTCGAAGAGAAATCAACCTCTTTACTTTGTCTCCAACATAAGGCAGATACATTTGTCCGGCATTTCCAGGATTCACCGACATAACCAATACCTTGTCCACAATACGAAGCATCTCGTACACCGTCTCCACACTGGTTCCTGGATTAATTGCAATCCCAGGAATCATCCCGGCGTCAATGATTTTCTGCAAGGTCGTAGAAGGATGATACTCTGCTTCCGGATGAATATAAACTGTATCTCCTTTATGTAAATTCTTCAGGAACAAATCGATATGTGTGCGAGGATGCTCAATCATCAAATGCACATCCATCGGTTTTGTCGCCACCGAACGAATATACTGCAAATCATTTAAAGACATCGCAAAATTTGGCACATAACGACCATCCATGATATCAATATGAAAGCTGTCAATTCCAGCCTGTTCTAATGCTTTTATCTCTTGCTCCAAATGTCCAAAATCTGCACACATCATGGAAGCAGTAAGTTGAAAATTCATACCCGTCTCCTTTTATTGTACTCTATTGCAAAAAATTCTTATCTGCAAAAACGACTTTATACTTATTTCTATTTTTCTCAAAGAAATACGAAATCAATCTTTCGGAAAGAAATCCTGGATAGCGATTCAAGTATAAATCTTCTTTCTGTCCACCATGCTGTGCCACTTCAAACAAAATTGGAAATAACCATTCGCACAAATCACCCAAAACATCTTTTCGAGCAACCAGCATGTTACATGGCGAATATAAACCAGTCTGCCAAAATTCCTTTAACTCTTCATAATCCTCAGAATAATATTTTTTCATATATGCGAACATATAATCTAAATCACTCTCATCATGTCGACTTCTATAATTCTCCTCTAAATTGGGCACTACATAAAGCGGAACGGGTAAGATAGCGTCTACATCATTGTCTTTCATTCTTAACAACCAATTTCCAGGCATCATAAAATGTCTGCGATAATGCACTAATCCTACAATATCCTCTTTGGCATTTTTCCAAATCCAATACAACGCCGTCAATTCGCAGAATTGCTTATTTCTAGTCGAAATATTTTCCCCCGTATCATCAGTAACCATATCATTGGAAAGCCTAGACTTTGTAAGGGCGGCACCTACTTGAATTTCTTTTTCATAAGACTGTAGTATATATGATTCTGCAAGTATTTTATCCTGTATTGATTTTGCCACATATATACCAACTGTATCGCTCTTTGCTTGCAAACCCTCCTCACCAACTAGGACTTGCAAATCATTGATTTTTATAAAAGCGCGCCCTAACCTTTCGTAGTGCAGTTTTAAATATTCATTTCGAAGCCACAAATCAAGTTCCACTGTAACCGGTCGAATATCCTCCATCCCAATCTGCTCTAAATGTTTTATTATGGCTGAATGAAAAACACCTCTCGTCCCAATATAGACCGGATATTTTTTATATAATTTTGTATCCTCATTCACACGAATTACAGGTATTCCATCCACACTTTTCTCGTTAATTTCATCATTATCCACCAAATATGCTTCAACAAAAATCTCTGGATACAGATATGTCAAATAGTGTGCCACTGTTTTTCCACGGGAATGAGCTCCAAATATATAGATGCCCTCTTTTTTCATTATTTAACCTCAAATTAACAAATTCTCTATTTGATTTATTATATAAAATCCCTTCTCATTCAAACTGTTTTCTCGATTATATCGCATTAGAGAACCGTCCATCTGCCGGAAAATTCCTCCCGCCTCTTCTACAATGCACTGCATTGCAGCCGTATCCCACTCCATTGTAGGATTAAAGCGATAATAAATATCTGCCTCACCACTCGCAACCATACATCCTTTTAGAGAACTTCCTCTTTTTACATAATTTGTGAAATGATATTTCTCCAGTAAATCATCCATCTGGGCACATCCGTGTGAACTACTCATAACCACACGAAGCGCTGAAGTATCTATATTGTTTGATACTTGAAGCTTCTCAGCACCGCTGCCCTCCATGATGGTGCTTGACCATAAATCTCGTTCCACATCCACCCTTACACGGTATGCACCATCTCCTTGGCTCGCCCAATACAACTCTCTTGTTACCGGTACATAAATAACCCCCACGACAGCTTCATGTTTATGAGAAAGTGCTATATTCACTGTAAACTGTCCGTTTCGTTTGATAAACTCTTTAGTTCCATCCAACGGATCTACCACAAAACAAAAATCTTTTTTCAAACGTGATAAATTATCTTTTTCTTCCTCAGATAAAATCGCATACTCTGGAAATGCTTCTGATAGCAATTTCACAATAATTGCATTTGATGCTTTATCTGCTGCCGTTAGCGGAGAGTCATCTTTCTTATACTCCACCTGAAAATCTGCCGTATTATATATTTTCATAATCGCTTCACCCGCATAAATCGCTGCAAGTTTTGCGATTTCTAGTTCCTTTGTCCACATATATCTATCCTACCATATTACAGAGTATGAGTGCCATTGCAACTGATATGATTACCATTTTTATGTTACTTACCTTTTTATAATGTAAAAATAAATTTACTAGATAAATCAACCCCATAATCCCTACATACATCCCATGAAAAGAGACGGGCTCTCCTATTTCATGCGTCTGACAAACCAATGACAATATGACATTCAGCATAAGGCCTGACACAACTGGACGAATCCATTGCTTTACAATCTGAAAAACAGGTAGCTCACCCATACCCCGATACAAACTTCCTACTACAGAAACAATTCCACAAGATGTAGTAAAGCTGCACGCAAATCCTAAAAGTGCAACCGCATATCCCCCCATGACATATCCGATTCCACTTAAAACTTTACATAAAATAGAGCCCGGAAGCAAATTTGCCAATGGAATAATTGCTCCGTAAAACATATCCTCTGCAACCAATCCTGTACCGACAAACAAACCATCTGCAACTGTAAGATATGCATCACCTCCACCAAAAGAAATCAGTGAAGACAGTATCCCATTTCCTGCATACAGCAAAGCCTCCTTTGTCACAAACAATGATGGAAGCAACGCCAATAAAACAACAAGCAACGCAACAAGCACTTCCTTCATCGTATCAGACCATTTTAACTCTGCATTATGTGAAAGACTCATCCTCGATTTCGAAAAACAACATTTTATGAAAATTAATACAAACGTCAAAAGGAATATTTCTAAATTACTTAAATGGAACACATCCACTACCTGCACACTCATCAATCGACATATATTATTGCCACAAGAAAGCAGAAACACCAAAATAATTATACCAATAGACAGATGTCCTTGCATTCCCTTTGGTCTCATCACAACGGTTTTCAACACATAATCTGTCAACATGCAAATAATATAAGCCATCACTCCAATAGACAGAAACTCCATCTGTCCCACTAATGCTGGACTTAAATTCGTCGTAAGTGACAATAAAACAATCATCAAAAAAACGCCTGGCAATGCCATCGCAGATGCACTAAGCAGCATCCCTTTCCAACCTGCAATCTGTCGACCGATTTCTCCTGCAAGCTTAATTGTCAAAGCTCCAGGTGTAATACTAGCAACAACAACAGCTTCTTCAAACTCTGTTTCTCCAACCGCCTCTTGTTCTACCACAAAAACTTTATGCATAACGGGAATCAATGCACTTCCTCCACCGAAACCAATGCAGCCTATTTTCAACATATTCCAAAACAAACTTACACCCTTCATTTTCTATCCCTTCGATATGCATAGCCGTATACCAACAATATTACAACCGTAATTAACGCATATATAATATATGTAAAATTAGGCAATGGCATCTTCCCTTCATGAAAAACATTTAACACTGTGAATGGAAACAAAATTCTCAAATTCTCAAAAATTCCTTCCAACTTTCGTAGCTGCATTTCCATTCTTGCACTTGCAGTATAGCAGGAAAGCATTGCAAAAACCTTGTACAAATTCCCAACTAAAAAACAGCCCCAGAATACACTTGAAACGAAGTATTCATATGTCATTTCCAAATCTTCTTTCAAAGAATACAACAGGCAAATTCCAACTGCTAATACAACAAACAGTCCACCTCGAATCCCAATCATAACGACATTTTGTACCTCGACCGCAAATAATAAATCATAACGATAGCAAATCAAACCAACCATTAAAATCATAGAAATTACATAAAGTACCCATTGCATCAACGCAGAACCAATCGCAACCCCCATTTTTCCAATCCAAATCTGGTCACAACTATATGTCTGATGCATGAAAAAACGAATAGAACCATTTTCCTCATCTTCCTTTACCGCCTCAACTGCTGCTCCAGCAGCTTTTGATATCGCAACAATATTTAGAAGGATTGCTACCATATAAAAAATCATTAAACTAATATGCTTTTGTTCTATATTATAAATTCCAAGTAATGCCAATACTTCTACTGGGCTCTGCGATAATTTCTCAACCATTACACCCAATCGTCCACTCAACAATATTGCACACGCACAACTTACCGCTAACATAATAGAAAGTGAAATCCACGTTTTTACAATTACTCTTCCTTCTGCTCTTATATTATTTCGTATCATCTACTTCTTCCTCTTTTATTTCGGCTGGATATTTCATATTCAATAGCTCTTCTTTCGTCGCCATTAAAATATTAACATCCCGATCTGCAACCTTGCCCTCTCGCAAAATAAGCGCAACCTTTACCCAATCCAAATCTGTATAATATGTAACACCTTCAACACCTTGTGCTACAGGCTTCCCTAAATACCTTGACACTTCTGCAAAATCGCCTTTTTTAATTACTAACTTCTTTACAAAATTTGCACCTTTATCCTCTTCTGCCTGCTCTATCATCTCTCCATCACGCAAATACACATAAAAAGTCGCATTATCATGCACATCTTCATAGTGCTCGGTCGCAATCACAATCGCAACACCCTTGCCATAAATCCATTTCAATATTTCCAACAATTTCAACGACTCTTCTTGTGTAAAATATTCAAATGGTCTGTCCAATAGCAACACCTTAGGTTCTGAGATTATCCCTCCAAGGATTGCTACAAACTTATTTTGTTCATACGTCATATCCAAAAGTTGCAAATCCAATGGCAATTCAAAATGTTCTGCTAATTCCTGAATAATCTCTGTATCTTCTATCTTATATTGATATGCCACTTCCTCAAGGTATTCTCTACCCGTTAATTGTTCCAACAAAAGAACTCCATGTGGTACATAGCGTACCAGCCTGTCTACTTCTTGTCTACATTTTTGAAACATTTGCTCCATATAATAGGTATTATCTTCTTGTTCTGGTCCAAACACCACGGTGAAGCGGTTCTGGATTTCTTTGTATTCTAGCATTTTTGTACCTCTCTAATAATATCCGTATAGCAAACCAAGGTTACGTTCTCCATCTCTTCTGCACGCTTGATGCAAGCCTTTGTAAATCCAGATTTTGAAAATAAATAATAATGTACTTTTGTGTAGTGAAACAATTTGCTACGATTAATCAATGTTTCAAGAATATCTAAATCGATTTTTTCAATTCGCCACTTGCATTCTGCAAACAATGCAGAGTCACTATCCTGTTCCCCCATAATATCTATTTCTGCTTGACTTTTCTGTCTTGGGTCTGTCCCCCACCATCTGCCTAAAGAAACAAATTTAATTGGAGCCTTACCTGTAAGAAGCTGTTTCCACAGATACTGCATACAAATTTCCTCAAATACTCTTCCCATATAATCTGATAATTGAGGCTCAATTCGTTTATACACTAAATCCGTTGCACCTTGTGCGATAATAGAATTATTTTCTAATACGAATCGATACCAAAAATAAAACATATTATCTTCAATAGAATAAATCGACCTCTTAGATACCTTTTCTCCATATGGCGTTTCTTTCTTAACAATACCAAGATTCATCAAATTCTTGATATAATTAGAACATACATTAGTATCCTCCCCTACTTTGGAAGAAATCTCCGACATACGTGTATAGCCCGTGGCAATTGCTGTAATAATTGCAGTATAGATTGCAGGCTCCCGGACCTCCTGTTTCAAAAGATTACTTGGCTCCTCATATAAGAATGACATCGGATTTAAATACGTGTTTTTAATGTTCTCTTCCACACTTAGTTTATCACTCATTTGAAGCAGGTATTGTGGAGTTCCACCTACAATACCATATATTAGTGCTTTATCTTCATCCGACAGATTATGAGAGTAGCAACAGCTCTCTTCAAAATCAAAAGGTAAAATTTTCATCTGTGCTGTTCTTCTTCCATAAAGCGGAGCTTTATATGCAAGTACATGCTCTTCCATGTAAGACATGGAAGATCCACATAGTATAAGCATCAACTTGGATTTATCTTTATACTTATCTATCAAAAACTGTAATGTAGATGCCAAACTCTTTGATGCGTGTGCTACATATGGATATTCATCAATCGTAAGAACAATACGTTCCTTCTCAGCCATCTGAAAAACATATTCGAAAGCAGCTTGAAACGATGCAAAAGAATTTTCGACAAGAATACCACTACTGAATTCAATAATACTTTTACTAAGGTTTTCCAGATTCTGTTTCTCATTACTCTCTATACCCATATAGTAAATTGACTTCTTGTCACTAAGAAATTGATTAATAAGTGTAGTTTTTCCAACACGGCGGCGGCCGTATATTACCGCAAATTCAAACTTATCTGATTTGTATAGTTTTTCTAATGCATTTAGTTCCTTTGTTCTACCTATGAACATTGTACTACCTCCATTTCTGCATTTACACTATAATACTCGCCCATGATTTAGTCAAGTATGAATGACTAACCTTAAATTGACTTATGGTTCTACAAAGACAATTCTTCTGAAAAAAAAAATTATAAAATATGGAAGAAGGACTAAACTTATGTTAAAATGAAACCGATAACAATAGTGATAGGGAGACACTATGAGTGCCTTTCACTATTTACATTGAGATCGGAGGTATTGATAAGTGAGTGGTAAATCAATTCGAAGCGGCAACGCTACAAAAAAGAAAGGAGGAGGAATCATACCATTAGTCGGTATCTGCTGTGCAGTAGTATTGGTAGGTGCAGTAGTATTTTTAGGTCAAGAGAATGAACCTGAAGACAAAAGAAACGTTGTCATCACCAAAGATAACCTGGAAGAGGTTCTCAAAGATATGGCAGAAGATGATTTTGTTCCAGTAGGTTCTTACGAGACTAAAATGTCTTCCAACTGGGTATTTGCAGACGGTAAATCCGCTTCTAAAAATGCTTACGTGGAAAACGTAGTGGCTAACACCCACGATGTGTATTTTGACATTTTACTTTCTGACACCAAAGAACGCATCTATGCATCCCCTGTATTACCAATCGGCAGTCATCTAGAGGCCATTACTCTGGATAAAGACTTGGAAGCAGGCACCTATGATTGCATAATTGAATATCATTTGGTGGATGAAGATCAAAATACACTAAGCACAGTAAGCTTTACTCTCACAATTATCGTACAAAACTAGCTCAATGCGTATATAATTAATATATTTTCAAGGAGGAAAAGTATTATGAAACAATTCAAAAAACTTATTGCTTGCGTAATGGCAGCAACATTAGTACTGGGATCTACTACTGTATTTTTCGGTGCTGAAACATCAAAAGAAGGAACACTTGGCGGTGAAGCAGATTTCGAAGGTTCTGTTAACACAGAAGTATTCAACGTAGTAGCTCCAACTGTTTCTGCTACAGACAAAGTCTTTGACTTTATCTTAGACCCAGAAGGATTAATCGAAATTACATCTGGTAACGCATACTCTACAGATGGTTCTGTTGAGTTCGCTACATATGGAAGCATGTACTTCAAAGTAACAGAAGACACATACGACGTAAAGAGCCAGGCTTTAACAGTTACTAACAAGAGTTCTGTAGATGTAAATATCACATTAAACGCAACCGTAACTGTTCCTGCTACAAACGCATCTATCGCTCTTTCTGAAGATGCTAACTGGGCTGCAACAGATGATGCTCTTGAAATCTACCTTGCTGTAGCAACTGTTGAAGATGACGAAATCGCTACTGAATCAGCAATCGCTACAAAGAGTGATAATAAGTATACTGGAAACGTAGAAGCTGAATTAGCTTCATTCAGTGCTTATAAGGTAGTTTATAACGCAACTACAGAAACATATGATTATGTAATTGATGAAGATGTTGAAGCAACGCCTGCAACATACTCATTCTGTGTTACTGGTGCATGTAACTCAAATGCAGATTGGTCTGATTACGACAACACTGGCAACCCAACTATTAGTGTTGTTTGGACAGTAGAAATGGAAGGTGCTGAAGTTGAAGAAGCTGAACCTTCTGCAACTCCACTCATCTCAACACTCGAATACACCTCTGACAAAACAGACCTTGTAGTAGACTTTGAGTTAGGTTTAGATTCTACAGCTGCAACTGGTATTACATCAATTAAAACTGGTTCATCACAAACAAGCTTTGCAACTACTAATCACTTAACAAAATGTACTGTAGATACTGCTAATGGCAAACTTACTCTTCCAATGAGTACTCTCTTTGGTGGTGCAGAAGATGGCGCTGTAAGATATGTTCAAGTAATCTTTAATGATACTGCTAGAACAACTTTCGTATTAAAAATTACTTTTGATCTTAATTAATTAACGCTATTAAAAAACAGTCGCTTGGACCTTAATGGTCCAAGCGACTATTTTTGTTCTATAACCACTCCCCTAATATATGATTATAAAAATTTTCTTTTTCATAATCTATTTTCTTTTTATATGTCAATTTATGAATAAATGAAATATTCTTAATATACTCATATTCCTTTGCATCAAATGATGCATTAAGTAAATTACACATATAATATGCATTTACTGCCATATGCTTCATACTATTCCATCTATCTCTACTATGTTCAAACACCATTCTCATAAAAATATGCATAATAAAATAATTTATTGCTTCGTCATTTTCTTCCCAATACTTTATTAGCAAATCTCTAACCAAAACTAATATCTTATTTTGAGGAACTGATACAATAAACCAGTTAGATGACTGATTCCGACTTAACTCCCTAACATTACTTAAATCGAACATAAATATTTTACTATTCAAAATCACATCTGGAATTCTTTGAGTTAAAAGAACGGTAGCATCTATCCATATTCCACCATATTTTATCAACAATTCACATCTAATATAATCCGAATAATGAGCTTTTCCTATCAAGCCCTTTTTATATTTTTCTTCTATTACATCTGGAACACTAATATAATCACAAAGATTCTTTTCCGTAACTAATTTAATGTCATAATCATACATCTGCTTCTTAACAGAATTATAACATGCCCTAACAATATCTGGTGCTTTCTCCATTCCTTGCAACCAGCAAATCCATATTGTCTTATTGTGAATCCCTTTACTCTCGTCTTCAAATACCTCATCAGCCTTCTCTTTTAAATAATCTCCGTATTTTTCCTTTAACATATTATAAGATTCCCATAGTAAAACGTTACCCTTCGGATACTTATTATTTGGAATCATATAATCCCATAGAATTTGTTTATCGTTCCAGTTTACCCCCTTCTTCCTAATGCCGAATCTTTTCTCAACAACTGGAGCCAACAGAAAATCGGTTAACTCAACTCTGTCCTCTTCTACATCATATTCTGTGATTAATTTTTCTCTTATTTCGTCTATGCAATACATACTTAAAATACAAACATTGTCAAACATTTTCGACCTAATCACATCAGGGTGCTCTACAATATATCCACCTAGTGATTCACAATGTTCATAATTTCTATCTACTATAGCGATTATTTCAAAATATTCTATTAAATAATTTATATATTTATCCAAAAAACTTTTTGCATAATCCCCCGCACCATATAAAATTACTTTTTTCTTAGCCTTCATACACCTCGCCCCACTCTAGTATTTTTTTATCCATTGCCGCTTCAATCTCATAACCTATTACGATTATCTTTTTAAATCCATTTTTTATTGCTTCATCTGCCATTTCCCTATGATACTCCGGTTTTGTCGCAATAACTACCAAAGTTTCATCTTTTACTTCGTACTCCGCAATAGATTGAACTACATAATTATCTATATACTGTCTCTCTATTTTATGAGTTACCGCAAATCCTAATATCCGATTTTCCAAATGGCTGTACTCCAAAAAGACTTTTAATTTATTACCTATTACACCTGCACCATAAATGATGATTTGTTCTACATCTTTTACTTCTTGCTGCATACCTTTTAAAACAAGCTCTTGATTAAATTCTGTTTCAACACCTGCTAACCTCATACTTTTAAAGAGCAAATCACATGGTGTTTTTAATTCTCGGATTTTTTTCTTTTCATCTTTGCATAAATGATTGTCGATGAAAAATATACTGTCAATACACTTTTGTGCATACTTCGCTATCGCTTTACGTTCTCTTTCACTTTGAGCATAAGTATATATCATTCTTAAACATTCACTAAATTGCCATATCCTAGATTCCTGATGTAAACTTGTAAATTCTTGTGTCATAATTGAACTATCTCGCACGCGATAAATATAGAGGTGCGACTTAATATGCTTCATCCTTTGGCATTGAAAATATACTTCGATAGAAAAACCTGCATCTTCAAATAACATTCCATCTACAAAAAAGAGTTTTGAATCCATTAACCACTCCCTTTTTATCAATAAAAGGCAAGCAGATTCCACAAAATCATCATTTTCCATCATCTCGACCAAAAATATTCTTCCTTGTTTTATTCCTGTATAATCATTGGATATGCGATAATAAACATCCTTATTTGAATATTTTTTTAAGTTTTCGTTCTCGTATAAAAGTGTAGAAGTTTCATAAGTAAGTACCTCTGGCCATCCTTGCTGAACGGCATTCCACATCGTTTCCAATGCGTCTGCAGTTAACATATCATCACCATCTAAAAAACAAATATATTCTCCACACGCCAACCTAATTCCTCTATTTCTTGTAGCACTCAACCCCCTATTTTCCTGCCGAAAAACTCGTATCCTTGTATCTATATGTGCATATTTTTTTAACACTTCATAAGATCCATCTGTAGAACCATCATCAATGCATATCACCTCATAATTTTGAAATGATTGACGCAATACACTCTTTAAACACTCTTCTAAATATAGCTCTACATTATATATTGGAACGATTATTGATATTTGTGGTATTTTATTCATTTTTCCTCCACTCTAATCCGTCAGTCTGCCTTCCCATTTTTGCCAAAAAGCTTGTATTTCTTTCTCCGAATAAAAATGTGTAAATTCCGAACTTTCATACTGTTCTTTAAGAACCTTTCGTGGTAATTTTATTCTCTTTTTGATTTCATCATAAAGATACACATAGTGCTTTTCAGCACCCACATTTTCGTTACTAATTTCTATATTAGGACAACCAACAAATTCACCTATTATCCGTGCATTTTGATTTAAAGTCTCCGTTTTTAGTATTAAAATTTCAATTTTATTTTCTTTTATCCATGCATAACCAAGTTCTTTGTCAAATGGATATCTATAAATATCAATATTCGTGAGTTCTCTTATTTCTTCATTGAACCACTGGAACTCATAATCGTTTTCTAAACTTTCAATGATATGAGCTTCCGCCCCCTTCACAAGATCCTTATCTACATCTCGAAGTAATGCTAACTGACTAAAAGCATTCATATACCCCGATAATGCTCTTGCAATTGGTTCTCTAACAAGTGTGATTATTTTTAAAGTATGGTCGCCTTTACTATAATATGTTTTTAAATAATTTATATGTTCATCAGCCACATTAGAAACTTTTTCTTGCAATTCCGTTTTTTTCATTACTGAATGCAAATGAACTGTATTAATCCCACTGTTTTCAAGCGTTTTTACCACTGTTTTGGATCCTACTTTTTTAGGTTGCCATACCCATACAGCTTGTGGATATTCATATATTTTTCTAACATTTGCAAAGTAATCTGATAAGGAAAAAAATTTTGTAGCAACTTTTTTCCGCTGAATGAACTCAATCCTAAATTCTTCTAAAAATTTTTCATTCTCTATATTTAGCTCAATTGCAGTCTGTACACCATGCCATGTACAAATATAACCTCGTATATTATGTTCTTCTAACCTTGTTAGCATTTCTTCACGATGGGTCTCTGTACCTATAATCAATATATAGTCTTTACAATCTGTTACTTTCTTGATCCCCTCAAACGAAATAGTTGGAATCCCCATATAGCTATCTTCCATTAATTTCTTGTCATAAATATACTCTATCTTTATTAAAGCTCCTTGTAGTAATGCACATATTTTGGTTCCTAGATGTCCTGCACCTATAATAATAGCAGGTTTCTCAAATAATATATCTACATTCTGAATTAATTCAAAATCTCTTATTTCGTTTAGCCTATTCATAAATCTTCAATGCTCTCCTTTCTAATTTTTTCCTTTATATATTTCCTAAGCTCTTCATATTCTTTCATATAATCAAAACACTCAAAATCTTTTTGATAACGTTTATATACAAGTTCTACCATTTCTAAATCATAACTATCTTTCCATTTACTAGTATTGGATGTGTTCATTTTAGGCAAATCCATCAAATTATATTCCTCTTTAATCGCTCTCCATTCTGTCGAAAGATTTTCTATCTTTCCAACATAATCGCATCTACACCTTCCATCTAAATATACTTGAAAATACTGTGAAGAAAAATGTCTATCTGCCCATTCATCTGGTATAGAACATACTTTTTTAACAAACATTTTGAATCCTTCATCTTTCCCTAAATAACCTAGGCAGTAATGTGAGAACATTGTTTTTTCTTTATTATATACCTTATTCATATAACATGAATATAACCTAGAAAATGGATTTCTCACAAATGTAAATTTATAATATGTTTCCGACTCTGGAAGCTCCCCTCGAATCTCTTCCCTCTCCATATCTTTATGAATATCTGCCTCCGCGTTACCGCTCCATTTTTTTGTTGCTGCAATTAGGGAGCTACATGCTACCTTCGCATTTCTAAAATAAGCAATTCTTTTTTGATCATCTGTAAACCAAGAAATTGTATCTAATTTTTCATCCCACAATATAATTTTTTCTAGTTGTCTAACAAACCCTTTGTAACCAACATCCGTTCCTAAACGGCGATGTACGATTGCATCCCAAACTATCTTTCTTACAAAGGGTGACGCTACAAATCCCTTTAGAATAATATTCGCATTACTTCTGCGTCTCAAATCCTCCGACCATATAATCCGCTCAGAATCAATATTCATTTTCTCAAGTGTGTCCTTAATCTCATTCTTCAAGATTTCTGATTCTACCGCTATAAATATACAATCGTAATTATTATTCAAAATACTAGGGTTACCTATTTTATATCCATATACAACTCCCTTTTCTTTATGATTTGAATCCACCCATGCATCCACTATAATTTTTTTATGCCTCAAAGCCAGAAATAAGTGTTCTCCAACTTGACCTGCACCAAATATCGCACATTTTCTCATGGCACCCAAATGGATTAGTTCATCAACCGCCAACTTTCTTTGATATTCCACCGTAATCTTCCTCTTCTTTCATTTCTTTTTAATGCAGTAAACAATTTCTCCCTCCAACGTTAAATATCCTCTAAATTATTCTCTGCAAAATCTCTTTTCCAATTGGGGCATTTTTGTCTAATTCTTTCACATCTTTTTCTGCCCTCAAATTTTTTAAAAAGAATTCTAGATTAAAATACTCTGAAGAATCTTCATAATACCATTCTCTTTTTTCAATTAAAGCTTCAAGATACATTTCGTCTAATTCATCTTTTTTGAATATAGTAGCTATCTCTCTACCAATGTACCTATTAGTGACTAAATTTACCATATGAAACTTATAACTATATCCATCTGATAAATATAGGATATGATTTCTTTGTACACACGATAAAAATTTACCCACCCAGTTAGTCTCGAACCTTTTTTTACACGATTGGAGCACCTCACTAAAAGGAGCTTCTATAATATTCTCACTATTAAATGCTAATACCTTATTCGCATATCTTGGAACAAAATATATCATGTCTTCATATTTAAAACTTGAAGAAAATGCGGCAAATATATCTTTCTTTTCTACCTGATATCCTGATATCGTATTTTTATATTTCGAATTGATATTCTTCGCCTTGTCCCATACTGTTACATCACCTTCTTGGTCAATAAAATAAAACTTATCTTTATCCACGCACATTGCAGTATACCTATTTTCACTACTACCCACCACATAAACCTGAGTAATATTTCTTTCGAGATCATATCCTAGCACTTGATTCGTTCTCTGCAATAAAATATACAGCTGTCTTTCTATAACAAAAGACTGTCTCGCAAATACTTCATAGTATGGCTTTCTTGCTGAGACGACTTCCACATCTAACTCTACTATCTGTGTAATTTCTTTTGAAGATAAATTCACTCGCACAACGATATATGGATTCTCTATTTCAGCTGCGACCTGCTCCGAAAACATATATAAGGTATCTTGATAAATCGTAGCAGCACAAAATCTGTACTTTATGGTATCATATGGTGCCATCGATATTCTCTCAAATACCTCTTTTCCCTTATCAAATACAAGCACGTTACTACCATTAAATGGAATTAAATACAACTTCCCCTCATAACTCAAGATATTATCATACATACGAGGATATAGGTTCCCCTCTGGCAAACGGTATTTCTTCACAACCTCCTCTGTCTGCAGATTATAGCAGCACAGATAGTTATATCGTACTGGTACGAACCACATAAGGTCTTCTTCTATGATAAATGTGCTTGCGTATAAAAGTGCCTCTCTCAATTTCCCTTCTCCTTTAGAATGCATCTCTATTCCAAAACAAACTTCTTCTTTCCATGTACAATTTTTAACTTTTCTACATTGTGCAATAAGTAAATCGTAAGCAATCGCTCTGAAAGAAATCCTATAAATCGATTTTGATAACTATTTTCTTTCCGCTGGCAATGAATTTCACAATAATCCAAAATCGAAAACAGCCACTCGCAATAATCATCTAATACTTCTTTGCGAGCAATGAACATATTATAAGCATAATAAAAGACATCATTTGCTACTTGCTTTGCAGTCTTTTCATAGTCCGGATATAGATTTTGAATTGCCTGCATCATAATTTCCCAATCTTCCTGACAATGGTCATTCTCATACATCGCCTGCACATTCGGAAAATTCAAAATTGGTATGGTCACAACTACATCAATGTCGGATATTGCTAGTTTATCTAGCATCTCTCTATCCATTGCAAAATGTCTTCTGTAATGACAAAGTCCAGCGTATTTTGCTTTGTCATTTTTCCATATCCAGTAAAGAGCCGTTAACTCACAGTGGGTTTTATTTTTTTCAGATATATTTTCTCCATGATTATCTATAATATCTGCAATTCTTTTCTCTGTCAGTGCTGCTCCTACTTGAATTGGAAGCTCCCAATCATATTGAAATACATCTGTTTTAAGCACTCGGTCTACGATACATTTCGCACAGTAGACATGCACTTCTTCTTTCGAATCTATCGAAGTATCTACCTGTATTTTTTCCAACTCCTCTTCCAACGTCAAAAACGATTTTCCGCATTGCTCTATCATATGCTTGAAATAATTTCCACGCACTTCACTCCACAAGTCGCTTTCAAAGGTAAGATATACTACATTATGAAATCTTTTTTCTTCTAGAGTCGCCTTTATCTCGTCTTGATACCGTTCCAATACTGCTACTATGATACAGGAATCCTTATATTTCTGCTCACATGAGGATATATCTACTACAGGAAGTCCACAAAGCTCCTTTGGATTTCCTTCTAAAGTACTAACCATGAACGCAGAGATATCCATATGATATGGTGCTCCCATTAAGCAAGTCGCCACTTCTTTTGCAACAATTCTGGCCCCATATATCACAAGAGTTTCTTCTTTTTGCAGTTTATCTATAAAGTCTTTTGCATAATACATTTCCGTTTTTCCTCACCACAGCTTCTTTTCCACGAAAAGCAATTCCCATCTTCACAATTCTTGCACATCTGCTATTTATACCATAAATTCGTCAAGTTTATGCATAACAGCCTCTACCGCCTGCTCTATAGATACCTCACTTGTATCTACTACAAGACTCGGATTCCGAGGCACTTCGTATGGACTACTAACTCCTGTAAAGTTTGGTATTTTACCATCCCTCGCTTTCTTATACAACCCTTTAACATCTCGCTTCTCGCACACTTCAAGCGGAGTACATACATATACCTCCATGAAGTTTTCTGTTCCAATGATTTCTCTTGCCTTTTCTCTATCACTCTCATAAGGGGAAATAAATGCAGTCAACACTATAAGTCCCGCATCATTCATAAGCTTCGCTACCTCTGCAATACGACGGATATTTTCAATACGACCTTTTTCATCAAAACCTAAATCCTGATTAAGTCCCATACGAATGTTATCTCCATCTAAAAGCATAGTGTGCTTACCCTGAAGTGTAAGTACTTTTTCTAATTCATTTGCAAGGGTTGACTTGCCAGAACCAGAAAGTCCTGTAAACCAAATGGTAACCGGTTTCTGTCCTAGCTTCTGAGCACGTACTTCACGTGTAATGTCTAATTTCTGCCAAGTAAGATTCTCGGAACGTCTCAACGAATGCTCAATCACGCCACATGCAGATGTCATATTTGTTACACGGTCAATGAGAACAAAATTGCCCATCTCTTTATTTTTTTGGAAAGTATCATATACAACCTGGTCTGCCAAAGCGATATCACAAACTGCAATCTCATTTTTTGCCAGTTTCTTTACCGCAAGGTGCTCGCCAGAATGTACATCTACTTTGTATTTGATGGACATTACAGTCGCAGGAATCGTCTTAGTTCCTACTTTCAACAAAAAGTTTTTCCCTTGAATCAATTCGCTATCATCCATCCATAGAAGCGATACAGTGAACATATTGCTGACAATAAGTGTGCTATTCTTTACCAATACTGAGCCTCTAGAGACATCGATTTCACGATTCAACTGAATCGTAACTGGTTGCCCTTTATGTGCATCTTGCACAGACTTGTCTGTATAAAGAATTTTCTGCACTTCTGCCGTCTCACGACTCGGTAAAACGGTAATCACGTCACCTACAGAAACAGCTCCAGATGCAATTTCTCCTTGAAAACCACGAAACATATGGTTTGGGCGACATACTCTTTGTACAGGCATTACGAAACCTCTTTCTGGTTCGTTCTCTTCCACATTAATATTTTCAAGATATTCTAATAATGAAGCCTTTGTATACCAAGGCATATTTGGTGATTTGAGAGTGACATTATCCCCTTCAGTAGCGGAAACTGGTATTACTTCTACATTCTGCAAATCCAAATCAATGGCTAACTTTTTAATCTCTTTTTCGATTTTTCGAAACTGCAACTCCTCATAATGAATCAAATCCATCTTGTTTACAGCAAATACAAAATAGCGGATTCCCATCAACGCACAGATTCTTGCATGACGTTTCGTCTGTAACAAAATACCTTGTGAAGCATCAATCAAGATAACAGCCAAATCTGCAAACGAAGCACCTACCGCCATATTGCGGGTATATTCTTCATGACCTGGTGTATCTGCTACGATAAAGCTGCGGTGTTCTGTCGTAAAATAACGATATGCAACATCAATTGTAATTCCTTGCTCACGTTCTGCCATCAAGCCGTCCAGTAAAAGGGAATAATCTATCATCCCTTCACGACTACCGACTTTACTATCCAACTCCAAGGCTTTTTCCTGATCTGTAAACAAGAGCTTGGCATCATAAAGCATATGACCGATTAAGGTGGATTTTCCGTCATCTACACTTCCACACGTAATAAACTTTAATAATCCGTTCATCCTAGAAATACCCCTCTCGTTTTCTTCTTTCCATACTGCCTACTGCCTCATGGTCGATAACTCGACTGGTGCGTTCTGAATTTACTGCTCCTAATGTCTCCTCTACAATTTCTTCTAAAGTAGTTGCTGTAGATTCAACTCCACCAGTTAACGGATAACATCCAAGGGTGCGAAATCGTACGCTTTTATGTACAATTTCCTCTCCTGGTAAAATACGCATACGTTCATCATCTACCATAATAATATTTCCATCACGATATACCACTGGTCTTTCCTTCGCAAAATACAATGGTACAATATCTATTTTTTCTCGCTCAATATATTGCCAAATGTCTTTTTCCGTCCAATTGGATAACGGAAACACTCGTATACTTTCCCCTTTGTGAATCTGTGTATTATATCGCTTCCAAAGCTCTGGTCTCTGATTTTTGGGGTCCCAAGCATGCTCCCCATTGCGGAACGAAAAAATTCTTTCCTTCGCACGGGATTTTTCCTCATCACGGCGACCACCACCAAACGCCGCGGTAAAACCATACTTGTCCAGCGCCTGCTTAAGTGCTTGTGTCTTCATAATATCAGTATATGCAGAACCATGATCAAACGGATTGATTCCCTGCTCCACACCTTCTTCATTGGTATATACCAACATTTCGATTCCTTTTTCTTTTGCGATACGGTCACGAAATTCTATCATCTCGTGGAATTTCCATGTTGTATCAATATGCATAAAGGGAAATGGTGGTTTCTCCGGATAGAATGCTTTTAAGGCAAGATGCAGCATCACAGAACTATCCTTTCCAATCGAATATAACATAACAGGTTTTTCACATTCCGCTGCTACTTCTCTCATAATATATATTGCTTCTGCCTCTAAGGCATCCAAATGGGTTGTCACCATGGTATTGTCCATTAGGAACCTCCTATTATTTTTTAAAATTATCTATAATCCTCTATATTATATCGGCATTTCTGCCGAAATACTATAGTGAAAGTATAAAACGGAGGAAATTAATTATGTTTTCAAAATTAAGAAATTCAAAGACAGTGGAAGACGGTATTATGATGTTTCCCGTTCTCTTTGCAATCGCCGTAATTCCACTTTTCGTTCGATTTGCAATATTTAATCCAACACTTTCCGAGTATTCCTGGTTTTCTACCAGTACCCAAGAAGGGGATATCTTTATGAATAGCAAACAAGGGGCTATGTTTTTCTTAGACGCACTTCTTATCTTAGGTATCTTGCAGCTTGCACTTAAAAAGGAACTCCCTAAGCTTAAAGTCTTTTTATTACTAGCAGTCTATGCACTTATGATTCTCTTGTCAACATTTGTGTCCGTAAGCTCTTACCACTCGTGGAATGGATTTGATGGCATGATGGAATCTACCGCTGTTTTGTTGGGATACTGTGGAATCTGTTATTATACATATGGTGTAATAAAATCAGAAAAGCATTTAAAGATTGTTATGTTTGCTTTATTCATCAGTGTTTCAATTCTCTGTATATTAGGACTAACACAGATGTTTGGCTGTGATATTTTTGTAAGTGACATTGGTAAATTCTTTTTATTTCCTGCTGAGTATGAATCTTACAAAGATAGTATGGTTCAAAAAATGGCTGGACTTGTCAGCTCGACCTTATTTAATCCGAACTATGTCGGTATCTATACATGTATGATTATCCCAATCTTTCTTACATTAGGATTTACTGCAAAGAAAAAAATACATTTACTGTTATATACCATTTTATTAGCACTTACTACCTGTGCTCTTATTGGTTCTGGTTCAAAAACCGCTATTCTTACCTTAGCTCCATGTTTGGTATTCCTAATCTTTTACTTTGGAAGACAGATTGGTAAAAAAATAATACCTGTTTTTGCAGCCATTATCATTTTTGTACTTGCGCTAACTCTTTATCAAGGCGATAATTCTCTAATAGCTACTGTTATCAGCCGAATTAGTATGGGATACACACCAGATAAGACCTTCGCCCTAGAAGATATTACACTAAATGATGAAAACTATATTCTAAAATACAAAGACAAAGAGCTTACCATTTCTTATGAAATCAATGTAGACGATTACGCCCTTATTATTAAAGAAAACAACACTACAATACCTGTTTCTTATAATGAAGAGGCACAAGGATATCTTCTTGAAGATTCCTTCTATAAAGAGTTATCTTTTCAAGCACTTACCGCCAACAATAAACAAATAGGATATGTTGTTCATTGTGAAGGTGATAAGTTCAACATCTGTTATTCTAATACAGATAAAACTTATTATTATCTAAACAACTATGGAAAATATACGAAACTATACAAGGCTGAGATATTTGACTTCCCACTATTCCATTTGATGGGTGGGTTCTCTGGTCGTGACTATATATGGCAACGCTCTGTTCCTATCTTAAAACAAACTATCTTTCTAGGAAGCGGTCCGGATACCTACGCATTTATGTTCCCGCAGTATGATTATATAGCCGCAGCACAGAATGGATTCGACCGTACCCTTGTTACAAAGCCACATAATACTTACCTACAAATCGGTATCCAGACAGGTGTCATCTCTTTAGTAGCATATCTTGCATTTTATATTTTATATTTTGTTGATTGTGTTAAGCTTTATTTAAACCGAAAATTAAATACGTTTCCAGAACGATGTGGTGCAGGTATTTTTATTGGTTCCTTCTGTTATATGTTTGCTGGATTACTCCACGACTCTACAATCGGTGTCTCCATCGTATTTTGGGTACTGATAGCACTTGGTTACGTCTGCAATCGCATGGTAAAAGAAGCCGAACACTTACCAGAAGATAGTATTGTATGGAAAAAGAAATTTTCTACTGGATATGTACTTATCAGCTTACTCGTTGTTTGTACCGTTTCTGTAGCAGGTTATTGCATAACAGACGCTTTTATTGAAAAACCTGTGGATGGACGTACCATATTTAAAACCGACGCCATCCATTACAATGGAATTTCTGATAATTCAGAGCAGACCATTCCTTTCCAAGCTTCCATGACAACCGAATGGAATTTTGCAAATGGAACTTCTGCTTCAGAAAATGCTTTTGTCGCAAATAAAGAAGAAAATGCGCGACCTATTTCGTTTGATGTTGTTTTAGATTCTGGCGAAACGATATATACTTCTTCCGTGATTCCAATCGGCGGACGTATCGATAATATAGTGTTAGAGAAAGAACTTTCCGCAGGTACTTATCATGCAACCGTAACCTACCATCTATTAGATAAGAATAATAGTGAAGTTGCTACGGCCCAAATTACAATCGTAATAAACATTTTAAACTAGTTGTATTAAAAAAGCTTATCTTCCACTTATTTCTTGGAAGATAAGCTTTTCTTTATTCTTGTACTAATACATTTTGTATCATAATTGGTTTGCCTGTTTCTTTATAGACCTGTACAACCGAACTAGGGTCGCCATAATAAGCATCACTCAATATCACTGCTCTTTGCATATCTGCAGTATCGTCATAAATTCCCCAGCCTTCTTCTCGATAGGCATCTACAAGCTCCAGATAAGTCTGTAACAGCGTTGGACGCATAGACTCTATTGTTTGTAGCATGAGAGGATGTGGACGCCATAAAAGGGCAATTTCATCCTTTTGTGCCTTAAAAATACGAAGCACATCTTTCATCTTTCCTATCATTCTCTCACTATCCTGCAAAAAGGCTGCAATACTAGTATTGTAAAACACCACCTTTTTCCAACTTCCATCTGGCTTTTGAATAATGTTTTGCCACTCCTTCGGTATATCCAAATCCTCTTTTCGGACACTTGCTACCTTATCTAGCTTTGGTGAGCCAATTCCAAGAATCTTTTTTTCAAGTATTTCTCTCGTAATCAGTTCCCCATTTTGCTGTGCTGCTTTCAAATACTCATTGATATAAATCTGTCGCATCGCCTCTGACTGCACGATAACCTGATTCGCATAAATTGTTCCAGGCAAATAACAAAAATGTTTCATATTATCAATTACTGCCTGATTTGCAGGATTGATTTCGTTTAACATAAAATATGGTATGTAAACTAACTTATCCGTAAAATCCTTAATACGCGAACTATAAAACTCTGGTGCAATACTTGTCACCCGATTTGCTTCATCATATGGATTGTGAATAAATATCACATCTGGATGATGCTCTTCCAAATCAAATGCTTCATAATGCGAAATCGGAACATAATCTGGATACATGTCTCCTTCATAATGCTTCTCTATGAAATTTCGATTTTCATCCAAATCATAATATGGAATAGGAACCACATATACATCACACTCAGGGTCTTCTTCCGCTGCTTTCCACACACTTTCCAAAGAGTCCCACATGGAAGCATTATATGGCAAGAAAACGATTTCCTTTCTTTCTGGAAACTCATCCCCATAAACGGAATAAACATCGTCTATCGCCTCTGCAAGGCCTTGTAATGCCATTCCTAGCTGCTTTGGTGTCTCTTCCATTGCCACACTTACTTGATACAATGCATTGCAATACTGTTCTAATGCAGCCACCGTCTTGGTTTGAAATCCATATAATTTTTCAACATGACTCCCCAAAGCTATCGCACTATCCTGACACTCTGCAAGGAGCAGTAATGCTTTTTGGAAGTTTCCACTACTAAGATGCCCCTGTATCACTGCAACAGCCTGTATCATAAGATTTATCATCTTTATATGCTTTTTACGATTTTGTTTACTCATAACTATAACCTCTATCGCTCAACTGGATTTCCAACGCTATTGTCGCAACATCCAAATCATTTGGAAACATTTTCTTCAACTGCCCGAGTATCTGTAATGTAGCTTGTTCCTGTCCATTTGCCATCATTTCACGCACCTGCTCAAGCACCTGACCACGTAGCTTCTTCATTTCTACCTGTTGTTTCCCAACTCTTTGTTTCTCCAAATCTCCATAATGACCGAGAAACCTTCCAATTCCTTCCGCAAAGTCAGGGCAAATATCTACTGCTTTCTTTAGCTGCTTCATAGCTTCCAACTTATCTTGCTTTTCCAGTTCAATATACATACGGATCTTTTCTACTGCTTTTGCAGTGCTATCAAGCATAAAAGACATCTGTGCATAATCCACCAGAACATCAAAATAGCTCTGTAAATTTCCCAAATCTTTTGGGCCATCCATCACTTGTTTTTCTATGACTATATTCTCAAAACATACTAATTTCCATGCTTTTAGACCACAGTTTTCTTTTAAATTTTGTAAATTTACATAAAGACTATCTATTTGCTGCTTTGTCCCCTGATAAATGAAGCTACGTACATTACTTTCCCACGCGTCCTGTGTATATACTTCTAATGCCGCTACATCTCCTCTATAAAAGGCATCCCACACTTTCATATACCAGATGAACCAAAAATCCGATTCTGCCTGTGCAAAGATGTACGCCAGTTTCTCAAATGCCTTTGGGGTAGATGTCTGGTCCTGCACCATCTGATTGCATTTTAACACCTCTCTGCACATAAAAATTTTAAAGTCTTCTCGTTTAAATGTATCTGTAACAATCTGGCTGAAAATCGGTTCATACGGCAAATTTGGCATACTTTCTATCAAAAAATTCGGAAGCCTTTCAAATACATAATTGACCGTTTCATTCCACTCTAACTTATCATAAAACTCATGTAACGCTTTCGTACTTCCTTTCTTTAGGTCCTCACAAATCAGAATGCTATATGCCTTCTTCAAATTAGAAGGATCAAAGGTGTGCTGAACAATGATAACCATCTTTTGTTCATGTGACAAAGGACTTCTTCCCTCTGTATCATTCACATTTAATATCTCTTCTTCTCTCAAATATGCCAGTGCATATTCGCAAGCTTTTTTCCAATCACTCAACCCAAAATAAGCCTCTGCCATACAAATATATGCATGTGCTTTTAAAAGCGGATTTACCTGCTGATCCGCCAATGTCTCTTCACAGCATACAATCACTTCCTGATACTGCTCAAGATGACATAATCCTTCTGCTAGCCCAGCATAGAATGTGCCTTTCTGAAGTCGCACTAAATCATCTTCCGGAAAATGTACCGCAAGTTTACTCTCATTCGACATGTCCTTTGTAATACACTCTTTACAGTATGACACCAACTGCTCCCAATCCATTGCTGAACGATATTCCTGTGCCAACTGGGTCTGCCAACGGATATTATCTGGTTCCTCATTCAGTGCTTCTAGAAGTAACACGATATTTCTCTTCGCATGTTTACTTCGTTCTTCCTCTGTAGAGAATACATATCCACTATGATATGCTATCGCATGAATATGCTTTTCCTTTCCTCTACATGGTTCCATATACTCATGAACTCTTCCAACAAAATGTGAGTCTGTATCAATGCGATTCATTCGAGACACCCAACAATCTGCATACTGCACATAATCTGGATCATAAAAATTGCGTACCAAATAGGTGGCACGTCCATATTCCTGATACTCACCAGAACAGAAAAACTCTATAAGCTCTTCTACATCTACCAGCCACTCATCATCATCTAGAAAGAAAAACCATTCACCGTTTGCTTTTTCTAAACCAAAATTTCTTGCCTTTGCAAAATCATGACACCAATCAAACTCATATACTTGGTCCGTATACTCATAACAGATTGCGTTTATCTCTGGATTCTTACTTGTATCCGTCAAAATCAACTCACATGGAACTGCCTCCATAAGTGGACGCAAAGAATTCAGACACCTGCGAATCGTATCTGGGCGATTAGATATCAATAATGAAATTGTAAGTATTGGGGATTGGATTTCCATACGTTTCTCCTACTAAAAAACGGAGCAGATCGCTCTGCTCCGTTTGAATTTTTTAAATCTGTGATTACTGTAATAATGAGAGAACACCCTGTGTTGACTGGTTTGCCTGTGCAAGCATTGACTGACCTGCCTGTGCAAGAATGTTGTTCTTTGAGTATTCAACCATTTCTTCAGCCATGTCTGTATCACGGATACGTGATTCAGCTGCTGTTGTATTTTCTACTACGTTATCTAAGTTGTCGATTGTGTGCTCTAATCTGTTCTGGATAGCACCAAGGTTAGATCTCTGAGCGGATACTTTGTTAATCGCATCTGTGATAGCATCGATAGCGTATGTAGCTGCTGTACCTGTACTGTCTGATACGTTAAGACCTTCAATGTGAAGTGCCGCTGCGTTCATTGCTGCGATATTTACTGCAATCTTATTTGTTAAGTCAGCATCTGCACCTACATGTAAGCTGAATGTTAAGTCTGTGTTATTTTCTACTGTAGCTTTTGTGATATCAAATGTGAATTTGTATTCACCTGTATAGTTACCAGCCGCATCTTTTACTGCTTCAATATAATTATCGTATGTATCTTGTCCATCACATTCTGCAAGAGAGATAGAACCACCGATATTACTTGCATCTACAAGAGCTGTAGCCATTTTCTTAACTGCTTCTTCTAAAGTAAGAGCATCATCTGCTTTAGGATCTACTACGTTAATTACATCATTATCGCCAACCTTAACACTTGTGCCGTCTCCTACTACGTCAGCAAGCTGAGCTGCTGTATAAGCATTTCCGTTAGAGTCAATCCATTCATCTTCACCGGTTATAATATTTGTACCATAGGTATATGTTGTACCATCAATGATAACATCCTTACCCTGTGCATCTGCTGCTGTTGTTGGAGGATTTGCTGTCTTATCGTAAATCATTGCCTGTACATCTTCTAAGGCATTATGTCTTGTTTTATCAGGATCTGTACCTAAACCTTCCACTGTAGCTCCTGTAGTTTCTTGTACGATTCTATAATCTGCACCTGCGATAGAAACATTACCACCGATATTTAATGAAGCTGTAAATGTTGCATTTGAGCCAGAACCCTGAACCATAGTTCCTTTCAAACCTGCGTCATGTGCATTTACGTTTACGATTTTTGTACCACTATTACCTTTTAATAAGAAAGTTTCATTGAACTTTGTTGTTTCTGCTACACGATCGATTTCTTCTGATAACTGACTAATTTCTAATTGAATTGCATCACGATCGTCTTTTGAGTTTGTTCCGTTCGCAGCCTGTACTGCTAATTCGTTCATACGCTGTAACATAGCGTGTACTTCTGTAAGAGCACCTTCTGCTGTCTGTACTGCAGATACACCGTCCTGTGCATTTGTTGATGCCTGATCAAGACCATTAATCTGTTTTCTCATCTTTTCAGAAATTGCTAAGCCTGCTGCATCATCAGCTGCTCTGTTGATTCTGTAACCAGAAGATAATTTTTCTGAAGATTTTGACTGTTTGTTAGAAGTGATTCCTAACATTCTGTTTGCGTTCATCGCCTGCATGTTGTGCTGTACTACCATAATTTTCTCTCCTTTTTATGCCTGTTATTCCTTTAACATCCTTCGTCCTTGAAGATTAATTGGAAGTACCGCGTCCGTGCAGTACTTTTATTTAGTTACCTTATATATCGGAGCTCATTTCGAATACTTAACCCCTTTTTCAAAAAAATTTTGAATTTTTTTGAAAAAGAAAAACCCCATCCGATGCGTACATTCGGATGGGGTTTTGTCTATTGTTTTGATTAACCAAGTAATGAGAGAACGCCCTGAGTCGCTGTATTTGCCTGTGCAAGCATTGACTGACCTGCCTGTGCAAGAATGTTATTCTTAGAGTATTCCACCATTTCTTCAGCCATATCTGTATCACGAATACGTGATTCAGCTGCTGTTGTGTTTTCTACTACGTTATCTAAGTTGTCAATTGTGTGCTCTAATCTGTTCTGTACTGCACCGAGAGCAGATCTCTGTGTAGATACTTTGTTAATAGCATCAGCAATTGCATCGATAGCGTATGTAGCTGCTGTACCTGTGTTATCAGATACATTTAGGCCTTTTATACCAAGATTTGATGAGTCCATAGCAGAAATGTTAACGTTAATCTTGTTTGTCATATCTGCGTCTGCACCTACATGTAAACTGAATGTTAAGTCTTTCTGTACATCTACAGTAGCTTTATGAATCTTGAATTCCAAATCATAAGCCGTAGTTTTGCCAGCATTGTCTGTGATTGCTGTGTCTGTAATGTCAGCATCTTCAATCTGTGCCAATACCGTTCCTCCAACACTACTTGCATCCGTAAGTGCACTTTGCATCTTAGCTTTTACATCGGTGATATTAACTGCATCATCTGCAGTCATCTTAACAACGTTAAGAGTAGGATCATCGTTGATTGTAACAGAAGAACCATCACCTACTAAGTCAGAAAGTGTTTCCTGACTATATTCGTTACCAAGCGTATCTACAAATCCACCACTTGCATTTAAAGCATCGTCAGACCAAGTATATGTAGTTCCATCAATAACAACCTTTTCATCTGCACTAAACGAACCAGTTGCAACGGCTGCCTGAACCGTATCCAAGTCGTTTACACCATCTTCGTAAAGTCTATAGTCCGCACCTGCGATAGATACAGAACCACCTACTTCAACAGTAGTTGTAAATGTAGCTTGTGAACCTGCACCCTGTACCAGCGTTCCTTTAAGACCTGCATCGTGAGCATTTACGTTAACGGTCTTAGTAGCGTTGTTGCCTTTCAGCAAGTAGGTTTCGTTGAACTTAGTCGTCTCAGCTACACGGTCGATTTCTGTTGTTAACTGATCCATTTCCGCCTGGATAGCGTCACGGTCTTCTTTGGAGTTTGTTCCGTTCGCTGCCTGAACTGCTAATTCGTTCATACGCTGAAGCATTGAATGTACTTCTGTAAGAGCACCTTCAGCTGTCTGTACTGCAGATACACCATCCTGTGCATTTGTAGAAGCTCTGTCAAGACCTTTCATCTGCTTTCTCATCTTTTCAGAAATAGCTAAACCTGCTGCATCGTCTGCTGCACGGTTAATCTGATATCCTGAAGATAATTTTTCAGAAGATTTTGACTGTGCATTCTGTGTGATTCCTAACATTCTGTTGGCATTCATAGCCTGTAAATTGTGTTGTACTACCATAATATTCCTCCTTGAATATAGCTCAGCAGCATCCATGCTGCGTTATTTTTATTAAGTTGTCTGTGAGCACTTCATCCCAAGCGTACGCTCTCAAGATGAACGTCTCCGTATAAACAAATAACTTTGTTTACCTAACTTTTATATCGGAAGAATTCTCAGATAGTTTACCCCTATAATGTTTTTTAATATTATTATTTGCCATATATTGTGTTTACAAACAAAAAACCCCATCCGGTCGTACGCACCGGATGGGGTTTTATCTGAACTTTTAAGTCTGTCAAAAACCTGTTAGATAGGAATTTGATTAGCCAAGTAATGAGAGAACTCCCTGTGTAGCTGTATTAGCCTGTGCAAGCATAGACTGACCAGCCTGAGCAAGAATGTTGTTCTTAGAGAATTCAACCATTTCTTCAGCCATATCTGTATCACGAATACGTGATTCAGCTGCTGTTGTGTTTTCTACTACGTTATCTAAGTTATCAATTGTGTGCTCTAATCTGTTCTGTACTGCACCGAGAGCGGATCTCTGTTCAGATACTTTGTTGATAGCGTCAGCAATTGCGTCGATAGCGTATGTAGCTGCTGTACCTGTGTTGTCAGCAACGTTGAGGCCTTTGATACCAAGGTTTGCAGAATCCATAGCAGATACGTTAACGTTAATCTTGTTTGTCATATCTGCGTCAGCACCTACGTGTAAGCTGAATGTTAAGTCTTTCTGTACATCTACAGTAGCTTTTGTAATCTTGAATTCTAATGTGTAAACACCATCAGTAGCAGTTTTGTTTGTAGGATCTGTTACAGTTGCAAGTGTTGTTCCACCAATACTACTTGCATCTGCAAGAGCTGCATTCATTTTAGCGATAACATCATCAACATCTACTGCATCATCTGCATCTGCTTTCACTACATTAACTGTATCCTGACCTGCAATAGTAACAGATGAACCATCACCTACTAAATCAGAAAGTGTATCAGCACTGTACTCATTACCATTTGAATCTACAAATCCGCCATTTGCATTTAAAGCATCGTCAGACCAAGTATATGTAGTTCCATCAATAGTAACTTTACCTGAACCTAAAGCTTTAACGTCATCCTGAACAGTTGCTAAATCATTAGTGCCATCTTCAAATACTCTGTAGTCTGCACCTGCGATAGATACTGATTCACCAATAGTAACTTTAGCTGTAAATGTAGCTGTAGAACCAGCACCCTGTACTAATGTTCCCTTAAGACCTGCATCATGAGCATTTACGTTAACTGTCTTAGTAGCGTTGTTACCTTTGAGTAAGTATGTTTCGTTGAACTTTGTAGTTTCAGCTACACGGTCGATTTCTGTTGATAACTGATCGATTTCAGCCTGGATAGCATCACGGTCTTCTTTAGAGTTTGTTCCGTTAGAAGCCTGAACTGCTAATTCGTTCATACGCTGTAACATAGAATGTACTTCTGTAAGAGCACCTTCAGCTGTCTGTACTGCAGATACACCGTCCTGTGCGTTTGTAGAAGCTCTGTCAAGACCATTGATCTGTTTTCTCATCTTTTCAGAAATAGCTAAACCAGCTGCATCATCTGCTGCACGGTTAATCTGATATCCTGAAGATAATTTTTCAGAAGATTTTGACTGTGCACTCTGTGTCATTCCTAACATTCTGTTGGCATTCATAGCCTGTAAATTGTGTTGTACTACCATAATATTCCTCCTTGAATTTAACTCTGCAGCATCCTTGCTGCGTTTTTTGATAGTTGATTTGTGACTACTCATCCCGACCGTACGCTTTCGGGATTTTTGTCACCCCCATAAACAAATTGCTTTGTTTATTTGCTTTCTATATCGGAGAATTTCTCCGATAATTTATAGCTTATGTGAAAAATTTTAAAACTAGTATCTTAAGAATTTCTCACCTACACTATCTTGTGGTTTGGTAGACTCATTTCTTATTGTCCATAAACTGGGGGTCTACATAATTGAGCTTCATCATGTTTTTGTAATACTGACTTGCGATTTTGGAGTTGGTACGAACATTTTTTGCAGTTTCCTTCACATAAGCAAATTTACGTACCATAAGGTCGTGATTTCTCGCTTCCTGTGCCTGGATTTCCATGCTCTTGTCTGTAATGCGTCGGATACAGCTTTGCATGGTCTGAATCTGCTGTGCATAGCCTTCTCGGTTCGACTGAAGCTCTTCTTTGACACGGTCATAGAGTTTCTCGAATCCACTGTCGAGCTGCTGCATCTGCTCAATGAGCTGTGCCTTTGCTTCGACGGTCTTATCGAACTGCTCAATCTCTGCCTTCGCATCTTCTAAGGATGCTTTCTGCGTCTGGTTGATTTCTATGATCTGGTCCAGCACCTGAAGCTTCTTGTTCAGGCTCTGTATCATGATGTCTACATAGGTTTCCTGCATATCGTCTCCTATGAAACCTGCGTCTGACCTGCTGGAGTGTTGAGTCTCATAACTTCCTTCCATGTGTCGCGCATGGTTCTTAAGTGTTTTAATACTTCCTGCAAGATTTCTTCATCTTTTCGCATATTTGCTTCATGAAGTCTTCGGATAAGATAATTATACACGTTTTCGAAGTCTTTGGCTACTGGATATTTATAATCCAGGGTATTCAAAAACTCCTGCAGGATGCGTTCTACCTTGATAATATTGACATGTGCTTTTTCAATATCCTTTTCCTGTACGCCCATAATTGCAATGTTACAGAATTTGATGGCACCATCATAAAGCATGAGTGTCAGCTCCGCTGGTGATGCAGTCATAATTTTACTCTGGGCATAAGCTGCATACGGGTTTTTCACTGCCATATCTTTTTACCTCTCTTACTGACCTAATAAACCACTCAATGAGTTCGTCTGGCTTTGTAATTTCGACAATGCCACTTCCATCTGTGAAAACTTGTCATAGTAGTATTCTTCCTGCTCTGCAATCTTGTCTTCCCATTTCGCAAGCAGTTTTTCGATGTCTGTCATCTCACGGTCAAGTTCCTTGTCGTTGTAAATCTTGTACGCGGAACTAAGCTCCGTCGATTTCATCTTTTCATCAATCGATGTATATAAGTTGCTTGCCAGCTGTTTCATGAAATCCATTACCTGGTCTGGATTTTCCTGAATCGCTGCCATTAATTTGTCTTTCTTGTCGGATGTATTTTCATCATCCTCATCTCCAGCGATATGATATGCATTCTGCTCATTTTCTGCAGCATTGAGGAAACCGAGCGTAGAGATACCGAAGCTGCTAAGGCTGAGCTTCTCCCCATTTACTTCGTAAGTCTGTGACATAGAATTAATCATTGCATTCATGATATTGCCCAATGAATTGTCACGGCGAAGCAATGCACTCTTAATCTTGCCTTCCCATTTCTCAATCTGCTCATCGGACATCGCTTCTCTTTCCTCATCGGTAAGAGGTTCGAAGTCTTTTGCAGATTCTGCATTATAGAGCTTGGTGATTTCGTTGATTAAGTTATTGTATTCCGTGAGGAAATCCTTCACCTTATCATAAATCGCCTGTGTATCGGTATTCGTTGCAATCGTGATTGCATTCTTGTCGCCTTCGCCAGTTACACCTGTTGCTTCAATGGTAAGCCCATTGATGGTAAAGGTATTGGATGTGCTGGTATATTGTACGCCATTTAAAGTAATAATCGCATCCTGACCTGCAATCTTGGTTGCAACATTGTCTGTATCCACGACTTCTTCTGCTTTTTTCTGGCCTGCTGCCACCTGCTTTACTTCTGCACTATATTCATTCAATTTCTTTACAAGTTCTGCTTTCTGATCATCTGCAGCATTCATATATTCTGCATAGAGCTTGTTATATGCATCTGCCTGACGTTTAATATTTGCAGCCTCATCTTCTGCATCTGCTAATCCTAAAGCCCTCAAAGCTTGGTATGCATTTTCATTCTCTGCTACAAGGTCGAAGTCTGCTGCCGCACCACTTTCTTTGGCACTGAGGAAAATACGTCCATTATTCGCATCGAAGTTTGCATTTAAGCCAGCTTCACCAAATTGATTCATAAGGTCGCTGATTTTGGTATCTGCGCCAATTTTAATTTCTACATACTTACCTTTTTCTGCTTTTTCATCTACTTTTTCGCCTTCTGGCACTGGCTTACCAGCTACTTTTACTTTAATCGTAGTTGCTCCGCCTTTATATCCCAAATCTTTTAAGGTAGACTTTGCCGTAGCATCTTCACCAATATAAGCTCCTGTCAAATAAGAAGCCTGTGCCATCTGCAAAATATTGAGCTTCTGTGTACCTGTTACCGCATCTGTTCCTGCTGTTACAACTGCTTTGGTATTGTCAGAAAGGGTAGTCTTCTTCAAGCTGTATGCAGAGGAATAACGCATATTGGATACATTGGTATAAAAACCATAAATCTTGGTATTTAAACTTTTCCATGCATCCTGCTTCCATTCCAAAGTCGTTTTCTGTTTTTCGTATTTTTCTGTCTTAAGGCTGTATGCCGATACCAATTCCTTTACGATTGCATCGGTATCTAAGCCTGAGTTAATTCCTGATAAACGAATTGGCATAGTATACTCCTTTCCTGATTAACGTTTTTCGTCAACCATAAGTCCTGCCATCTCCCAAACTCTGGCAATCATGTCGAGAGTTTTGTCAGGTGGGAATTCCTTGATTACTTCTTTGGTCTGCTTGTCAACAAGTTTAATCGTTACGCGATTGGTGCCTTCGTGTACACCCCAAACAGCTTCTGAATTGTTGGCTTTCTTGTTGATTTCTTCTACCGCTCTCTTAATCTGTGCACGCTGTGCTTCTGCGTTGCCCGCCTGTGCGTTGCCACCGCCTTCGCCACTGGTTTCTTTGGTATTCATTGCCATCGTTTCTTTGGCGATGTTTTCCGATACCTGTGGAGCTTCTGCCACTTCTACTTTGTGAGCTGCTTCTGCTTTGATTTCTGGTGCGGATACGCTTGCCTGATAGGTCATGCCTGCACCTTTGATTGCTTCAATTCCCATAATTTACACCTCCATGTGTCTTTTTACATAAGTTCTTTTAATGCTTCTAAGCCTTCTGGGCTGAAAGATGCTTTGTTTTCTTCCTGAATCTGTAAGTATACTTCTTTACGGTAGATTGGCACATCCTTTGGAGCGTCAATACCGATTTTTACCTGGTCACCACGTACTTCTAAGATGGTGATTTCTACGTTGTTATTAATCATTAAGGCTTCGCCTTTTTTTCTAGTTAATGCTAACATCTTATTCACCTGCCTTTTCTGTGTTGCCCTTGAGCAGGTCATATACTCTGAATTTTACTGGATAATCATCTTCTGTGATAATCTGTGCTCCCTTATTGCTGTCCATATTGATTACAATAGGAGCTTTTAAGTTTACAGAGAAGTCTTCTACTTTCTTTGGAACCGTTACTGTTACCAAAATATATGTATTGTCTTCTGTCATTTCTCCTAATGGAGCGATGATTTCTTCGTTTACTAATGGTTTGTAGTCTTCTTTCAACTGGATTGGGTCAGCTACTGGGAATGCGATATCTCCGTCATCCATAGACTGAAGCCACATAATTTTGAATTTTTTGTCTTTCTTTTCTTCATCGAAAATAAGTGCAAAATGTGTTAAATTAGGGAATCCAATCATCCCTCTTTCCATTGTGATGATTTTCTCATCTGCAACGTCAATCGTACCAAATAATCTTGTTACTGCCTTCATGGTTTTCCTCCTTCGTCTCCGACGATGTAATATTTATTGTTAAGAGCGTTCTCTTAATAATCTTAAATGTATTTGAGTAAGTTGCTTTCATTGAGCTTACCTGCTGCGGTAAGTGATGATGTATATGCGTTGTAAGATGCATAATAGTCAATGATGATATCAGAGATATCTCTGTCTTCATTATTGGACTTGAGCTCTTCTATCGTGGTCTGCTGATTCTCTACACGAACCTTGGTCAGTGATAAACTGTTCTGTTTACTACCTACATCGATGATAGCGATGTTTACGCTTTCCATGTAACCATCGAAACGTGTGATGTAATGCTCGTACGTCTTCTGCATATTATCATCTGCAAAGTCTGCTTCCTTCTGTGCTGCATCCAAGTATCCTTGAAGCATTTTCTGTGATTCTTCGTCCTGATACTGTGCCTCGTTCATCATGACTTTGAGCTTATCTACCTTCGCATTTGCGTCTAGTGAACGCTGTACCACATTTACCAATTCATTGACATCTCTTTGAATCTCTGTATCAAAGATCATGTCTGCCTGTGTATTGATAGTGGTTACCGTATTGGAAGCGGTCGTATAGTTGATGTCCTGGTCTTCCTTGGTGTAAGACACGTGATGTCTTGCATCATCATCTGAAATATCTCTGCAGTCGTAGTAGTAATAAGGTTTTGCTTCGCCGTTTGCAAAGCCCTTCTTGGTATATTCTACGTGGATGTCTGCTCTATTATCGGAAATCGTATTGGCAACGTTTTTACCAAAGATGAATTCGCCAGTTTCTTCGATGAAGATAACTTCGTTATCTCCAACCACTCTTTCCTGCTTATCTGCTTCCCAAGCTTTTTCGGTTTCATAAGTGGTAAGTGTCGTTGGTACGTTTACTGTACCGCCGTTGTCCGTCTTGTAGCTTACGGTGAAGTTATCTACGGTTATATCTCCATTATACGCCAATCTCACTCTTTCGAAAGAGTTTTCTGAAATTTTCGTATTGCATGCAACTGTCGTATCTGTAATCGCTTCTGGAATCACCACATCACCGGTATAATATCTCTTTTCTTCCAATGCTCGGTAATCAAATTCCTGTGTGATTTCGAAGGTGGTTTCTGGTTCATCCTTCTGGAAGGTAAGTGTATCGGAGGTTCTGTATCCTGTAAATACGCTCTTGCCCGCATACTCTGCATTTCCTTCGGAATACACCTGCTCGGAAAGTGCCTTTAAGTTGTCAAGGATGGTCTGACGGTCATCACTTGTCAAAGTATCGGTCGAACCATTGACACACTGGGTACGGATATCAGTCAGAATGTCTTTCATGTTAGTAAGTGCATTCTCTGTTACGTTCATCCATGCCACTGCATCCGGAATATTGTTGTCCGCGAACTGGTTAATCTGACACATTGTGGTAGAGAGTCGAAGCGAACGAATGGCGATTACCGGATTCTCGGATGCCTTTGAAATTTTCTTCTGGGTTGTCATCTGGGTGTTATATTTATCTACGAGCAATTTGTTGGAATTGATGTTTCCCTTCGTGTTGCTCAAGATCATATTATTTGTAATACGCATGTATCCTCCTAACGACTTCCCTGTCACTAAGTGTGATGATACGAGATGCATCCTTGCATCTCGTGTGCGCGAACGGAGTTGCGAAGCAACTAATTTCCTTTCCGTGAGCTGCACATAAAATATGCTAGGAAAGATAGAGTCTCTCCTAGCATATATATCGGCAATTATTCTATTTACGTAACCCCTGTTTGATTAATTAATTTATCATAAATTTCAGTCAGTACCTGTATTACCTTAGAGGAAAGACCATACGCATTCTGGAATTTCACAAGGTTTAGTGCTTCTTCATCTTCATCTACACCAGATACTGATGCTCGCTGGGTTGTAATTACACCGCTCATATTAAAATAATTTTCATAATAAACTGTATTTTTTTCGGTATCTACGGAGATATCTGATACAATTCGCTCCAAAAATGCACTCGCATTGTCACCACGATAGATTACCGTATCGTCCTGGAGCTTCATCATTTCGGTTACGAGGTCGTATGCATCCTTACCATTCGTGATATCTTTTGTCGTTGCAAAATAACCTGGCTCTGAAATAGAACGCTGATTTACCGTCGCATTAAATGCGGTCAACTGATGATAGCCTTCCCCACGTGATGTTATCGTGGTTGGTTTCGCAACTGGATTTCCATTTTCATCCACTTCACCCCAGCCATCAAAATCATAAATGGTTCCGGTTTCCGTTTCACCGATAAAGAAAGCGCCCATTTTTTCTCCATCCAGAGTCACGCCCTGTTTCTGGATGCCATTGAACAATTCTGTGAAGTTTCGCAAGAATTCGTCAAACTGTGCCAAGTAATAAGGAATACCCATGGCATCTACACTCTTACCAACGACCGCGTCTTTGTTTTCCACCAAGTGAAGTTCATCCGCTTCTACTGGTTTATCGAGGTTAAATGTAATATCTACTAAATTTCCTTCTGCATCTAATTGTGCTTCCCAGCTCGAGTATTCGTAGGTTTTATTTCCTACACTAATCGTTCCTCGTTCTGGGATATTAAGTGCATTGATACGAACATTCGACAACTGTGACATCGTCACCTTGTCATATACACCATTCGCATTTGCTGTAACCGCGGTTACAGTTCCTTTTAAGGCTTCTGTATTATTTCCGTCACGGAGGTCAAACAGCGCTTTTAAAGTTCCGCCTGCCGTGCCTGTAGTCGCGGCAAAATCCGTACCTGTATCGCCCCATTTGATTTCGTACATACCTTCTGCGTCAGTCTGGTTGTTTTTGTATTTATCCGAAATACATTCTAAGGTTCTGTAATCGTTTCCATCTACGAGAATCTGTCCATTGATAAATACCGTAAAATTCGTTCCACCCAAATCTGCACCATAGCTGTTCGGCACATCATATTCCTGTGTGGTAACCGCTACCATTCCAGATAATTCATCCAAAAGAAGTGCTCGCTCGTCACGAAGTTCATTGGCATATCCACCACGTACTTCAATCTGGTTGATTTCCTTGTTCAAAAGTGCAATTTTTTCGCCAATAGCATTGATATTGGATACACTACTGTAAATTTCTTCATTCAAGTCCTTCTGCAAAGACTGCAAGGAGTTTGCTACGGAGTTGAAGTAGGTACAAAGGTTGTCTGCACGATAAATAAACTGGTTACGAACACTAGAGTCGCTGGCATTACCACCATTTAATGTATCCAAACCATTGAACATCGCTGAGAAGATGGTAGAGAATCCCATGTCCACACCATTGTCTTCGAAATAGCCCTCTACCTGATTCAAGTAGTAAAGCTTCTGGTCGAAATAGCCTAATTTGGCATTGTTTTCCCAATATTTGGAGTCATAGTAGAGGTCTCTCTGCTGCTTGATTTCCGTCGCTACGATACCTGTACCTGTACTACCATAAGCCGCATATACACGAAGTGCTGCACTTGCTTCGAGAGTCGTCTCCTGGCGAGAGTATCCTTCTTTTTGAACATTGGATACGTTGTTTGCAGTTGTATTAATTGCTGCCTGATATGCAGATAAACCACTACCAGCAATATTTAGTCCAAAAAACTGTGAAGGCATCTACGCACTCCTTTCTAAATAAGTCCTGTTACGATAAGCTCTGTCATCTGTGAGATAACCGTCATATAACGGCTGGATGCATTGTAAGCGGACTGATATTTGATTAGTTTTCCTAATTCTTCATCACTGGAAACGCCTAATACCTGCTGGCGGCTGTTTTCCAAAGATGCCGTTGTTGTATTTAAGGTATCGGTGGATGATTTGTATACGTTACCATCCGTACCCAATTTTGAAATCATCTTGTCATAGAAGTCCTGGAAGGTACATGGATATCTGTCACTTGGATTGATATGCATGCCCTGTACGTTCCAAATTTCAACCAATCGTTCTGCCATTTTAAAGTCAACGGCTTTATTGGCTGTATATGCTGGGAACATTGTGATAACTTTTTTCAAATTATCATTTACTTCCAAATTTCCTAAACGATACAAACTATCACTATTTGCAGGGTCTTCTGGATTGTAAACGTAAATTGTCTCACCGTTTACCGTACATGTGGTATAACGGTCCATACCCTGTCTTACATATACTTCCTGTGGTGGAAGCTGTCCGTCTTCCCCTCTCGCACAGTTTGCGACGTCGAGAATCTGAATCGTCTCACCTGCACCACAAATCAAATTGCCTTGTGCATCGTATATGTTATTCTGTGCAACATAGTCCACATTTGGACACATGGCATTGTTTACTGCTGTTACGATTTCGTGTACCAAAAGGTCCACCTGAGCTTCGGTCTCCATGACTACTTCGTCCTGCACGTCTGCATATTTGTCAGCCGTTAAAAGGTCGCTATAAACACCGAAATCATTACCTCGCATCAACATCTTTGCTTTGATGCTTCCGACGTCCGTATTCATCTCAGATGAGATGGTAATATCTGTTTTAAATACACCTACATAGAGGTCTTTTCTTGGCTCTGACAAGTGTGACCAGTATGGTGTAGAAAATCCCGTTAAGTTATCTTCTTTAATTTCAATGGAATGATATCCTGCTTCGAAAATAAAGTCTACTGCTTCCATCGTTACATACACGAATCCCAATTCATCTTCGTGCACATTGATATTTGCGTAGCTTCCGAGCTCATCCAAAAGCTTATCTCTTTCATCGCGAAGTGTCATGGCCGTTTCTACTCGGTTCGATTCTACCTTCTGAATTTCAAGATTCAATTTGTAGATCGCTTCACCGATTTCATTGACACGTGCTACGTCTTCTTTAATCTGCATGTCAATATTGGCCTGATACTCTTTTAAATCATCATATAAGGTCTGCGCTCTGCTAAGGAGCAACTCTGACTTCTGCAATACCAAGTTCTGGGTTACAGAGTCTGCAGGTGTCTTCGCTAATTCCTGGAAGGATTCCCAAAGGTCTTCTACACTCGCCTTGAATTCCTCTCCATCCAATTCCTGAAGCAAATCTTCTACATAAGTGGTTACTTCGTAGCAAGATTCGTAAAATGCGTTTCTCCCTGATTCCAATCGATATGCTTTGTCCAAAAATACATCTCTTGCATGTACCACGTCACCGATACCTACACCAGTACCTGACTGCTGCGCATTGGTTTTCAGCGTAGGGTCAATCAGCATATCATATCTTCTATCCGAAAAAACAACCTGTTGACGTACATACCCTTCGGTATTGACGTTAGCCAGGTTGTTTGCTGTCGTATTTAGTGCATTTTGGGCGCTCTGCAAACCGGACGCGCCTATATACATACTACCAAATCCGTTTGCCATTTCCGTCCTCCATCTAAATTCCTATTCTATTGTTTTGCATCGAAGCCACTACCGCCAAGTAATGCACCAGTGTTATAGGCTTTGCTATTATAGTTGGCGGTTTCTGGAGCCTGTCTCAAACTCTTAAATAAAGTGATGTCAAACTCCGCCAATTCGATGGCCTGTTTCAAAAGAATTTCATTTTGCTGGTTCTTTTGTTGAACCTTCGTAGCAGTATCTAAAAGGTTATTTCTAGCGGTGGATAGTTTTTCCTGAACCTCTGGTTGAGAATTCAGATATCCAATTAAAGTCGTGACGGTAAGTGTTTCCTCAGCCTTGCCAAGTACCGTTTTGATATCCGCCAAAAGCTGTATCTGCTTATTTCCAAGTGAAAGCAGCTCGTCACTCTTTTCCTGTTCTATGGCAGTTAATTGCTCCAAAGCTGGTACGTCTGCATCTATCAGAATCTGAGTTTTCTTTTCCGCGCATTCTAATAATGCACTATATAGTTTTTCTTCTTCTGTTAAGACGCTTACAAGCTCATCAACTAAACTAGCCACCGTTTTCCCTCATTTCTACTACATGAATGCGTTATATTTCTCCAATAATTTGCTTGCAAAATCATCTGGATTTACAGAATATGTGCCATTCTGAATCTGTGCTTTGAGTTTTGCAACCTTGTCTTCTCTAACGTCAGAAGCTTCTGATACTGCGGTTTTCGCTGTCTGGTAGCTATAACCGGCCTGAGAAATAGATAACTGATCACTACCCATGGAAGCTGTTTTGTTTGCTTTCTGTGTGTTGTAAGTTTTCTGTACCCCGTAAGCTTGGGCAATCTGATTATATGCATCTATACGCATAAACAGCATCTCCTTTCTTCCTTGAAATTACTTTCTTACCTTATCTATCGGAAGATTTTAGATTTTCTTAACCTATAAATTTCATTTTTTCAAATTTTCTTGCTGGAAACATCTCCCACATGGCACAAAAAGCTCCCGTCTTTCGACAGGAGCATATTTTTTACTGCACTTGGCTCAGCAATTTGTAAAGAGCATGATACATAACCTTAATTTCGTCTTTCGAAATATTGACAAATTTGCAAGTCATATCGCCTGGAATGTTGGCTGCTCTTTCTTTTAACGCATCGCCTTTTTCGGTAATGCTAATGATAAGATTTCTTTCATCTTCTTTACAACGAGAACGGGTTACATAGCCCTTTGCTTCCAATTTCTTAAGAAGTGGAGTGAGTGTGCCTGAATCTAAATAAAGCATACTTCCTAATTCTTTTACATTCAAGCTTTCTTTTTCCCAAAGTACCATCATTGTGATGTACTGTGTGTAGGTCAAATCCAACTCATCCAAAACTGGCTTGTATTGACGAACCACTTCTTTTGCAGCAGCATAAAGTGGAAAACATAATTGATTTTCAAGTTTTAACTGTTCGTATCCTTCTAGAGACATTCCCTATCACCTCCATTAGTAACACAATTAGTTTAGACATTAAACTATTTCCTAATGTATAACCATACTCCCTTTTTCTTATAAGGTCAAGGAATCTACTGCTTTTTCTCGAAGTTTCGCATTGTGCACAATCCTTTTATATGAACCCGTTCACATCAAAAACGCACCTCCGAAGAGGTGCGTCCCTAATTCATTTACCATCTTAAACCGAAATCTAATTCATAATAATTTCCATGACCATCACGGTAAGCATACGCTTTACCATTTTCATCCTTTAAGTGGTCAGGCATATATTTGTCTTTGTCGTAACCTGGCACATCATTTGGACTGATACATACGCCGTTTTCATCTACGGCAAGAACTTCATCTCCGCGAGGAAGTGTAAATGGAAGCTTACCGGATGGTGGATAGAGTCCACGGATAACATCCAATACTGCCTGTGGATATGTATCAAAGCCCGCTGTTAATGCATCTGCATAAGGTTCGATATTTCCAAGCATCCAAGCAAGTGTAAAGTTTACGTTGATGATTACTTTACCTTCATTAGCACGAACCGTATCCGAAATAAACTGAATACGTTCTACACCTGTCAGAGTCGTTTCTTCATGAGTTGCTTCCACTGGACGACACTTATCATCTACGTCATGAACAACCTTTCCTTCGCAGATATCTAATTCCAAATAACCCTTAGTCGCATTGAAGTATTCACCAGAAGATGGGTACAACATTAGAATTGCGTAATCTGCATCCTTTGGATTGTCTACTACATTAATCTGTGTCAACATACCACGAAGTTCGGCAGTCAGTTTTTCTGCTACGCGAGGATCTTTGTGGAAGGCTTCGGCATATACATTTTTCTGCCAAGTTGCTTCTGGAGTAAGTGGAAGTACCCAGTCATTCTTAAGAACAGTAACACTCTTAAGATGTGCTGCATACGCATTGTCCCAGTCTTTCTGTGTAGCAATTACCTTCTCTGCTGCTTTTACATCACGATAGGTATCTTCGAACATACCGAGTTCGAACATTTCTGTCAATGTACGAGTTACCGCACGGTCAATCGCTTCGTCAGTAAGAACGATTTCTTCTTTCTGGAATCCTTCTGGAACTGGATTCTTTTCATAATATTTGTTGGTAGCACGTTTGTATGCTTCCATTGCATATTCGTTATCGAACAAACCACTGATTAAGTCTACACCTGCATTGTTGATTGCAAAGCCGATACGTTCTGGTTCGTCAAGCATTTCTACGCCCCACTTCATATTGTGAACGATACCAGTATCAGAGTTTACATACCCCTGGAAGCCCATCTGCTTACGAAGAAGACCGTCAATAAATGGTTTATTAAATGCAAATCCATAAGGCTGCATTTCCATCTTCTTACCTTCTTTGTCCTTTTGCGCAGCACTCTTTTCCAATGCTGGTTTCGCATAATAAGGCATAATAGAAGCCGCCTTCAAATCTACTGCGGTCTGGAATGCTGGGATATGATACTTCTGTAAGCTTCCCTTCGTCTGATATACATTCCACTGTCCTGCTGCATAATGTGGGTCAAAACCATTTTCACGTGCTCCACCACCTGGGAAGTGTTTTACTGTCATCGCAACACCATCTGCTGTCACACCTGTCTTGCTTCCCTGAATACGTGGAATCATGTGTTCAAATGCCTTCTTTACGAATTTAGGGTCTTCACCAAATGTACCATAAGAACGCTGCCAACGTGGATCTGACATAACGTCTGCCATATACATATAGCCTTTACGAAGACCTACTGCATTCCAAGAACGACGTACTGCATCTGAAAACTGGTCTACCACTTTGAGGCTGTCGCCTCTTGCTGCAGCTGCGATACCAAGTGTACCTGGCCATGTAGGGAACACGCCGCCTGCATCATTCATCCCGAATACAACTTCACCATTTTCATTACGAGAATTAGAAGCCACACTCACTGGTACAAAGTGGTCGCATTCTTCTGCTACTGCCTGCAACTGATTCAAATAATCTGTAATATCTTCTGTACTAACATTGTTTCTTAAAATAAGGTGGCGTGCAAACCATTCCTTCAAAAGTGTAGAAGTTCCTGGTAAATTCTGTTCTCCGAAAATAGTTTTACCGATGAATGGCGCTTCATCCAGGATTCCCGATTCGTCTAATTTTGGTTCCGATTTTTCACCTTTGTCGTTTGCTTCTAATTCTGGAACATATTTACCCATACGCCAGTCAGAAATAAAGAGCTGTCCGATTTTCTCTTCTAAAGTAAGTTTTTTCACATAGGCCTCTGCACGTTCTACGGCTGGGAGTCTCCAGTCGTTTACCTTACTCACCTTGCCAGATCCGTCGATATCCTTGAAGTATAATTTACCCTTCTGGATCACATTACGTGATACGGTACTGATTTTAGGTCCCTTTGGATTTTCATAGACCTTAAAATTATCACTCGCTTTTACTGCCATGGTTTCCTCTCCTTTTTCCTCATTACTATTGTGGGCATCTCCCACCTCTTACCTTTTATTATCTTATTTTTTTATCAAAACTGCAAGTTCAAAGTCAGCTAAATTTTTAGAAAAAGCTGTTTTTGACAAAAGATTATATGTACCTTCAAGCTTCGATGAAATTGTTTCATCTGCAATAATCGCTGCCCCTGCTTTCACATGTGCCAAAAGAATCATCTCTTGTCCATCCTTCTCTTTTGTAATTGCAAAAACCCCCTGCTCATCATCGCAAAATACATTCGTGGTTCTTCCCTCTGTTAAAACGGGATATTCCTTTCGGATTCGTATCAGCTTGCGATACCACTCATATATCTCTTGATTCTGATACTTCTCATCCCAAACCATGCCTCTGCGACAATCTGGGTCTGCACCTCCAGTCATGCCATATTCATCACCATAATAAACAAACGGCATCCCTGGCCAAAGTAGCTGCAATCCTACGCCAAGTTTAAAACGCTCTACATCTTCTCCGCATCGATACATGAAACGAGAAAAATCATGACTATCTATGAGATTCCACAAAAGCGGATAAATCCTGCTATGTAAATTCCCTTCCAGATATCCCATTTGTCCTAAGAACTGAGAAGCCGTAATGCTTTCGTTTGCAACTAGATTTTCCATCGCAAAACAGAATGGATAATTCATGACGGTATCCCATTCCTCACCATCCAGAAAATCTTCCGCATGATGCCAAACCTCTCCGATGATAAGCGCCTCTGGATTCACCTCTTTTATTGCTTTACGAAAACGACGCCAAAACTTATGACTCACTTCATCTCCAACGTCTAAACGCCAGCCATCGATATGACATTTTTCCATCCAGTATCGGCCTACACCAATACAATATTCTGCAACCTCATCATTTTGCAGATTGAGCTTCGGCATACCTGGGAAATATGAAAAGGTTTTGAAATTCGGTTTCTTTCCCCACTGCATATCCAATGGAAAACAGTCAATATAATACCAGTCCACATATCTGGAATCCGCTTGTTTCTCCAATACATCCTGAAATGCAAAGAAATCGGTTCCTGTATGATTGAACACGGCATCCATAATCACATACATCTCAAGTGCATGTGCTTTGTCCACTAGCTCTTTAATATCTTCTTCTGTTCCAAACGATGGATCAATTTTGTAATAATCCACTGTATTATATTTGTGGCTGGATGGTGACTGAAAAATCGGAGTCATATAAATAATATCCACACCTAATTCTACCAAATGCTCTAGGTGATTGATAATTCCTCTTAAGTCACCTTTCAAATCTGCCTGATGTCCAATTGGTGCTTGATACCAATCTTCCTCTCTCACATCCTGACTGGTAGCAAAACGTGATGGAAAAATCTGATACACGACTTTATTCTTCGCCCATTCTGGTGTTACCACCATTTCCTCTTCTCGAAGATTCTGTGGACAGTCATACATATAATCAATATGCGTGCGAGGCTCTTTATAAAACTCATGGTTTGCATAATAATAAATCTGCCCCTCATAATCTTCTAACTCAAACTGATACCGCAGACATACCATATCCATTTCCAGTCGCACTTCATAGTAATCACAATAGTTATCGCTCGCAATTTTGTGCATTTCTTTAGAAGCTCTCGTATCATGAAAATTAATTGGAATATATTTATCCTGATAAAGCAATGTCACCCTCTTAATATCATTCCTCTTTGTTTTCAACCGAATGACAAAATAACCTTTTTCCAGAGCATAACAATATTTTTTTGTTGTGTCATGAAAGATTGCCGAAAACTCCATTTTCTACTCCTCACTCAATATACTTTTCTGCTTCTTTTGCAGTATTCGCTAAGTACTGAACTGCCTCCACAGGATAATCTCCAACTGCAGTTTCTCCTGTCAGCATCACGCCCCACGCACCATGGTAAACCGCGTGGAAAATATCGGAAACCTCTGCTCGGGTCGGTACCGGATGCCTTTCCATGGATGCCAGCATTTGTGTTACAACGATATATGGTTTCTTCGCCTTTTTGCAAGCTGCTTCTATCTCCTTCTGTACCCCTGGCAATTCCCAAAGTGGCATATCATTTCCCAAATCACCACGGGCGATAATAATCACATCTGCTTCTGGCAAAATATCTTCTATATTTTCTACACCAAGAAGATTTTCTATCTTGCCAAAGACTTTGACATCTTCTGCACCATGTTCCTTCAACACTTTACGAACATATTTTAAATCGGCTCCACCACATACAAATGGCTGCATAAGTGCGGTTACTCCATATTCTTTTGCAACCATGATATTCTCGATATCATGCTCTGTTAATGGAGGAAGTTTTATATTTTTCCCAATAATTTTCACACTCTTATGGCTCTGCAAGATTCCAGCTCGGCGCACTCGGGCGGCCACCACATTACCACCTGGGGAAATTTCATCTTCTACTTGCATCAAAATTTTTCCGTCATCCAACAGAATTTCCTCTCCCGCTTTGACTGCTTTCACAACTTCTGTTGGAACTGGAACTGCTCTTTTCTTTTTGCAAGTGTCTGTATCAAAAAGAAACACTTGCTCCCCTTCCTGCAACTCCATCGGTCTTTCTAGTCTACCAACTCGCAGCTCTGGTCCTTGCATATCTATCAAAATCTGTGGTTTCACATTTGCTTGCATGGCAGCATTTTGAAAATTTCGAATATAGTTTTCACTAGCAGGTAACGTCGTGTGCGAGAGATTGAGTCGCATCCCTGTCACTCCTGCATCTATCATTTTTCTTAGCGTTTCCTCGGATGCACATGCTGGTCCGAAGGTTCCAAAGATTTCTGTTCTCATCATTTTGCACCTCTGGCTCTATTCTACCAAAAATACAGCACAATTCCAATCTATGTTTTCTTGCAGTTTTTTATTATTCGACGTATAATTTAAACAGGAGTTTAAACTGGAAATGAGGAGAAATTATTATGCATACGTTAAAGAAAATTTATTGTAGAACCTTTCAGGCCGCCTTCCGTTTGGCGATGCCCTTTATGCCATATCGCGAGCCTGAAATTTTAAATAGTGTCGCTGAAATCGAGCCCCTTTTAAAGAAGCAACGCGTAACGTCCGTTCTTTTGGTAACGGATACTATGCTTCGCAAATTTGGCGCAACAGCGAAGCTTGAAGCACTTTTGGCAAATGCGAATATCAAATGCGTGGTTTATGACGAAACATGTCCAAACCCAACCGTAAACAATGTCGAAGCAGCTCGCGAGCTCTATGTAACAGAACACTGCGAAGCATTAATTGCCTTCGGCGGCGGTTCCTCTATGGACTGTGCCAAAGCAGTGGGAGCAAGAATTGCATACCCAAACAAAACCGTAAATCAAATGAAAGGGCTTCTTAAGGTATTAAGAAAAATCCCTACACTAATCGCAGTTCCAACTACTGCCGGAACTGGTAGTGAAGTAACTGTTACATCCGTTATTACAAATAGTGAAATCAAGCACAAGTATACCATGAACAGCTTCCCTCTCATTCCATCCTATGCAGTTTTGGACCCTGAAGTAACACTTACACTTCCACCGCATTTGACCGCAACAACAGGTATGGATGCACTAACCCATGCCGTAGAAGCCTACATCGGAGGCTCTACCACAAAGGAAACCCGTGCGTATGCTTTAGAAGCTGTGAAACTGATTTTCGAAAATTTAGAAACCGCTTATGCAGATGGTCAAAATGAAGTTGCACGTCGCAATATGCTTCGCGCCGCATATATCGCTGGCATCGCTTTTTCGAAATCCTATGTTGGATATATCCACGCAGTCGCTCATACACTTGGCGGACAATACAATGTACCTCACGGCCTGGCAAATGCAGTACTTATGCCTATCGTGTTAGAAGAATACGGAGAAAGTGTTTATACAAAATTGCACCAGCTTGCCGTCGCTGGAGGAATTTCCAAGGAAACGGATGATACCGAGCAAAGTGCAAAGAAATTCATTCAAGAAATCCGTGATATGAATGCACGCATGAATATCCCAACTGGATTTACAAATATCATAAATGCAGATATCCTGATGATGGCGGAACACGCAGATACAGAAGCCAATCCACTCTATCCAGTGCCAATGCTTATGGATGCAAAAGAATTAGAGAAAATCTATTACAAAAGCCAGCTGTAATTACACAGCTGGCTTTTCTAAAAATGTTTTTAAATTTTCTATTGGAATTGGTTTCGAATATTTGTATCCCTGTAAATACTGTGCGTTCATATTAATGCACTGTGTTTCATCGTGCTCATCTTCCACACCTTCAAAAAGGATTTGATAATCCGCCTTTTTGAAAATTTCAGAGAAACTACCTACCATGAACTTCGACTCATCATTTTTGCTCGCCAAAATCGTAAGTGAACGATCAAATTTAATAATATCAATTGGCAGACCAATCAAACGCTCGAAATTCGAATATCCTGTTCCAAAATCATCTAAATAAAACTTGATTCCAAGTACCTGCAAACGATCAATCACTCGTTTCATAGAAAGGAAATCTTTCTCGTTTTTCGTCTCTGTCAATTCAATCGCTATCTTATCGTAAGCCACATCATTCTTCTTGATAATTTCTATTACATCATCACAGAATGATTCTAGATGAAGCTCCTGCACCGAAAAGTTAACCGATACTCGGTCAATTTGGTATCCAGCCTCTTCCATTTGCTTGATATTCTGACAAGTTTTATTTAGAATAATTTTACTCAAGGTGTGAATAAACTCAAACTCCTCTGCAATTCCAATAAACTGGTCTGGAAATACCATTCCTATTTCTGGAAGCTCTAGACGCATCAATGCTTCTGCCGTCGTAAACGTATTTGTATTGATATTCAGAACTGGCTGACAATATACCTTTACTCTGCCATCTTCTAAATTTCCTTTTTCATGAATACTCTTCAAATTCAGATAAATAAATTTCAACTTCATGAAATCGGAAAGGCTATCCGCATCACATTTTCTCAGTGCATTCATCGGCATACGAACTTCTGTATATTTGCAATAGGAAATATACTCACTCGCACTTAGAAACATACCATTGCTTTCCATCAAAACAATCTGATATTCCATATTGCCACAGGCTTTTTTAAATTCACCATATAATTTATCTAAAACCTGCATTTCGTCTTTGTTTTTTGTTCGTTCATACGCTAATACCATGCGATTTTCTGGAAGACGGAAACAGCAAGAGCTTTCAAAGAAGTTGTCATTTCTTCTTAGGAAATCAACGGAAAACTGCTGCATCTGCTCCTTTTCCACGTATGGGAGTGACAGAAAAATCATAGAGAAGACTTTTCCTTTGTTTTCCGAAATATATTCTTCGAATGCATAATTATCCAAGGTTCCCGTCTTTACATCATACGAGTTGTAGTGGAACAAAAACAGTACCATGATAATTGGGAAGGTAAAGCTGACTACCGTGTATGCTGTTTGCAGGAAAAATGCCTGATACACCATAATACCAACAGCAACAATTATAACCGACCAAATACAGCGATACATCTTTGGTAGGAAACGCTTACGAAATGCAATTAACAGAATCGCTACAATAATGGAATAAAACAAATACGCCATGCGAAACACATCTGTGTAATAATTCTGGTGCAATACGACATTTTCGTCCACATAGGTACCAATTTGGAAAAATGGACCAATAAACTCCACTAAAGCAAATACAATACCTCCACCATATACCAAGATGTTAAAATACATCTGATATTTTTTCTCTAGCTCCACGAGGTTTTTGGTATAGACACAAAAACAGATATACACAAAAATTAACGCACTGTAACATAAGCCTCGTAAGATATAAATACGTATTACGTTTTCTGGTCGAAGCAAAAAAATCATATAATGGTAAACAATGCTTGCACCTGCTGCAACTCCAAGTACACGGTTCGCCACCTTGAAAATTCCCAAATTCGCTTTTTTCGCCATATAAGTAGATTTCAAAAGAAAATGTACCACAATACACAACAATATCGCGATAATATCTCCATGCACTACATATTTATAATCAAATAATACATCCGCCATAGTTTTCTCCATTCATTTTTACGAAAAAACACACTCCTACTAATGGTAATATTTTACCTCTTTTGTCAAATCCTGACAATCCACTAAATAAGTGTAATTACAAGGATTTGTTTGCATATATAGTAGGAATTGTATAAAATATAAATATAGAAATGATAGGAGGGATTTAACATGACAGAAGTTCGTATCGGTATCGTAGGAATGGGTGTACAAGGCAGCCTCTATGCTAATATTCTTACGGGCACCTCTATTCCATATATGCCACCAATTCGAAAACCAGAAGGACTTGCACTTACTGCGGTAAGCAGCCGCTCGGAGCAGGCCAAAGAATTTGCATCCCACTTAGAGGGTGTAACGTATTTTTCTGATTGGAAGGAAATGATTGATTCTAATTTGTGTGATGCAATCGTTATTACTGTGCCACATTATCTCCATCATGAAGTTGCAATTTATGCACTGAATGCGGGAAAACATGTGCTTTGCGAAAAGCCAGCCGACGTACGTGCATCGGATGTTGAAAAAATGATATCTGCCAGAGATAAAGCAAATGCTGCTATTACAGAATCTGGAAAACAAAAAGCGCTTGCCCTTGCAACACTTTTCAATCAACGTACCAATCCACTGTTTCGTCGTATAAAAGAGCTGATTGCTTCTGGGGAACTCGGCGAACTGCGACGTGTTAATTGGATTTGCAACAACTGGTGGCGACCAGACAGCTACTATAAATCCAACAATTGGCGTGGCACCTGGACTGGGGAAGGTGGCGGCATCACTGTAAATCAGATACCACACCAGCTAGATTTACTCAATATGCTTTGCGGAACTCCATCTCGCGTATATAGTGTAAATCGCTATGGTGCACATCGTGATATCACGGTTGAAAATGATGTCACTGTATCTTTGGAATATCCAAATGGTGCAACGGGTGTCTTTATCGCCTGCACACATGATCCACTTGGCACAGACCGATTGGAACTCGATTTTGATAAAGGAAAAATCGTCGTAGAAAATAGTAATCAGGCTATCGTTTATCGTTTTCATCAAACCGAGCAGGAATGGAATGCAAGCCTTTCCATGCGAGACCTTATGATGATGCGACAAAATCCTGATAATCTATATTCGACTGAAGAAATCAAGGTAAATCCTACCTATGGAACGGAGTACGTCGATATCTTTGAAAACTTTGCAAATCATATTCTCGTAGGTGAACCGCTTTTCGCAACCATAGAGGATGGTCTCCGTGAAGTTCAACTGGCAAACAGTATCCAGCTTTCTGGCTGGACAGGTGTACCTGTGGAAAATCCAAGCAGTATGGGAGCTTATGATGCTTGGTTAGAGACGAAAATAAAAGAAGAGAAATCATAAAAAAGAGGGTGCATAAGCACCCTCTTAATTACTCTACAAATTCAATTGTTGTATCCTCTGTAATCGGTTTGCTGAAATCATAATTCCAATCCCCAGATAGTGCCGGTTTCAATTTCGGCTTACTTACCAAGTCACCATTTTTTACTTCCTGCGTTCCGAATATATTTCCCTCATACATAAATGTTACCGTATATATCGTGTCGTCAGTGTCTTCTAATTTTTCAAGTAATTCTACAATCTTTTCATCCGAATATATGATTTCATGATCATCTCTTACAACTTCTTCCTGTAAAAATTCCAACACTTCTTTTGGAAGCAATGTTTCATCAATTTCATCTAAAATCACTAAAACCTCTTCTTCATTTTCCTGATAGATAATGGCTTCTTTACCGCTTTCGATTCGTGATTCTTCAGACAGAGTTCCGTCTTCTACTTTCTTTTGGACGGTTACAGCTCCCTCAAAAATCGTAATTCTTGTGATTGGTTCGCCATTTTCATCGGTAGCCGCACTAATACGAAATACCGTGCCGCGAACCGCCATTACAGAGTTCGGTGTCGTTACCTCAAAGGAAGAATCATCGTTAAGTTTATTCTCCACCTCAACTGTAATCGCACCTTTATCTAAGCGAATATCCGTCTTGGAATTTGCTTGATCACCCGTAGCAAAAATTTCGATTTTACTATCCTGCTCCACCAAAACATATTTATCATCATCTAATTTCAGGCGAGAGAAACTTTCCACAAAGGTTTCTAATGCATCCCCTGAAATCAGATTTAAATTTTCGTAGGCATCCATTACACCGACATTTTCACGCTCTAAAGTCACTTCACCATTTACTTGATAAACCTGAATGGAACGGTAGCCCTCTTCTTTTCCTAAAAAGAGAACCGCTACTATGATTCCTACGATTACAACCACGATAACAGGAATCACAATCTTCAGGTTTATATTCATCTTTTTCTTTTCATCCATTTGATTTTGACCCCCTTACTTTTTTGTAAATTCATATTCGCCATCTTCATCTACGTAGAATACCATGCCACCCACATAATCAGTAGTATCACCGATTACATTCCATGTTCCTTCTTCCAGCTTATATGCAGTACCTTTTTGGAGGCTAACCTTACCAGCACCAAGCGTAACAACTGTTTCTTCTGGTTCTGCCGGAATCTCTGGCTCCACTGGAGTTTCTGGCTCTACTGGAGTTTCTGACTCTGCAAGTATAATGCCATCCGAAGAAATATAACTTACTAATCCGGCATTGTTTTCAAGTCGGGCATATACCACATACTGCTCATAGTCAGACTTGTTTATCGTAACCGTATCTCCAGCTACCCAATCCGTAATCTCTGCTATCGCATCCTTGCCAATTGCTTCCGTACTGATGTAATAGCTAATTCCTGCCATATCACTCTCATAGTCATGCGCTTTAATTTCTACTTGATCCACTTCTGCCTCATATACATTAAATGTAATTACTTCTAAAAATGTCTGCCACCATTTTTCTACTGCATAGATGCCTTCACCCTCTGCAACCTCAGGAGCCGTCTTATCCATCTTGATTCCTGTTAAAACAACTGGATTTGTAATTACTCCTTCTGGAGTTTTCACATAAATCGTATACGAATCAGCCGCTTTGCTAATTGTTAGAGTATCTACAAATTCACCTTCTTCTGCAAAAGAAAGCGTATAACCTTCTGCACCAGAAATTGTCAAATCTGCCACATACCATTCCTTTGCACCCGTTGGTGTCGAAAGCGTATACATCTCCTTTGATGCATCTGGACTAAGAACAATTGCTAAAACCTCAGTCGTAGAATACTTTTCTATATTCGCTTCTTCTACTTCACCTGCTAAAACATAACTAAGTTCGAGAGATGATATATATTCTCCCGGATGTGTTCCGTCTTGTATCAAAACTGTAATTGTCTCAGTTGCTCCTGCTGCAATCTTCTCAATTGTACCATTCAAAGCATCAAATGCATTTGTCGTTTCTGCCTCGGAAAGCGCATAGGTCACATTTGTAATTGGTGCATTGCTTGTATTTTTGATACTTATAGTAACCGCGATTTCACTTCCATAAACACCTTCATTCTTGCTAATGGTTACTTCTACATCCTGCTTATATGCTTTCACCGTAACCATATTATAGGTCACAGAATTTCCTAAATCATCCGTTCCTACAATAGTATAAGTCCTATCTGCTTCTGTCTGCAAAATATAATAACTTCCATCCTCTGCCTGTATCAAAGCATCCGGATTTTCTTTTAACGTAATTCTTGCAATACCTACCCCTGCATCACTCACTGTTAAATGCAGAGTCCCATCATATGTACTACCTGATGTCAATGCTGCACTGGTAGCTCCATCTATAACCGAAATAACCGGCGCTGTCTTATCAATCCTAATATCCGTTAATGTGACAGCGTCAGTAATTGCCCCTGTTGAGGTTTTAATGTAGAAAGTAACAGATGCCATTTCTTCACTAATAGACAAGGTTTCCTGGAACGTTCCATTTTCCGCTATAGAAATGGTATTTCCATTCACTCCTTTCACATTCATTATACCTTCATACCAACCATCGTCACGTGTAGGCGCCTCCACAATATACATATCAGCAGATGCCTGCATACGGCTAATCGTAAATGTATCTTCTACTGCCAATTCCTTGTAATTTGTTCCTTCTGCAAATACCGCTTTTACTCTGTAAGATCCAACTGCAGTAGGAACTTCTGTGGTATATTGTGCATTTGCATCTGCTTCATCCTTAAAATAAAGTGTTATGGCATCCGTCTGATGTGTATCTGAAGTTGCAGTATAATCAAAATCTTCACCGAAATAATAATCTTCTACCGCAATAGTACCACTACCATCTATCTTATCAATGCTTGCTGTTAATTCGTAGCTATAGGTTTTCTCTATCGTATTCTCCAGAATTGTCCCCGTCGAAGTATACTGAATATCCAAAGTAGATAGATATTCTCCCGCATCTGTTCCAGCAGGAATATTCAGTGTAATATCATGAAAAGCTCCTGCTCCAAGTGTATCAATCGTTCCACTCACTGGAGTAAATACGGTGTCGCTTTCCCTTATCGTATATGTAAGATTATCCACAGAATTTGTGGTGTTGGTATTGGTAATTCGTATATCTACCGTCAAATCCTGATTATACATTCCCGTATTATTAATTACTTCTACAGCAATGTCCTGTACGTATCCTTTCAATGTAAAAGAATCATATGTCTTGGTATTTCCTACTGCATCCGAGGCAACCAATTTGTAAGTGACATCCTGGGTTGTTGGGCGAATCAGATACATATATGAAAAATCCGGATCCTGTATTAACTCGGAACTACATTCTTCCTCACCATTCTCCGTAATTTTGTATAAAGTAAGTGGGCCATAGCCAGAGCCATATTCGTTCACTTCTAAATACAAATTTCCTTCATAGTCTTTGTAATTTTCACTGTCACTAGCTAGAAAATCAGATACTTCTGAACCATCTGGTGCATAATTTGCATCTGTATAATAGAGATTTGGTGCTGTTACATCAATCCCTAAACTCGTATACCAAGATCCTTCATCACGCCCTGTTGCTGCATCAAACGCATCACGGACATAGAACCACCAGATACCTTCTCTCTCTTCTTCTGCAATAAATGTATTCGATTCCTGCCAATCATCTTCACTTGGCACCACACCATAATTGTAAGTGTAACCAATGGTATTATCTGGATCATCCGATTCAACAGTAAATGTGATTGGTAGCTTGTTAAACCAAAGCGTTTCAACATCTGGTATACTCTCTCCCGTTGGCACCCATTCGCCTTCTAATTCGGTTGTGTTTCCATCCCCATCTGTTGCTGTGACACTCTGAATCACTGGTGATGCCTTATCCAAGGTATAAACATAGGTGAGTTTCGTTTGCTTACCATAAGTTGCACTAGGCGAGATAATCTCTGTTCCCATATCCTCGCTCACCATTTTTTCCAAAGTTTTATCAATTAAAATGAATGTAGCTGTTACGGATGTGCCTTCCGATGATACAGTTACGCCGTTCGTCGACCAGTCAGTATCTCCTTCTAGTGCGATACCATACATCACCTTACTTGAAACATTTGTATCAGCATTAACAACATAGTCTTCATCTTCATACCCGAAGATAGTAAATGCTCCTGAATAATAATCCACGTCTGCAACTGTTTTAAATGGCTCTTCTCCAAAAACATATACCATATCATCAGAAGATGGATTTGTGGCTACAACAGTCTCCAATGTACCTATTTCAAAATATATTCCATCTGCTAAAGAGTACGATGGAATCGTTATAACTCTTTCTCCATTTGGACAATAAACAATATTAGAAGAATCCGCAGTCATTGTACTTCCGCCCATAATATTATAAATCGTATTATTCCCTACTGGAGTTAAGGTAAGAGTGGTACCTGCTTGGATATATGTCATATCATTTTCAATGATAATTGCAGTCTCGTCACTATATGTATGAGTATATTGTCCATCCCCATCTGAAAGATCTGTATATGGTACATAAATTGGTAATGTCGCACTCACCGGTGTAGAAGTCTCGTTACAAATCTTATCAATCGTATACGAAATTCGGTCTTCTGTCATATAAGTACTTGGAATCGCACCTTCTGCAAACGTTACCTTTGTACATGGAACCCAGCTACCAGTTTCATCCATCAATTTGAAATAGCCATTTACAATAAAAGAAGCAGTGGTTTCTCCTGTCAAACTAATATAACCAATGGTAGTCTCTCCCTGTAAATTCATCTCATAAATGGTAATTTCTGTTCCCGTCTGGTTATATACCCCATACATATCGTTTACCATAAACGAAGTACCTGGATTGGTGTAAAAATTGTCACGATAGAGAATCTTTACATCCGTAGGAACTGCTCCCGCTTCAAAGATATTCTGCATCGCATCCATCGCCGCTGTCACAGGACACTTACTAATATATGCCTCTATATCAAAATATCTTTCACCTGTGTCCTCAGATTCCTGAAAGTTGGCCTCATTTATCTCTTCATGATGTGCTATTATTCCAATATCTGACCAAACATTTTCTAACAAAATTCTATAATTATTTGCCTGATAATAGCGAATGTCATTTTCGCCTGCTACAGAAAAATCTTCTCCTCCAACAATCAACCCCTGACTATAGGCAACTTCGAATACTACATTTTCTATATTCATTGCACCGTCAAATACCATTTGTGCATTGTTTCCGATGGATACACTGGTTTCCTGCGAATTTGCAGTTGCATCATTGCAATAAATGGAACTTCCTTCGTCCCCATAAATCGCTGCATAAGGCTCCACTGCCCCTTCCTCAGTTCCCATTGCAGAAACATTGATATAAGAGGTGTACAAATCTTCACCACCTAAATCAAGACCCACTTTTCCATTTGGAAAATATAGCGCCTCCTGTGAAAAATCTAATGGTTCCGAAGTCCCATTTATTAATATCAGACCATCCGGATATATTTCCGTACTAAACTCAGCCAAGTAATCCAAAATCTGCTCTTCTGCAGTATATTCTATTAGATTTCCCTGTCCATCATCTTTTGTAGTATCTGTTATATTTATTGGTGTCGCCTTTTCGAGCTCACCTGTTTGCAAATTAGAGGTTGCTGCCCAAGCCACAAGTGCTCCCATATTCTCAAATGGAAGCATGGTAATTAAAAGAGCACTTACGATTACTCCAACTAACAGTCTTTTTAATCCCTGCATTTCCTCTTTTCTATTTTCCATATCTTTTCCTCCTCACACAAAACATCCTGTCGTTGTGTTTTTATTCGCTACTCGTCGGCCATTACAGCTTCTTCTAACCAGCCTACGAAACGCTCCTCCAATTTGCCTTCATTCGCCATACTATGAAGGATGGCACAAGCCTTTGCCTTTGGCATTGGTGGTTTATATGGTCGGTCATTTGCTGTCAATGCATCATAAATATCTGCAATCGCAAGAATTCTGGTCTCTGTATCAAGCTGATTACCACTGATATGATTTGGATAACCGCTACCATCGAGATATTCATGATGTTCTGCTGCCCATCGTGGTACATTTGCATAGTTTTTATTAAAACGAACCTTACTGAGAATCTTCGCAGTCATAACCACATGACTTTCCATAATCTTTCTATCATCTTCCGTTAAAGTTCCCTTACGAACACTTAAACAAACATTTTCTCGTTCCGTGATATAATATATTTTTTCGCCATCTTCTTTTTCATAGTACATGGTGGCGATTTCCTGTACACGGTCGAAATCTTCCTGCTGCAAGAATCCCACATTATCAATACGATGTACGAAATCCACGATATCTTTCAATAGTGCATTTTTTTCCTGATATGCATCTTCTGAGATTTTTCCCTTTAAGAAATCAATTTCATAATAGCAAGCCAACAAAGCAAAACGATCTTCCAGGGCTTTCATATCCTTATCCATTCGGGTCGCACGGTTCATTACACTTCTTGGAATAATCATTTTTCCAATATCATGAAGAAGTGCTGCCAACTGTAATCGTTCCAAACGGTCTTCATCAAACCCTTCTTCTATCTCGCCGGCCTGATACTTTTCGTTGATTTTCTTTGCCAAAATTGTCGCATATTCTGCTACCTTTCGAGTATGGGAACCATTATAAGGAGTTCTTTCGTCAATCGCGGTCGCCATTGCTTCTACGAAAGAATGTAACTGCGCTTTGATCTCCTCTACATACTGGATATTTGTAAGCTCAATCGCTGCCAATGAACCCAATGATCGAATGATAATCTCAAATTGTGGGTCAAACGGAATTACATTTCCATTTTCATCCTGTGCATTCATCATCTGAAGAACGCCGATAAGCTCACCCGTATTATTTTCAACCGGAATGACCAACATGGACTGTGTACGGAATCCGGTCATGGCATCATATCGTTTCGGTCCAGAAAAATCGAATTCCTCGCTGTCATATACATCTTCGATATTAATTACTTTTCTGTGGATAGCCGTATATGCACATACATTTTCCTCTTTAAATGGAACAGGCGGAATATCTGTAATTGGTTCTCCCTCTACTCCTCTGTACACATTCTGCGATAGGGTTCTCATAATGCGAAATTTCAACACATCATCCTCGTATAGATATAGCGTGCTCGCATCGCAGTTTGTAATCTGCATTCCTTTTTCTACGATAGTATTGAGCAGCTTATTACTATCCTTCTCAACTGTCAGCTGAATTCCTACGTTTAAAATATCTTTAAAATCCTGTACCGTTAATCCCATAACTTTTTCCTCCTACTACACTGGGTAGATATGGTTTTGCTTCATATATTCCAATGATTTTACTTGCTTTTCAATTCCAGAAACCTCTACTAATACCGAAGCATCCACCTTGTAAAGTTCTATTTCTTGATGGAATTTTTTCCAATCTATTTGTCCCTCACCAATTGCTGCATGTAAATCATTTTTTAAATCGTTATCATTAATGTGCATGTGCTTTACAAATGGAGCCAATTCCTTCATCCATACTTCTGCTTTTGTTCCGGAAATTGCTCCATGCGCATAATCCAAACATACTCCAAAATTACTATAATCAATCATTTCTTCCGCTAATCCACGAAGCACATCCGGTGCTTCATCAAACATGTTCTCTAGGAAAACCTGCTGGTTTGGATAGGCTTCACAAATACTGGTAAAGAATACTTTATTAGTCTCTTTCCAATTCTTCAAATAAGCGGCATCGCGAAATCCGTAAATTCGATTCGTATGGAATACAACACCTCGTAACCCCATTTCTTTAGCAATATCCATGGACTGTCGCACCCGAAGCTCGGAAATTTCTCGAATTCTTCTATCGGTGCTATGTGGGGTCACATCTAAAAATGCACCATGCATAGTGTCTTTAGAAAAATCATTACGCACCTTTGCATAATATTCTATAATCTCTAATTGTTTCTTTTTATCATCCAGAATATCTGGTAAAAAGAAGTCATTGTACTCGTAAGCACCCTGATATGTTTTTAATAATTGTAGTGATTCTTCTATATTCGTTTTATCCGGAATTAAATACAATCCCTTCATGATGTCATCCTCACTATTCTTTATTTTACTAAATTACATTGTCTACCTGATAAATAAATACGCCTACTTCTTTTCCTTTCAGTGGAAGCTCACCAATTGGAGTTACTTCTACTCGATCTTTTACATTGTCATAAACTTCCTGGCTAATCAAAATCTGGCCACGCTTTGCATTGCTTTCTAAACGGGCAGCAGTATTTACGGTATCGCCGATAGCGGTATAATCCATACGGAATTCACAACCAATATTTCCAACTACCGCATCACCGCAGTTGACACCGATACCAAAGGCTACGCTTCTGCCAAATCGTTTTTCGAATTTCTCTGCAAGTGCTTCAGAACCCGCCTTCATATCCCAAGCTGTTTTAACTGCTCGATAAATGTAATCATCTAAATCTAATGGTGCATTAAATACTGCCATTGTGGCATCTCCGACGAATTTATCCAAAGTACCCTTGTTGTTAAAAATAGACTGGGTAGTAAGAGATAAATATTCATTTAAAATTTCCACAACTTCTTCTGGCTTCAGCACTTCCGACATGGTGGTAAATCCACGAATATCCACAAAGAGTACCGCGATATGGCGACGTTCTCCACCCAGTTCCACCTTAAAGTCTTTTTGCTTACTGATTTCGTCTACAATCTGTGGCGCCATGTACTGCTTGAATACGCCCACAATCTGTTTTCTTCTCTTAATTTCTGCAAGATATCCAATAATGACATTGGCTGCATAGCTAACAATAAGCATCAGCGGCAATACCAGAATCGGAAGAATCCATGCATTATCATACATTACTTTTGCAAATACAATCGATCCTATGGCAAGCACTGCCATGATAATACCGGAAGGAACAACTTTAAATTTCTGACAAACAAAAGCATAAATCGCGACAAGCACAGAGGCAATAAAGGCATATAATGTCTTCGATACTTCCTGCTGATAATTAAAATTCAACAATGCATCTACAATGCTCGCCTGGATTTCTACTCCATACATTTGGGTTCCATGAGAAATTGCTGGTGCATAAGAATCCATAAGACCTGATGCATAGGCACCTACAAACACAATTCCGTTGGTAAAAATTGCAGGATTTACAGTACCATTCAAAACGTCACAAAGAGATACTACGCTGTAACCGCCTGTGCCTGTTGCATATTTGAATGGGACTATATTATTTTCAAACCACATATTTGGAAGCGCAGGTACCTTGCCATTTGCTTCCATATAACGAATATAGGTCTGGGTTGCCAGACCAAAATGTGTTTCCCCTTCATGCTCCAATGAAGTCATAAAACGGCGGACATATCCATCTTCATCCACTATCGTATTGGCAAAACCGTAATAAGCACTTTCCTTCAATTCCGTATATGGATAATCCACTTCATCCACATAAAACGGATTAAAAGTGATTTTCCCGTTCTTATCCATTTCTGGCTGCTCTTTAAACTGGATGTTGTAAGCAGTCACCACATTTCCTGCCTGTTTACACGCATCTGCAAAGGCCTGATCTACCGCTTCATCCGTCGATTCTATGTACATAATATCGAATGCGATTACTGCTGGACGTTTGGTCGCATCCTGATTCAATGTCTCAACCACCTGCTTAGAAATATCTCGACTCCACTGATTCATTGGACCATATTCCTGCAAGGTTTTATCATCTATTGCCACAATAAAAATACGATTATCCGGCGTATCTCCTGTCTGATACACTGCATCTGCTAAAATCTTATCCCAGGTATAAAATACATTTGTATATAAGAGAATAAATGTAAGAACAAATGCTAATGCTGGTATCCCATATTTTCTAAAATCCTGATTCAGCATACACTACCCCCATTTTTCACGATACTCATATTTATACAATTTTACTCCAAAAAAATGATATACACAAGAGAATCCGCTTGTATACAACCGTAAGTTTCCTAAACAAATAAAATAGGACCTATGTATATTCCTATACATAGGTCCATGAAATACTAATACTATTTTATTGCTTATGATTAGATTCCTAACAAATCACTATATTCTTTCAATGCACCATCGGTATCATGTGCAAGTACTTTCTTCGCAAGTACTTTACCGAGCTGTACACCTTCCTGGTCAAAGCTGTTGATATTCCATACAAAGCCCTGGAACATAACTTTGTTTTCAAAGTGTGAAAGAAGAGCGCCAAGTGATGCTGGTGTAAGTTTGTCACCAATAATAATACTTGATGGACGGCCTCCTTCGAAGTATTTGTTTCTGTCATCATCATCTTTACCACAAGCAAATGCTACGATCTGAGCAACTACGTTTGCACAGAGTTTTGCTTGGCTTGTGCTGTTTTCGATTACGATATCGTTACCCATCTGGTTGTTCTTGTAGCCAACGAACTGAAGTGGAACGATGTTGGTTCCCTGATGTAATAACTGGTAGAATGAGTGCTGTCCGTTTGTTCCTGGTTCACCAAAGATGATAGGTCCTGTTACATAGTCGATTGGTTCGCCGAAACGGTTTACAGACTTGCCGTTTGATTCCATATCGAGCTGCTGTAAGTGAGCTGGGAAACGGCTAAGTGCCTGTGAGTAAGGAAGCACTGCTGTATCTAAATATCCAAGTACATTTCTTTCATAAACACCGATTAATGCGTCGAGCATTGCTGGGTTTTCAAGGATGTTAGCATTTGTAGCTGTCTTGTCAGCAGCTGCTGCACCATCAAGGAACTGTGCGAATACTTCTGGTCCAAATGCACAAGAAAGTACTGCTCCACCTACGCCTGAGGTAGAAGAGAAACGTCCGCCGATGTAGTCATCCATGAAGAATGCTGCTAAGTAGTCTGCACTCTTTGCAAGTGGAGAAGTTGCACTTGTCACACATGCCATGTGGTTTGCAGGGTTAAGTCCGGCTTCTTTTAATGCGTTCTTAACAAATGATTCATTTGTCAATGTTTCAAGTGTAGTTCCTGATTTAGAAACTAAGATGAATAATGTATGTGGAAGGTCAAGTGTAGCAAGTACGCCTGCTGCATCATCAGGGTCTACGTTGCTGATGAATTTTGCTTCCATCTTAAGAGTGTTGTTTACTTTTGCCCAGTTTTCAAGAGCGAGGTACATCGCACGAGGACCAAGGTCACTTCCGCCGATACCGATCTGAACTACTGTAGTGAATTTTTCGCCATTTGCGTTTGCGATTTCACCACTATGTACTTTATTTGCAAATTCAGCGATTTTCTTCTGCTCACCTGTGTAGAAGTCACGTTTGTCACCGCCATCAGCGATAACTGCATCACCAAGCTGACCACGGCACATATGATGAAGAACCAGTCTCTTTTCACCAGTATTGATTACTTCACCATTATATAAAGCTGCGAATTTGTCAACGAGCTGTGTCTCTTCTGCAAGTTTTCCAAGGATTGCAAGGATGTTATCATCTACCTGTTTTGCAGCATAGTTGTAAGCCATACCTTCTGCCATAGGAACACTGTATTTCTTTACACGTTCCGCACCGTTTGCACCAGTCATAACTTCTTTTAAGTTTACTTTTGCAGCAGCTTCAAGCTCTTTGTAAGCTTCTACTTTGTCTAAATTTGTCCAATTAACCATTATATAGTTGCCTCCCTTTTAAATTGTGTTTCATAAAACTTTGCTAACTATTATTATACTATTAAATCAGCTTCTTTTTCAACTGTTCCATGTCATTTTCCTTGAAATATGGTAATTCATGGATTCGATTTTTTAAAGATGCCAAAAGTGAAATCGTTCCTTTTTGGATTCCAAAGTGCTTTGCTATCACACATTGTCTTCCTGTAACATACTGTATCTTATCGTATTTTACGAAAAGAATTTTCTTCGCAAACCCACCGTCTACAATTTTTAAGAATTTTTCGTCTACCTTAATACCTCTGGTAAGAAAACGTGCAAGGTTGTTAATGCCACGCCAAATCAAAATAACCGCTGATGCAACAAGAACTCCATATTTTATACTTGCACCAAAGGTATATGCTTCCACAAGGAGATACGCCACCCCTGTAATCCCAAGATAAAGCACCAGCCATGGAAGACTCAAAAGCCAAATGCTTACAGGTTGCTTCTCCTCTTTGATTTCCAGTACTCCGTCAAATTCTGGCAAAAGCTGCTGCAACTGATTTTGTATCGTTTCTAGCTTGCTATATGGCAAAAAGAAGGTATTGGTTTCATTTTCATCATCGTCCATACCGACATTTACGATTTCTACCATGTATCGTTTCGCCATACGTGCAATTAATGTCTGCGTAAGTTTAATCCCGTTGATTTTGTCCACAGGCACAGAATAAGCTACCTTTTTAAACAGACCATAGCTTAAATATACCTTGTCCTTTTTTCGCTCAATACGGAAATTCAGATATTTGATAAATTCTTTTACCGTAGGCCACAATGTCAAACCTAAAAAAGTAAATAGTGCAATGAGAACTTCCAGGCTTGGCATACCCTCATCTTGGTAAAATAGAATACAAAAAAGCAAAACACCTACTATCTGAATGATGTTAAAAATGCGTATTGAAAATAATCCGTGGAGCATCAAATCACTGATGGAACCATGGAGTAGCTCATCTTCTGACAAATCCTCACCTGTCATCTGAACTGGCTGTCCCTCTGCCCTCGCAAGTACGAGCATTCTAAACTTCTCTGCTTCTGCCTTTTTCAAAACAATATTTACATCCGTCTGGTCCGCCGTAGATAAGCTATTCGTGTCTAGCTTTACCTTGCAGGTTCCCAGAATCATTTCCAAAAGATTCTGCTCCAAGTTTACATTGGAAACCGTTTTCAGACCAATCGTGTTACGCTTTTTGTTTAAGGTATTTCTTTCTACAATCAGCGTGTTTTCTTCTATGGTAATGTATGTCTTCGCCCAAAGATAAGTCTGGTAGCCCAGCATAAATACAAGCACACCGCCAAACACTCCTACAAGAAAAACAATATCACCACTTTGAATCCCCTCTTCTCCAATTTCAGAATTCAGGTTGAATACGAAGACTGCGAGAATTGCAATTACAGTTCGTAAAGAGGTTTCCAAAATGATAGACGGATGATTGCGAAATTTGATATTATTCTCCATCGTTTTCCCTCTTCTCTATCACAATCTGATTGATACGTTTTCCAAGACTCTCGGCAATAAAATCTGCCTTTTCTTCATCCAAGAAACGCAGAGTCACATCGCCACCAGCTGTCGTAACGACTACCTTCGCCACCTTAAACATACGGTCAATCGGTCCTCTTACCGTCTGCATTTTATGTAATCGCTCCAGTGGAACGATGTTTCTTTCCACGAAAATATAGCCCTCGTAGATATCAATAAACTCGTCATTGATACTATAGCGGTATCTGTGAAAACGGAAATATGGACTGATAGCTGCATTCGCGATAAGTAAAATTGCAAGCACAATTGAAATCGTGGTTCCAATTTTAATTCCATCTGGAATGAACCACACCACATTAACGGCTATGATTGCTCCAATTCCGATAACTGCCCAAATGATGGCTGCAGTGTACATACAGCCCAAGGCTCGTTTTGATAGTTTTTCCATAACATTTCTCCTTTTTACTCTATCGTAATCTTAAATCTTTTTGTATCGATTTCTGGGTCATCCTCTTCTCTTCCAGTTAAAACATTCTCTTTTTTCTTGGTATAACTATAGCTGCATTTCACAACCACAGTTCCTTTTCCCCTTGCCGTAATCTTGCAAGAGTCATGTCCTTCATCTAAGATTACCAAATCCTTTCCTTCAACAATACTCCAATTATATACATGATAGGCAGAGCCGCTTTTCCGACTTCCGTAAGATATTTCACCCGTTTGACCTAATAAGAGCGTATCTCCATCTTTTAGTTCAATTACTTCACTAGTATCTACCTCTGCAGACGGAAGCTCTGGCTCTTGTTTTGGAGATAAATCTACTGCCACCAATGCTTCCACTTCCGATGGTTCCCCATCCGCAAATTTTGCGTAAACATAATAAACCGCTTCCACATTCTTTTCATAATACATGACACGAACCGTCAATTGTTTGTATTTATTCCAGTGATGGTTCGGTCCTATCCACAAACCATTATGGCTCATAAGGAATGTTAATTTCCCATCAAAATCTACATCCGTAATCTTATCTCTTTTATCCGTCTTATAGGTGCTTTTTACCAGTTCCTCTATTCTATAGATATCGCCAGTTAAGGAATAATATTTTGGCACTTCTAAATAAAACCCTTCATCGCGATAATAAAATTCCACAAATAAACGCTCTTCATTATCTACAATTTCGTGATATGCTTCTGCAACAGAGGTTGTACCATCTCGAATCACCATTGCTTCATTCAATTTGGTCTGTAAACGACCGTCATCTGTTTTGTATATCCCATCTGAGGTCTTGATTAAAGCTGCTCCTGCAGAATCGCCGTACACTTTGACCTCTTCTCTCTCTCCACTTCTACGGTAGCCCATATCACAGACCGTAAAGGCATCTTCATTTATAAACAATACTGCATTTTGCGAACCCCCGTAGGACCAAACAATCGGATATTCTTTTGATAACTCTTTTGATTTCTTTATCCCTTCTGCCTCTATGGTTGGGTGTGTATATCCATACTTCGTCCCTACCGATTCCTGCAAAATAAGTCCCATTTCTTCCGTTAGAAATGCAGCATATTCCTCCACCAATTCTCTTTCAACGCCCCAATAGCTGGCGGGCTCATGCTTTTTATCTGGATATGTAACACTCATTTTATGTTCTGACCAGCTCCAAAATTCCTGAATTGCATTCTCTGGAATTTCAGCATAGCCACTTAAATCCATAGCATCTGCTAGAATTTCTTCTGTCACTTCCTTTGTTTCTGTCTCTGGCACATTCATTTCGGAATTCTGACTTGTATGTGGAGATTTATCCTGGTTTGAACATCCACATAACGCAGTAACAAGAAATACTAATACACTTATTGTTAGGATTCTTCTTTTCATAATGTTACCTCCGCGCTTCCTTTTCACCATCTATGGACTATAATGCCTTTTCTACTCTTTCCAATAAATCCGAAGGAATAAATGGTTTTACCACATAATCTATAATTTCCATCCTACATGCATCTATTATCGTTTCCTTATCATTGGATGAGGTCAGCATGATAACAGGAATATCCGCTATTTCACGATCACTTCTTATCTTTTCAAGTGTCTTCAAACCATTCATAATTGGCATTTCAACATCTAACAAAATCAAATCTACCCTCTGCCTTCTCAAAAAGCACAAGGCATCCAAGCCTGATTTTGCACTATGAATCTCATAGTCCTTCTCAAGTATCATGCCTGCCAATTTTAAACTTACTACATCGTCATCAACGATTAATATGCTCTCCCTCATTATTGCTCCGTTCTATTTCATTTAAATTGATGTCAATTTATTTTAGCACAACCCATTACTCTTTATTAAAACCTTTGACTTCATGGCAGCCTCCTTTTTAGAAACTCAATTAATAACCATACTTATTTATACAAATCCTCCAAGGTCAAAAGTTTAACCTCTCCTTTACCGGCCAACTCTTGCAATCCTTTTGTAAACCCACCTTTTGAAAAAATATAATAATGATATTTTTCTCCCTTTCCGAATACTGTTGCATAGTGTTTTAACAATTCCAACTCATTCACGCCAATTATTTCATTACGGTATTTGCAAGACCCAATAATATATTCTTTTCCCTCAACTGGTGTTCCTACAATATCAATCTGTACTTCTTTCTTTTCTTTTGCATCTGTTCCCCACCATTGACCTACATCTGATAAAATAATAGGTAAATCTTCTGCATAGCGAAGCAGATATTCTCTACACATCTGTTCAAAAACAAGTCCCATATAATCGGAGAAATGCTGTTTGATTAATGTATCATATATTCTTTCAATTTTCCCTGCACTAATTGCAGATGTATTCTGTGGAACAAATCTATACCAAAAACGGAAGAAATTATCACCTATCGCATATATTGTCTTTTTTCCGCCTCTTTCTGTAATAGGTGTTTCCTTTTTAATAATACCGAGATCTAAAAGAACCTTTAAATATTTAGCACATATCGCCGATTCCATACCCATTTTGGTTGATATTTCATTAGAACGCGACGCACCTCCAGCAATCGCTGTAATAATGGAATTATATATGGTCGGCTCACGTAGTTCCTGTTTCAATAAATTTTCTGGTTCTTCAAATAAATAACTAGAAGTATTAAACAAATTATTTTTTAATGCTTCATCAATATCATTTTCTACTTCAAGCTTATTAATATAATGCGGCACACCTCCCGTAATACCATAAACAAGCGACTGCTGCTCTTCATCTAATTCCGGATTAAATGCGGTCATCTCTTTATAATCTAATGCTTGAATTTTAAACTGTCCTGTTCTTCTTCCATAAAGCGGACTCTCATACCCCAACACCTGATATTCCATAAAACTCATAGAAGATCCACAGAGAATTAGGAATAGCTGACTATCTTTCCATATATGGTCAATGATATGTTGCAATCTTGAAGAAATAGACTTATCTGCTTTTGCGAGATATGGATACTCATCAATAACAAATACAATTCTCTCTTCCCTTGCCATACGTGTAATTTCTGCAAATGCAGCGTCAAACGATGCATAAACAGGAGCCGACTCCACTCCCGGATAACTTTTCTCATAAATAGCTTTTGAAAGTGCTTCTAAATTTTCCTGTGAACTTGCATTAAGTGCAGACAAAAATATAGTTGGCTTATCTTTACAGAACTCATTTATAAGTGCAGTTTTTCCTACTCGGCGACGTCCATATACAATAATGCACTCAAAATTCCCTTTTTCATATCTTCGGTTCAAATCATACAATTCATTTTCTCTGCAATGAAACATATTTCTTTTCCCTTCTTTTTACTAACTCGTAAGTTACTAACTCATAAGTCAATTATGATTAATTGTTATTAATTTGTCAATAGAATTAGTGTAAAAACATTTTCCGCAACTGTATATTTTATACCAATTTATCTAGCACTCAACACCTCCTTAAATACTCCTCTATCGTTCCTGAGCACTCCCTTTAAATTCTAAGAGAATATCTAAATCCGAATCTTTATCCGCTCTGCCATTTGTTCTGCTTCCATATGTGCACAAATCCACAAAGTCAAATTCATCTGTTCCATAATAATGATGCATTCCTGTAATTGTAAATTATAATTTTCCATAATATACCGCCTTTCTGTGTATCAAATCGTAGTTGTGCTACAATTGCAATCAAATAAGAACTAGGCGAATACTTTTCCTCTTCCTAATTCCTATTATACTCATTTGTCGTACTATAAAACGGTCTTTATCTCTGCGGAAAACTTCCTTTACTTCTTTTTATATCCATACATTTTTTTCACATATGCAAAAAGACCACTCCCAAGCCTTCGCTTGAAAGTGGTCCATACACACTGCACTTATTTATCCAAACTCTTCATTGTCGGGATGACTTTCCGGCACTTTACAAAAGATTACAAATCGCTATGAATGCTTTAAATCCGCCGTTTTGTCCTTCTATAAAGATTACACATGATTCCATATAGTATATGCCTTTTGCATAATTTCTGCATAATAGTATGAAATTCACAAGTCTGTCGCCTCTGACACAATGCTAATTGTCATCATCTTGCTTCGCTTTCTTCTGCGTCTTGATAATGCTACCATTATCTAAAAGCTTAAATGCTTCCTTTTTCTTCTTTGCGGAAAACTCTGCGTAAATATCAAATGTTGTGGATACGTCTGCATGTCCCATTACTTCCTGAATCAGTTTCACATTTACATCTTGCTCACATAGCCTTGAACAGAAGGTATGGCGCAACTGATGATTGGTAAAGTGTGGTAGCAATAACGGACGGCGTTTCTCTTGTTTGGCTTTTATCTCTTCCTCACGGTTGTATGCCTGACGGATTCGTTCAATCTGTTTGTTCAGGCATCCTTGGTTATAGAGCTTGTCAAATCGATTGGTAAACACAAACCTAGAATACCCATCCAATTTATATTTGCTAAAACCATGTTCCTTCTGCCACTCGTATTCTTCCAGCAATGCTTCTCTGACAGGTTCCAACATCGGTATAATACGCACTCCATTCTCTGTCTTAGGAACGCTGATTCCCCATCTACATTTCCTGTCTCCGTGGGAGTAATAGACAGCCTGATGGTTTACATCAATGTGGTTCTCTTCAAAATCCACATCATCCCATCGTAATCCACTAAACTCTCCCAGACGCATTCCGGTTCCTATCAGCACTGTAAAAACAATATACCAGCGTCTCATTTCCTCATGCTCCGCAAGATACTGTAAAAACGCATCCTGTTCTTCCTCTGTCAAAGCATGTCTCTTATCCTTTTCCCAGAAAGCACTTCTCTTAATCTCCGCCATAACATCATTGCATGGATTTTTCATAATGATATCATTACGAACTGCCAACTGCATGGATGGTCTGACTACTGTATGTATGCTTTCCAATGTGGACGCTTTCATCATATCGTTTTGTAAGATGGATAGATAGAATTCCTTTACATCCGTATACTTGATAGAACCTACTTTTCGTTTTCCAAAACTATCCCGGACGAAATGATTATACATGTAGGTATAATTGGCACGAGTTGTCTCCCTTATATCCGTTTTAAGCCACATATACTCATCAAACATATCATTCAAGGTCTTGGTTTTCGCGAGATGACTATCCAATCCATCCATCATCGCTTTCTTAATCAGATCTTCTTTCTCCCGAAGTTCCGGTAGCGATGGTGCGTAAACCGTCCGTCTCTTCCCGTGATGCATATACTGATAATAATATCCGCCTGCTGCATGTTCATTTTCGCCCTTGTAAAGAGCTCTTCCTTTTTTGTCTTTTCTGGCACTTGCCATAGTATCACCTCGTTTCTAAATAGTAACGAGCCTCAACCAATGTGCTATAAAATATCCTCCTTTGACAACGACTTGTGTGTTGTCATTATATCTTTTATGCACTTCCTCAGTCAAGGCTCGCCTGTTAATCTTTACTCTCTCACTTCAAAAGAATCTATATATTCATCCAGCTTCTCAGTATTCACAAGAACTGTTCCGCGAATCTTACGCACCGCGCCTGCCTCCTTGGCAATCTTCATGAAGTTCTGAATGCCTAGGGAATACAATTCTGCACCGTCTTTGTAGCGGACGAATTTCTTTCTAGTCTGTTTTTCTGCCATATCAACTTCCTCCTTTCCGACACCCTTCTCTGGGCTTCTACTATCTTCTTGGAGTCAAAAAAAGCTGATTGCAAAAAATACATAAAAAAATTGGTCAGATGAACTGACCAAAATACAGACAGTACAACTGACCAACCAATTTCTATAAATTTACTGGTCAGCGATGCTGACCACCCACAAACCCAGTAAATAAGCCAAAGTCAGCGGCACTGCCCCAAAGACATCACAGCTGACCTGACTACTAAAAAAACTCTAACAGGATACGCACAAAGTTGCATTAGCAATTTGCGCCAAAACTTCACGTCCAAAGCGTTCACATTAGGGCAAGCCCTAAGACCCGGAATAATGCCATCACATAAAGTTTTCTATATAATCCACTCTAGTTTCTAATATCGTTTTTTCATCAAACAAATCTTCTAAAAATTCACAAGCAAACTTCTTTTGGACCTGTTTTCCGCCTCCCTCATAACGTTCTGCTATTGGAATAAACTTTCCCTTTCTTCCTTCCAACAATTTCAGCATCTCTTTGCTATATCTACCTCTATTATCTCCATATGCCATTCGTAAATATGCATATATCGTTGGATACGCCATTAACAATCCTATTATGCCTGTTGTTTTTACCAATATAGAACCCTTATTTGCATTCCAATACTCTTCAAAACATTTCTTGACCGCATTCAGATAGTCATATAAATTTTGCACAATATACTTCGAATCTTTATTTCTATAATTCTCATAAAATATCGGCATTTCTAAATTAGCTTTAACGTCATCTAACTTTTTATACATTCCTTTTTTCTGAGATATCATAGGCATCAATCCATCTATTAATGCAGCCTGAGAAATAGTTCCGCTTCCGCTTCCTAACATTTTTACATAGTTCCTTAACGGCGATTTCTCATTTACATTAAACCATGTCACAATAAGGTGAGCCATCATTTGTTGTGAATATTCATCTTCCGACATTGTTGACAAATCATACAATACTGATTTGTTTACCGGTTTCTGTTTACCATTTATTGTCGCAAATAGTTCCGCTTGCTGTGCTGGCAATAAACCTACTAAATACGTTACTACTAATTCATATTTATCCAGGTAACTATCTTCTGCATATCTAAAACCACCCAAACGATGCTGTCCATCTATTATAGATATTTCAATTTTATCTGAATCAAAACTTAAACTGTCATCAGTTACTTTTACATAATCCCAAATATCTTCACCCATTTCCCCATTCTTTAGTGAAATATTACATATAATTGCATTCGGAAAAATCGAATTAGCTTTTTCTATATATTTCCCTATTTCCTTAAGACGTTCCAGACTTTCCCGTCTCTGTACATTTGGATCTTCATCAAATTCTCTTAAATACCATACATCGCCTTCGTTAATATGTTTTTCAACCATATCTCCTACTTCTTGCAAAAAATTCATATAATCATTTTCACTTTTACCATATCGAACTTTTGTTGTAGAGAGTTCAGCTAACTCCCGTGCTTTCATTTTACCAATATAAAAAATATTTCCATCTTGATTTACTTCTATCACTTTCAAGCATTTACGCATTATCATCATCCTCCACTTCTATTGCTTCAATGTCTTCTGCTAATTCTTTTGCAATTTCGGCTGTTTTCCCTGGCAAAGAATCATATTTTTGAAATTCTTTTTCTGTCTTAATCTGTTCCTCTTTAAAAATTCTTATGAAATTATGAATCAAATGCACTATCAACTCTGCCAAGCCTGCCAAACAACACAAAACAATTGATACAATATCAAGAATACTCATTATGATTGGTACGATTGCTAAATTTTCATCGTTAACAGGAAACAAATTTTGTAATCTGTATATTAACGCAAACGCTATATGCAGTATTAGGCCACTTAATAATCCACCTACAGCATATCCTGTCAGTCCAAAATGTTTTACTAATACTTCTTGGACAACATTCCAAAGCCCATTTTCTTGAATCTTGTTTTTCTTTTTTCTCCTACGTGTCTTTTTCATTTTCCCTCTTATACCTTATTGAAATATTTTTTTAATTATTCCATTCTCCATATCCGCAATGTTATAAATCGTTTCTAACACATCAAAAGTTTCTTTTAAATTACGTCTGGCAGACTTCCAACCCTCACCGTCAGTAAACCAAACAAAGTATACATTCGGAATTTCCTCTGCTTCCAATGCAATTGTTTTGAAACTTCTTGCAGTTTCATTTAGTTTAGAACCACCAGAACTGTAGCAATTACACTCACATACATATACATTATCAGAATCTTGCGGTTTAACTACAAAATCAAATCGCTTTGTACTAGTTCCCTCCGCAGAAATATTGGATAAATCGTATCCCCACTTTTCTTCTATCTCTGTTAAATACATTTCTTTAAAATATGTTTCTCCCTTTACGAACCCCGCCTTTTCGATATAGCCTTCCACCAAATCTTCCATCTGATGTCCGCCTCTGTTCTTACGTCCATTCGAAGATAATCCAATATTGATACCCAAACCAGCAAGGTCATATAGGTTTGAAACAACATGATTTGCTAATAAATTAAACAAACCTGTCTTTTCCATAAAATCACAGTAATCATCCAGACTATAATTCATTTTCTTGAAATCGTAGTCTTTTCTTCCATCCTCATCCGTTACCGCAACAACAGTGTCCCTTAATGCCAACAATATTGGAATACACTTTATAACCTCTGGATAATCAGTAACTAAATCTTTAAATTCCTCACGAATATTTTTACTTCCAATCAAAGTCTGCATTAACGCCAGTTCTCGCTTAAACAACTGTGCATTCGCATACACACCTTCAAAATCTACATAATATGTATATGAATTGATATTGTCTGTAAAGGTTCCTAACCATTCATCAAAATTTCTTTTAGTCATTTTTCTATGAAGGATTAAGCCATTAATCCTCCTCCCCCTTCTCCTTTATTTGCGTATGCATCTGTCCACCCTGTTTTTCCTAGAATACTGATTGATTTCGGTGGTTGCAATCTAACACTTCCGGTGCTATTACATATATTCTTAAAAGGACATTCTTCAACATTAGGAGAACACATCTCTCTTTCATAAAAATCTGTCTTGCACATAGCTAATTTCCCATCAGCATGTTCGCACGCAAATAAACGTTTCGTAATATTTGCGGCTTTCCTAACTCCATGTTGTTTATAGCAAACTTGACATACTTTATTTCGAGAAGAGTGCCACGAAAATGTATGCCCACATTCTTCTCCTCTAAATATAAATAAATTCTCTTTGCAAAATTGACGTCCAACAACATTATAAACAAAATAATCAAATAAACACGGACTAACTATATTGGTTCCCGGATATTTATCAACAAATATTTCCCACACTCTTCTCCACGCTCTCGCAGTCATTTCATCTATATGGGCATACTGATTACAAAAGATATCAAGGAAACTTGATACCAATGGAATTTCCGTTGAAAGTATTCCCGTTCTTAATGCCACCTTGATAGTATTAATATCTGATGCTACGTCTATCATTTCAAAATTGCGTACATTGTCCCACACCCCAAGCACCACCATATCTCGCACAAACATATCTGCTTTCTTATTTCCATATCCGGCTCCACTATATGCGATAAGTGCATTTCGCAACGCATAGATATCTCTGTCATAATATTCTATTAATTCATACGGACTAACACCTAATTCTATAAGCATCTTGGAAATCGCTTTTGCATAAGGAATTCTTTTATCATTCTGCGATAAAGAACCCACATCAATACTTTTCAAAAACAGCTCCGGCTCTTCATTAATAAACTTCAGATCAAAAATACTATTATCGCTTTTAAATACCTCTACTAAGTCTTTAAAATCTCTTGATCCTCTAAAGTCTTGATTTGCGGTCAGCATTCTTACTCTACATACTTCCTCATCCGAAAGTCCATATGTATCATACACACCAGAAAAAGCCTCTCCACCACTTCTTCGGTATATATCATATAGTGCATCTGCTACCAAAGCACACTTTTCATCGCATATTTTCGCATTCAATATCTCTGCATAATTATCATTCCAATATCTGTGAAATTCTGATAAAAATTGATACTCGTTTCCTAACGCTTTTACCATACCGATTCCATCATATGTTGTATAAAGGAACTCGTTTATCTCTTTAATAATCTTCCTTGCACTTATAATTGAAAAATCTTGATCTGCATCATAAATTGAAGATATCCGTTCTACAAATGCTTGCAAATCATTTCCTCTGTTCATACTCCTTCTCCAATCTTCTTTTGCTAATTTCTAAATATTCCTCGTTCACTTCAATTCCAATGAACTTTCTGCTACACCTAATAGCTTCCACACCCGTTGTACCGGAACCACAAAATGGATCCAATACCACCTGTCCTTCTTCCGTAGATGCAAGCACAATTCTCTCAAGCAAATATTCCGGTTTCTGTGTTGGATGCTTACCTTCCTTCTTTTCAGAAGGCTTTGTTAATGCACCTACCCATACATCCTTCATTTGCTTGCCACCGTTATCTTCTTTCATTTTTTCATAATTAAAAAAATGCCGAGACTTCTTATCATTCTTCTTCGCCCATAAGATGGTTTCTGTAGAATGCGTGAAGCATCGACATGCTAAGTTTGGTGGTGGATTTGTTTTCTGCCAAGTTATGTTATTAATTATTTTGAAGCCTTCCTGCTCCAAAGCCATACCAATCGAATATATATTGTGTAATGTCCCCGATATCCAAATTGTACCATTTGGTTTTAATACTTTTTTACATAACCTAATCCACTTTCTATTAAACCTATGTTTCTCCTCGACGCCGGTTCCACTCTCTGAAAGTTTGTCCCATGAGCCTTTATTTACCGAAACCATTTTTCCACCTTGGCAAGTGATACCATCGTTGCTCAAAAAGTATGGTGGATCTGCAAATATCATATCCACAGATTCAGGTTTCATCTTTGTAAGAATCTTAAATGAATCACCCAAAACAAGTTGTGATTCTTCTGTCTCGAAATATAATGGCACTTTCTTTTCAAATAAGTTCTCCATTATCTCGACTCCTTAATAGTTACATATAATAACTTCTTCTCCGACACGATTTGACGCATCCGAGTTAATCATTCTCTTTACGCTTACAACATCAATTGTATAGCCTTTGTTTCCATACAGTTCGTTAATCAATTCTGTATTATGATTTGTCAGCATACAATAGCAACCTCTTGCTGTCAACTCATCAAAAAGAATTGCCAATCGTCTATGACTTTCAATGTCAAATCCTTCTTTAGTATACGACTCAAAAGATGTTGGATTTAACGGTGCATACGGACTATCTATAAATACAAAATCGCCTGCGCTAGCACCCTCACACGCTGCCTCGAAATCTCCGGAAATAATCGTAACATTTCTTAAATACTCTGATATTTCCATAATCGATTGCTCGTCAACTGAACTTCTACGGCTGTTATTGTATGGAACGTTAAAAAGTCCCTTACCATTTACTCTATATAAGCCATTAAAACAATGCTTATTGATGAAAACAAACAATGCAGCTAGCTCCACATCAAACTCGTCTCTCATTAATTTATCATTGTAATGCTCACGCAATGAATAATAATATTCCTTGCCATCTTCCCACATCTCTGCATCCAATCTATTGATTTCTTGCAAAAACTCCTGTGGATGGTCACAAATCATTTGGTATGTGTTAATCAATGCTCTGTTAATATCATTGATTACTGCATTCTCCGGTAGCAACTCGAAAATCACTGCGCCACCGCCAACAAATGGTTCGTAATAATTATTAAATTGTTCTGGCATGCGCTCTCTGATTTGTGGAATCAACTGACGTTTTCCACCTGCCCATTTTACAAATGGTGCAATACTTGAGTTACTCATTTTTGACCTCTTTTCTCTCTTCAAATTGAACAGAAAATCACAAATATATTATAAGTGGAAAACGCCAAAATAACAACCGGTATTTTCGTCCTCTGCCATTTACCCTTTTTGAAATACAAATATGTATTCATGTGCAAGAAGTAAGAAATTATTATTTCGATTTTTCCAATATTCAGTTGACTTGCAATTGTGTTGCTTCTTAATGATGATTTCTTTTGATACAAAACCTGCCTTTAGAAAGCATTCCATCACTTTAAATCCTAACGGAATAACCTTGCCCTGCTTACGCATGTCTCCCATCATAATTGCACACATTTTCCCCTTTTTAAGAACTCGATATGCCTCTGATGCAACTTTTTCCATTTCTGTCAAGAAGTCATCTACAGATAATAGCGAGAGATCATTTTCTATCTCTTTGCTGTATCTAATAATATTTGCATATGGTGGGTGCGTACAGATAAAGTCAATACGTCCATCTTTAATATAAGACATATCCGTCGCACTTCCTTTTCTAATATGCACCTTTGAAGTTGTATCACATTGGAATTGTAAATTTGTTTCAGATATTGAAACTGACTGCGGATTGATGTCTACACCAATCGCATTTCGATTTAGTAGTTTTGCTTCAACTAATGTTGTTCCGCTACCCATGAATTGATCTAGGATCCAGTCTCCTGGTTTTGAATAACGAAGTATCAGATTCCTTGGTACATACGGTGACCAATTGCCCCTATACTTCCCTGAGTGAGTTGCCCAACTGCCTCTGTCCGGAAACGACCAGACTGTAGTTGGCTCCAACTCAAAATTATTTGGTTGTAATCTTATAAAAATCCCTCCTTTTAATTTTTAATGCCTCAAACTATTTTTATAAAGACTGCCCAAGTTACACTTTTAACTTCGGCAATCTTTATACCTCTATACCATGTTTCGTCAAAAATTCTTCTCTTTCATATGTTATCATTTGAAAATAATCATCTTCTTCCTCGTAATCAACAAAATCCGAAATTTTCTTTGGCACCATATCCGGTATTTCGTTAAACAATTTATTATCATTAAATTTTTTTACCGCGTCTGGAAATAAAGTAATAGAGTCATTTATGTAATTTGTGATATACTTAACTATCTTTTTTCTGTAGTTTTTCTCAATAGAATCTATATATGAAACATATCCCCTAATTCTATCATTATTAGAATAATCTCCACTAACTATCGAATAATGAAGCATTGCTCTAACCATTTTCTTCATTTCCTTCGGTGCCTTAACTAGCCCGTCATTCACTGTTACACCTACAATTTTTTTATGAGACTTAGGTGTTAAAAATCTCGTTTTCTTTTCGTTGAGACAAAAGCCTTCGTTCTCCACAATCTTTTTAATCATGCCATAAATATTGCGTAAACCATCTCTATTGTCACACGAAAAGATTAAATCATCCGCGTATCTAGTGTAAATAATATCTCTTTTATTACAGTAACCTGCAATTCTAACATCCATTTTATAACACACTAAATTGGCCAAATATGGCGATGTCACTGCTCCCTGTGGCAAGCAACCATTTAGTGTGCATATATTAGTCAGCATATTAGATGCATATGTATTATATCCTAATTGTAAAAACTGATTAAATACTTGTTCACGTTTAACCGATGGAAAAAAGTCCTTTAAATCCATTTTAAGAATATATAAATTATTCTTATGACGTTCAGCACTCTGAAGCAAAGGCGAACCTTTTCCATCTTTTTTAAACCCTATACTATACGGAGAAACTCTAACCTTATATAAAATATTCTGCAACACCCATTTTTGTAATGTTTTCAAAGCCATGCAAGGTGCATTTATATCTCTATAACGCCCATCCTTTTTCGGGATTTTAAATGAAACATATCTACCCTCTGCATCTTCTTTACACAAAAAATAAATCAGTTTCTCAGTTAATCTAGTTTCTTCAGCCAATGTCTCAATATCTTCAAACATTGGCAACCTTAATGACTCTAATACCATTTTGTTATTATATGTTTTCAAATTGTTAACACCACTTTCTTACCATAAATATTTTTGCGTCAAAACCATGGTGGGGTTTCACTGTCGTGGAAGGACACCATGGTTTTGACCAACTCTGGTCATGTTAATTTGCTCCGGAAGACGAACCATCTCCCATAAACTTCTACATAAGTATGTATCTGTAACGTTCTAAGATAGTGGTGCTAACAATATTGATCGGTAATAATGTTTAACCTAATTCCATTTATAACTTTATCTCTATCATCTACCATTATATCTTTTAGCAACTTTTTAACATTATAATATCCCTTTTGTGTGAGCCTATAAAAATATGCACCGTCTTCTACTTCCTTAACAAGCATCCCCTCTTTATACAATCGTTTTAATGCAGCTGTATAAATCACTTCAAAACGACTTGGTTCAAACTTTCTTTCATGATATATCGTTTTTATAGCTTCGTTCATATCCTTTATCTCAACACGATTGTAAAAATACAGTAATAACATTATAAAATAAAATTGTCCCGATATCAAATCAATTTCTTTAGTATACCTTCCATATTTTCTTGCATACTTTTTATTTCCATAAAACCAATACTTTGAACTCAAATAACATTCAACAGCTTTTTCCATATCATCCATATCATTATTAAAATAAATGACATTATTCTTGTTTTTAGATTCAATATATCTAACAGGACCTTGCATAATAAAACTTTTGTCGTTTTTATATCTTTTTTGAATCAAAACAACTAATTTATCCAATGTTTTATCATTACTAGTAAAGGCTCCAAGTTCCGTAAATGAGCCTGGGCTTTCACACACTATCATTATTAAATCACTATTTTCCGCCAAGAAATTTTCTAAAGTAAATAAATCATATTTTTTTCTACTTAGAAGTTCCATAAACATATCTTCCGGATAGAAAATAGATAATTTATCATTCTTTTCTAATCGTTTACGTAGCAAATCTCTATTTGAAGCATTGGTCTTACTACTTGCTCCTCCACACAAAAATAAATCAATATTACTATGCTGTATATAGAGAAAAACTTCTTGGTATATCTGTTTAACCTTTAATATATCCATTGACTTGTCCTCTGCAATAATTTATTGCGTTTTATATATTTCATTCTTACATATAATTTAGTATAGCACTTCTTACCAATTTTTTCATTAATAAAATATAATATGTTGACAGCATGTACCCGCATCCGTGCTTCCAAGGCATTAAACAAAGCACTCTCACTTCCCATCTATCCCATCAATTCGTGTGCCTTGTAGCCAACCAGCCTAGCACAGATGCCCCTCCTGTCAAGATATCAATCTCCACTCTCATTTCACGCATTTTCTTTTATAAAACGCAAAAAGACCACTCCCAAGCATTCACTTGAAAGTGGTCCGTACACACTGGTTAAAACTCTTTAATTTTCAATCATTCCGCATTGTGTCCTTTTACAAATCCTTACATTATGCTCCATACTTTCTGCAAACTTTGCATAATATTTGCATAATCTAAAGCCCGAAAAGTCTACAAATGCCGATAAAGACTGGGATTATTTATCCAAACTCTTCATTGTCGGGAACAACAATACATCTCGAATCGCAGGGCTGTTTGTCATCATCATTACCATACGATCAATACCGAAACCGATACCGCCTGTAGGTGGCATACCGATGCTAAGTGCGTTGAGGAAGTCTTCGTCGGTGTGATTTGCTTCTTCGTCACCGTTTGCGAAAAGTTCTTCCTGTGCTTCGAAACGAGCTCTCTGGTCGATTGGGTCATTAAGCTCTGAGTAAGCATTTGCCATTTCCCATCCATTCATGAAGAACTCGAAACGTTCTACATATTCTGGATTTTCTGGTTTTTTCTTTGTAAGTGGAGAAATCTCAATTGGATGATCCATTACAAAGGTTGGCTGAATTAAGTGATGTTCTACATATTCTTCGAAGAAGAGGTTTAAAATATCACCTTTCTTGTGGTGTTCTTCGAATTCAATATGGTGTTCTTTTGCAAGAGCACGAGCTGCTTCGAGGTCAGCTACTTCATTCCAGTCTACGTTTGCATATTTCTTAACCGCATCTACCATAGTGATTCTTTCAAATGGTTTTGAAAGATCCATTACGTTTTCACCGTAGGTAAGTTCCAAACCACCGGTTACTTCCTGTGCTACGTAACGATAAAGATTTTCTGTTAAATCCATCATGCCGTGGTAGTCTGTGTAAGCCTGGTAAAGTTCCATAAGTGTGAACTCTGGATTGTGTCTTGTATCAAGACCTTCGTTACGGAATACTCGACCGATTTCGTATACTCTTTCCAAACCACCAACGATAAGTCTCTTAAGTGGAAGTTCAAGCGAGATACGAAGCTTGAAGTCTTCGTTTAATGCATTGAAGTGTGTTTCGAATGGTCTCGCCGCAGCTCCACCTGCATTAGAAACAAGCATAGGGGTTTCTACTTCCATGAAGCCCTGTCCGTCTAAGTAGTTACGGATGCTCTTTAATACTTTGGAACGTTTGATAAATGTGTCTCTTGAATCTTCGTTCATGATAAGGTCAACATAACGCTGACGATATCTTGTATCTGTATCTGTAAGGCCATGGAATTTTTCTGGAAGAATCTGTAAGCTCTTTGAGAGCATTGTTAATTCTTCCGCATGGATAGAGATTTCACCAGTTTTGGTACGGAATGCATATCCTTTCACACCAAAAATATCACCGATATCTGATTTCTTGAATTCGGCATAAGATTCTTCTCCGATGGCATCACGTGCCACATATACCTGAATTTTTCCCTTTAAATCCTGGATATTGCAGAAAGATGCTTTTCCCATAACACGTTTGAAAAGCATACGACCAGCGATGCTTACCTGAATTGGGCTTGCATCCATGATTGCTCTTCTCTCGTTATAATCATCGTTGATTGCCTGTCTTGCTTCAGCTTCATCCATTCCATCTGTATTTACTGCCTCTCTTCCTGCAAGCAATTCTGCTTCATGTGCTTCATAAAGAGATTTTACTTCATCGGAATGATGTTCCTGATTGTATTTTGTAATCACAAAAGGATCTTTTCCGTTTTCCTGTAATGTCTGTAATTTTTCACGACGAATTCTAAGGAGTTCGTTTAAGTCCTGCTGTGGTGCATTGTTTGCATTTTCCTGATTGCCCATGCTCTTCCTCCGTCTATTATGGAATCCATTTCTTCCTATAATTAAATAGATCTCTGGATGTCGAGTACCTTGTACTGTACTACGCCTACCTGTGTTTCTACTGATACTAAATCTCCTACCTTCTTACCGATGAGCGCTTTACCCACTGGTGATTCGTTTGAGATTTTGCCTTTTAAGCTGTTTGCTTCTGTAGAACCTACAATTTTGTATGTGAGTTCTTCGTCAAATTCTAAATCTAAAATCTTAACCTGACAACCGATGTTGATAGTATCTAAATCTACTTCATCCTCATCTACGATTTCAGCATTCTTTAAGATTTTCTCGATTTCTTCGATACGTGCTTCAATATCACGCTGTTCATCTTTTGCTGCATCATATTCTGCGTTTTCTGATAAGTCGCCCTGCTCACGAGCTTCTTTAATTTTCTGTGCAACTTCTTTACGTCTTACAACGATTAAATCATCTAATTCGTCTTCTAATTTCTTAAGACCTTCGCTAGTTAAAATGTTCTTTTTTGCAGTCATTTTACCTTACCCCTTTTTGTATTCACGTTCTGTTCACACCCATTGGGTGTTTACAACTTACAGCATTATAGCCAATCGCACCCCTTATGTCAAGGAAATTCCGCTTTTTTCACATACCTTGTACAAAAGCGCTTCTAACTCATTGTATGTTTCTACCTCATTTATCATGACTCGAAGTTTCGCCGAGTTTGGATAACCCGCTGTGTACCATGCACCATGTTTTCGAATTTCGCGAATACCCGTATACTCTCCTTTGAATTCCAGCATCATACGTGCATGTCGAAGCATCATCTCAGCGACCTCCTCAAAACTTGGTTTTGCCAGATGCTCCCCAGTTTCAAAATAATGCAATACCTGTCGGAATATCCAAGGATTTCCCTGTGCTCCTCTGCCAATCATAAAACCGTCACAACCGGTCTGCTTTTGCATCGCAATCACATCTTCTGCCGTAAGCAAATCACCATTTCCGATTACTGGAATCGATACAGCTTCTTTTACCTGACGAATAATGTCCCAGTCTGCCTTTCCAGAATAATACTGCTCTCTGGTTCTGCCGTGTACTGCAATTGCAGCTGCACCACTGGCTTCTGCAATCTTTGCCATCTCAACTGCATTTACGCAAGTCTCATCAAAACCCTTACGGATTTTGACTGTCACGGGTTTATTTATCGCTTTCACAGTTTTTTCTATAATTTCGCCTGCCAGCTTTGGATTTTTCATCAGGGCAGAGCCTTCGCCATTATTGACAATCTTTGGAACTGGACATCCCATGTTGATATCGAGAATATCAAATGGACGTTCTTCGATTTCATGTGCAATATTCGAAATTATATCTGGGTCTGAACCGAAAAGCTGTAATGATACTGGCAGCTCACGTTCATCGATTTTCAAAAGGTCTATCGTATTTCTGTTTTTGTACATAATTGCTTTGGCACTTACCATTTCCATGCAGAGAAGTCCAGCTCCCTGCTCCTTGCATAACAAGCGAAATGGCAGGTCGGTTACGCCTGCCATAGGTGCCAATATTAAATTATTTGGTAATGTGACACTTCCGATTTGGAGTGGCTTTATCATTTTGTTCTCCTATTCTGCTTTTTATACACCAGATAAATTCCTTTTAGTGTTAAATTCGCATCATATATATCAATCGCATCGGTGCTTTCGGAAATGATACGTCCAAGCCCACCCGTGGCCACAACTTTTAAATTCTCTAAGCCCGATTCTTCTTTTACTTTCTTAATTAAATATTCAGCCTGACCGATTTGTCCATACACAAGACCAGATTGCATGCTGCTGATGGTGTCGTTTCCAATCACTTTCTCTGGCTTGGCAATTTCAATCTTTGGAAGCTTCGCTGCGTCCTCCCAAAGTGCCTTCGCAGAAATCGCGATACCTGGTGCAGTAATACCACCTACAAAGGTACCTGTTTCATCTACTAAATCGTATGTGGTAGCTGTACCATAATCCATAACCAAAACTGGTCCACCATAAAGCTCATACGCCGCAACTGCATCCACAATACGGTCTGCACCGACCTGCTGTGGATTTGGAAGCTGAATACGAAGTCCTGTTTTGATCCCAGGCCCTACAATAATTGGCTTGATATCCAAATACTTAATCATCGCACTCGCTAACGAATGCATGACATCTGGCACTACCGAACAAATAATCGCATCCTCAATATCTGCTGGTTTAATCTGGTTCTGATTTAACAAATTAAAAAGAACCATCCCATATTCATCCGAGGTGCGAGGTATCTTCGTCGTCATACGAAATGTTGCAACGATTTCGTCATCCTTGAAAACGCCGCCTGTCATATTTGTATTTCCTACATCCAATGTTAAAATCATAGGATTATTCCTCCTCGTCTAAACCTTCTCCCAAGAAAACGATACGGTAATAAGTTTCTAACGCCTCTAATAATTCACGTTTTACATTCTGGTACTGCTTAATTTTCAACACACTTCCGATTTCGTCATAAAAGAAGTCACCTTCTTCATAGGATGTCCGAAATTCCAGATTTCCATCCTCATCGAACACCAACTCCAATACGCCGCCAACATCTTCTGTGTAAAGCACGCACATAATCTGCAACTCTTCCTTGATGGCTTCTGGCAAGCCTTTAAAATTATCATTCAAATAAAATTTCTTATTGTATGCATTGGATGCACAAAGTGTAATTTCCTGATTAGACATATCCATACATTCCTCTCACCGAAACCTCTCCGCCAGATACATATCGGACATCGCCCGCTGTCTCTACGATTAGTTCCCCTGTATTTGTAATTCCCTTGGCGATGCCAATATACTCGCCCAACGGGTCTAGTACTTTTACGTTTTCTTCTTTATTAATTAGTGCAGCCTCATATTCTTCTTGGAAAAGAGAGATATCTTCCGTCTGCAAAAATAGTTCATAGTACACCGCAAATTGTTTCCAGACTTCTGTTATCAACAATTCTCTGTCCAAATCCCTTCCACATTCCAAGCTTAAAGAGCTGGCGGTCTGAGAAATTTCTTCTGGAAACTCTTTATTGTTTACATTGATACCAATACCCAACACAATATACTCGATTTCTCTGCCTTCTAATGATAGCTCCGTTAAAATACCACAGACCTTCTTTTTATTCAGCACGATATCGTTCGGCCATTTTATCATCAACCGACCAATATCTATATCCTCACAATCAGATGTATCTGTCAAGCAAATGTGTGCTATCGCTTTTTCTACTGCCATAGCAGCCACCAAAGTAAGCATGGAGGCTTTGTCCGTCTCTATCTCCGGACGCAATACCATCGACATATAAATGCCCGCCTCTTTTTCCGAGGACCAGCTACGACCTCGACGCCCAATTCCAGATACCTGCGCGTCTGCCGTGACAAGAGTTCCATGCACCGCGCCTTCCGTCGCCAATTCTCTTGCTTTTTTATTTGTAGAGTCGATTGTTTCAAAGTGATAACGTTTGGTAATCATATTAATCCGAAAGTGTCGCTTTCATAATGGCTTTGATGGAGTGCATGCGGTTTTCTGCTTCATCAAATACTACAGAACGAGGACCTTCGAACACTTCGTTGGTCACTTCTAATTCTGACAAACCAAATTTCTTGTATACTTCTTCTCCCACACGGGTATTTCTGTCGTGATATGCTGGCAAACAATGCATGAAAATAGCCGTATCTTTTGCTTTCTCAAATGCCTTTTCATTTACCTGATATGGAAGCAGATCATCAATTCTCTCACCCCATACGACTGCTGGTTCACCCATAGATACCCATACGTCTGTATAAATTACATCCGCATTTGTGGTAGCCTCTTCTACATCTTCTGTCAAAGTAATGGTTGCACCTGTTTCTGCAGCCACACTCTTTGCATATTCCACTAAATCCTTCTTAGGAAAATATCTCTTATTCGTACAAGCTACAAAGTGCATCCCTAATTTTGCGCAAGTTACCATTAAGGAATTTCCCATATTAAAACGGGCATCTCCCATGTAAACAAATTTAAGCCCTTTTAATTCCCCTAATTTTTCACGAATGGTCAACATATCTGCAATCATCTGTGTTGGGTGGAAATCATCGGTAAGTCCGTTCCATACTGGAACCCCAGAATATTCCGCCAAAGCCTCTACGGTTTCCTGCGTAAATCCACGATACTCAATGCCGTCATACATTCTACCTAATACACGGGCCGTATCTGCTACACTTTCTTTTCCGCCAAACTGAGAAGATGCTGGATCTAAGTAAGTCACATGCATCCCCAAATCGTATGCTGCAACTTCAAAAGAACACCTCGTTCTCGTACTGGTTTTCTCGAAAATCAATACAATATTTTTACCAACAAGGCTATCATGCATAATACCCTGTTTCTTTTTTTCCTTCAATTCTGCCGCCAAATCAATTAAATATGTAATTTCTTCTGGCGTATAATCTTTTAATGTCAAAAATGAACGTCCTTTTAAAGTCATACCGTCTCCTCCTACTTTTGGGAATGATAGTATTTTACTCTATTTAGACTGTAAATACAATAAAAAATGGACGGTTCCTAAGGAAAATATTCACCTAAAACCGCCTGAATCAAACGATTCTGCGCTTCCTCCTTCTCTTTTTGTGACGGATTCTTATCCCTTTGTTTTTCACGCGAAAGTCCTTCCCCTACCTTTGTCTCTGTCAATGGCTCTTCTGTTACCTCTTCCGTAACATAAGATATGTAATTCATTACTTCTTGTGTAATCTTCTCTACCTGTTTCTTCATCTGCATTAGCTTTTGTAAAAACACAATCATAAGCACTCCCATCGCAAGCTGCATGAGAAATAACCACTCGAGACGAATCATCCTTTTTCTCCTTTTCTTATTATGAAGATTTTATGCTTTTCATTATATCTACATTTGAAAGAAACGAAAAGTGGACAGGCGGTACTTTTCACCGCAAGTTTCTCTATTTTTCGACTAGGAAAACTTTGTTGACATTTCCTTGTTTGGGTATAATATAATAAGTAATAATTCATCTATCGAAGGAGAGGGTGTTTTTATGAAAAAAATCGTTATGACAGGTGGCGGTACTGCTGGCCACGTTACACCAAATATTGCACTTATGCCAGCACTAAAAGAAGCCGGCTATGACATTCACTATATCGGCTCTTACACGGGTATTGAAAAAGAGCTTATTGAAGCACAGAATATTCCTTATACAGGAATCGATTCAGGCAAGCTTCGTCGTTACTTTGATCCAAAAAACTTTTCGGATCCACTCCGTGTAATTAAGGGATATGCACAGGCATTGGGTCTTATGCGTAAATTGAAACCAGATATCGTTTTTTCTAAAGGTGGGTTCGTTTCTGTACCTGTTGTATTAGCTGCAAAAACCTGTGGCGTACCTGCAATTATTCACGAATCCGATATCACTCCTGGACTTGCAAATCGTATTGCAATAAAGGGTGCGAAAAAAGTATGCTGCAATTTCCCAGAAACTTTAAAATATCTTCCTGCAGAAAAAGCCGTACTGACAGGTTCACCAATTCGTCGTGAACTTTTGAGTGGAAATCCAGACAATGCTTATACTCTTTGTGGATTTCCTGCAGAAAAGAAGCCTGTACTTCTCATTATTGGTGGAAGTTTGGGTTCCCGTGCAATTAATGAAGCGGTTCGTAAAGTACTGCCAGAATTATTGAAAGATTTTCACATCATTCACTTATGCGGAAAAGGAAATCTCGACGAGACACTTGTTGATACCAAAGGGTACGCACAATTCGAATATGCTAGTGCAGAACTTACGGATATGCTGGCTCTTGCAGACCTTGCAATTTCCCGTGCTGGTGCAAACTCGATTTGTGAACTCCTTGCTTTACATAAACCAAATATTTTGATTCCATTATCTGCTGCGGCCAGCCGTGGCGACCAGATTTTGAACGCAAAATCATTTGCAAAGCAAGGCTTCTCTTATGTGATTCAGGAAGAAGATGTAACCGACGAAGTTCTTCTTGCCGCAGTTCGTGATGTTTATGCAAATCGCCAAACATATATTGATGCAATGTCCGAAAGCGGTCAGATGGATTCCATTGGAACTATCTTAGAATTAATTGAAAAGGAACGTAAACAGAAATAAAAAAAGGGGTCGATAACGCATGGATGATTCTACATTCAAGCTTTCTCGACCCCTTATCTTATAAAAATTCCCTAGTTCAATTTCAAGCGTGCAGTCAATTCTTTTATAGCATCTGCATCCCCTTCACTAGCTGGACATTTCAGCATCTGCGAATTGTCCATATCTGCATAGCGAGGAATCAAATGTAAATGGAAGTGGAAAATGGTCTGTCCTGCAACTTCTCCGTTGTTCTGAAGAAGATTATAACCTTCACATCCTAATACCTTGGTTGCATGTTTAATTACTTTTTGTCCCACCTGGATTGCTCTTCCTAATACTTCTGGGTCAATTCCATAAATATCTGCATAATGATCTTTTGGAAGCACCAATGCATGACCTTTGGTCGCTGGTGCGTTATCCATAATTACACGAAATTCTTCATCTTCGTATATGGTATTCGTAGGAATATCTCCATTTGCAAGCATACAAAAAATACAATCATCTTTTTTCATATTAGAATCTCTCTTTCTTTCATTTTAGAATAAAAATACCTGATCCAGCATACGCAAGGTTTTAAAGTTCCCTTTCGCCGTCATTTCACCAGTCATAAATGCACGCTGGAATGTCATTCTTCCATCTACAATAGACTGCATTACATCGATTGATAATTTCGCATATACATCGATATTATCCTTCTTTCCATAAAATGTTTCCAGCATATCACCATCGACTTTAATATAAAGCGGATTTTTAAATCCTTCAATCGCTATCGAATAGGTAGCAGAAAAATCATCTGGCGCAACAAAATGACTTTGCAGTTCTTTCAAAAATGGTTCTTTTTCCTCAGTAGCAGCCTTTCCAAGCATATCCTTAAACATGGATGTAAGTTCTTCGATATCTTCTTTCTGCTGTCTTACATACGTATCGTCGGAAACATATTTCGAAAGCTGCTCACTCTCCTGTGGTGTAAGGCTCATCTGTTGTGTACGAAGTACACTTCGTTTTACCGCATTATTACTCGTTGGGAGACTCTTCATCTTCTGTGAAATCATACGATACAGATTCTCTGCCTTTTTCTCAATAATCTCGGTATATTCCAGATTTACCTCAAAGCTAACCAAATCCTCTACATAACCATAAAGACCAGGACAAGGCTGTCCACCCAAAATATCCCATGCATTGGAAAGTGTCAGTTCACCTTCTCTTTCGCCATAGGTTGTGGACATTACGATTGGCTGCATATAAAGTCGGCTAATTTTTTCCTTATCTCCATATAGCCAGCATGCATCCAGAAACTGCTGCATATATCCACCAATCCCCAGCCATTCTACTGTTGTTGCAAGGATAATACCATCTGCGTCCTTAAATGTCTGTGGAAGCGTTGCAATCTCGTTTTTATGCTCATAAATATTGTATCTTTCTACCTTTACGCGGAGTTCCTTTAATACGTCTTCCATTTTACTTAAAACATATAAAGTTGGGTCATCCAACAGACCTCTTCCGCCATAATATACATTAATCTTCATTTTCTACCTCACGTATTTCTTTTGTCTTTCTTTAGTATATAAATTTTATTCGCCAAAATCAATCTCTTTCGTATTTCTGCGGTAGAAAATCATGCTAATAAGAAATCCCATCACAAAACCACCGATATGTCCCCAATTGTCTACATCGCCAGTAGAAACTCCATAATACAGGCTAAGGAGTATCATCATCACCATACCTTTTCCCGTAAGTGTTTCGTAATTTCCCTTATGCAAAATCAATATCCACGCCAACGCACCGATAATCCCGAAGATGGAACCCGAAGCACCTGCCGACACAGCATATTTACCACTCTGCATCATTTCTATATAAGAAAGCACACAGCCACCAATACCTGCCGTAAAATATAATAACAAATATTTTACTTTTCCAAGTGCACGTTCTAATATCTGACCTGCTACACCCAGCATTACCATATTATTCAGCAAGTGAGAAAATCCAAAATGCATCAATGTTGCAGTAAAAAACCGCCAATATTCTCCCTGCTCTGTAATACACGGTGGATAAACAGCCCCATGCTCCATCATAAAGACTGCACTTTCCGTCGTTCCCATAAATTCCAAAATAAAATATATGATTACATTAATAATAATCAGTGAAATCGTAATATTCATGTTTCTTCCTTATCCATTTTCTTCGTATGATAAGACCTATTATACTACAAAAATCGATATTTCACATCTGCAAATCTTAGAACATCACCAGGGGACAGCTCTCTTTGCTCCTTATAATTGAGCATCTCGTCATTTACAAAGGTTCCATTGGTAGAATTCATGTCCTCGATATAATATTTTTGATTCCAATAATCAAACTTCGCATGGAACTGACTAATGGTTTCTCGATTAATATATAGTTTTACTCTTGGATTTTTCCCTAAAATACAGCTTCCCTTCGCCAACTCAAAATCTGGATAATCCTGCCTTCCTTCATAAATAAGTACTCCTCTTGGCTCCTCTAAGGATGCCGCTAAACAAATCGTCGGATGAATGCTTCCTTCTGTTTCCTCTGGTTCTTCTTCCGGATATACTACCATTGGAATCTGTTCCTTATTATCTTTCTTACTCCAAAGCATCTTTTTCACTCGTTCAAACAATCCCAGCAGCTTCTGTTCTATCTCCTGAAGCACATCCTGCTTTTCAGCTTCCGATGCATCTGCAGATACGCATTCGCAGTCCTCATCCAACGCGGATGCCATCTCCCCGAAGGAACCTGCTTCCATTTTCTCAGCATCTTTCTCCCTGTTGCTTAAAATAGCCTGTTTTACCTCTGCAATACTATAGCCATCCGTCAGCATCAAACTATATATTCCGTATGCCTGATGTACCCCCTCTTTATCTCCATGATTTAGCTTTGTCAAAAGGTACTCCATGAGATGTCTCAATTCTTCTAAAAAATTTCCCTGTGTATCCGGGTACAAAATAAACGAAATCTCTTCTCCCGAATGATTGACAAAAATAAGCTCTGGATCCATCACCAGGCAGCGACTATCGATTAAATTCCATTCCAGAATCTCTAACTGACTACAAATACGCAGCATCAAAGTCTCAAAAAATCCATGATTCATTCCATGTACCCTACAATACGCATCCAAAGCCTGTCTTCCGGAAATGTTATACCAATATTGCCCGCTCCCATTCACATAGCACTTTTCCATGGGCAGAATCCCCTGATAACACTTTCGAAACATCAGCTTCTCATCTAAACTGATTGCTTCTGCAGCAGGAATTTTCATATAGCTTTTGTTTACATCTCTTTCGTATGAAATCTCATGATTCCTCATCTTCTATCTCCTTTCGTACCTCATCTAGAATTTGATACCCGTAAAATTCCTTCACAATGTCCAACTCCTGTAATGCTTCACAAACCTCCCTCTGCTTGCTCTCCTGCCAAAAATCGATCGCGATTCCGATGGTTTGGAACAACAGAAATAAAACAATGGGAATGTAAATTGCTGCCTCTACCGTATAACTTCCTTTATACCACACTCTTCTCATCGCATGTTTTCTCCTATTCTTATCAAGTAATCAATCCCATACGCCAAAGTCAAAAAAGGAATGAATGGAATGCGATAGCTCCCCCCTTTTTGAAATACCGTCAGTAAAATCAACGCTACTATCCCTGCGATGAAAACGGCAAACATCCCTACGGAAAGCACTTGCGAAAGGGACAAATAAAACCCCATCACCAGTAACACAATTCCATCTCCAAACCCTATGATTTCCTTTGTCATCCAAGAGAAAAATATGACCACAAGCCCTGGCAAACAGGAAACTAGTACCTCAAATACAGTTCTTTCCTCTCGTACACATATTACAATTCCTACCACTCCACCTAACAAGGTAAACCAAAGCGGGATTTCCTTATATTTGAAATCCATGACACCCTGTATTCCAAGCCAGATTCCTAATATTATCTCTTTCATGATCCATAACAAAAACTACACGGACGCTTCTCTCCAACATCTTCCAGCTTTATTCTCTCCACCGTTCTTTTTATTGCACTACATGCAATATTCTTGTGATACAGTGTTCCATAATCCGTGTAATATACCCTTTCTTTTTTACTATCCTGCCATTCGCACCGTGTGCATTCGTAATAGATTTGTCCATTTTTTCCCCGCAAGAACGGAATCATACCTATCGTGGTATCCTGTACCGATAAATTGATGGAACGACAAGATAAATTTGCATGATAGACCGTTCCATGCGCCGTGACATAAACGAAGTCTCCCTCTTGCTCCAACGGTCGATCTCCTACCCATTTTCGGAAACGGTTCTGGCTGGATAATGTTATCTCACCTAACCCCAAACAGGAAATTGGCAGCTTTACCACATATTCTGCCCGTAAAACAATTTCCTCGTCCCAAAACTCCGACTTCCATAAGGCGATTCCCCAAACACCATGCTCTATGTTTTTTTCGATAAGAGGATTCTCTCGCAAAGCATATAACAAATACGCCTCTGCCGATAATAATAGAGCCTCTTCGGAATCGACAATACTGCTTTCTACCGCAGTTTTCCTTCCTGCGTACATTAGGGCTTCGTCCACTTCACATTGAATCTTTAGAATCGTAAAAAACGACAGCATCGTCACCAAATATGCTGCAAGTAATGGAATCACCACCGCAGCCTCTAAGGTATATGAGCCCTTCCAGCAGATACAAAAGGATGCTCTTTGGATTTGTTTTGGTATTTTAAGCGCACGTTTATGGGGAGAACGCTTTTTTGGTTCGGATTGAAAAAAGGTCCAAAGAGACATCCTTTTATACCTGCCTTTCAGTAATATCCATAGTTTGTAGTTGCCGAAACCGCATATTCCCATTTTTCCTTCGCATCCATTACAGATAAAAATGGAAAAACTGGTTGATATGAATACGAAGCCCTGACACATGCCTGTGTAATTAGCATATCCATTCGAAAGGATGCATCTTGATAGGTTTCTCGTATCGTCGCCTCCTGCGTCGCCATCGTTCGCATTGCTAAGGTCTGCTCATTTTCGAGCAAGAGAAGTACACCTATATAATTCTCATAATTTAATCCCCAAGTGCTTTCCTTTGCCATGGCAAATCCCTTTGTTATCTCACCCAGATTCGCCAGCTCTGATGTCCAGGTTTCTTCACTCTTTAGCAAAGCAATTCGTTTCCCTGCCAATAACGCCCTCACATCTAAGATACTCTCAACAAAAGCCCATGCGGTTAATATGCCTGTTTTTACTATCTCAAATAAAATGGGATTCAGTGATGCTCCTACAATAAGAGCTGCAGCGGCATCTGCCTGTGCGACTTTCGCTGGATTTGAGAGTAAATACAGAAAATTTGCGGCCTCTCGAATTGCCAAGAGTTTTGTAGTCACTGACTTTAGATTCTCAATATCGCTGGATTTCTGACCCAGCAAATACTCTAATTCATAGGATAAAGCCCTGCCCTCCTGTACATTTTGGAAGCTAGACATATAGGTTAATAGATACTGCTGCAGCAGAATTCTTTCCTGCCAACCAACCTCACTGTCTGCATAATCTTTTCCTTCTGCCAAAACACGTTCCATAAGCCCATTGCTAAAATCCCATTCCGCATTTGACAGCTTCTTTGTATCTTCTATCACAAGCTCCAAAATCCCTAGCTTTTGCCATTCCTTCACCGTTTTCAAGATGGATTCCACATCGATTTTTATCTCCTGCCTCTTCGCTGTTCCTATGGATTTCGCTTTGCTCGGTGTATTCGCCTGCTCGATTTCTTGCAACGCTGCTCCGATGTCCGTCATATCCATCTGATTCGAATCCATAAGGTGCTTTATGGCATCATATTGGCTATATATTTCTTTTGCAGCTTCATACAAAAGATTTTCTTTCATATAACCAGCAACACTCCCAATGAAAACACGACCTTCTCCATCTGTAATATACGTGTAACTCTTCTCCTCTATTTGCTCTGGTCTTAACCGCAGAAAGTTGGTCCCTCTACCCATTCTGCCATTTGCGGATTTCTTCACCTGCTCCTTCAGCAGCACCTCATCCGCACCAAGCAAATGATACTTTTCCCATAAGCAAGTACAATAATTTGCGAACCCTGATTCAAGAGCTGCTTTCGTCTGCAAATCTGCAAATCTACGCAGCTCTTGAAAGCGTGTTCCTTCCAACAATGCAAATAGTGTAGCTGTAACCAACAACAGAGATATCAAAGAGAAAATCGTTATACTCCCTTTTTCTTGCCTCATTTTATACTTCTCCTGCGGATTCTATAATGGTGTCAAAAATATCCATAACTAAATTAATCAGTTGTTCTTTAAAAATCAGCGTAATTGCAATCAAAATGACCATTAATAGCAGCATTTCCACTACTGCTGCACCTCTTTGGTTTTTTACTAGTTTTTTATACATCCTATGTTCTTCCTTTCTTTTTATAGTTGAAATCCGATTAATGCCGGCATCATAACAATCCCCATTACAATCATCATCATAAGCATAAGCGGCATCATCATTTTCGTAGAAGCTTCCTCTCCCTGCTTCTTTGCCTGTAGTATTCTCTTTTCAAATGCCAGTCGACTTTCTTCTTCCAAGCGAATACAAATTCCCTGTGTTCCTTTTTCCAAATTTCCAAGCAGAATGCGGATTAACTTGTGATAACAGCTTGCCGGAATTTCTTCGGTAAACTGTTGATATGCTACCCGTTCGCTCTCTCCCTCAGTCAGCCGCCGGTTCATACGTAAAATACTCTCATATACCATCCGCTCCATTATCATGTCATTTTTTCGTTTAAAACGATATTGTGAAGCAATTCGATTCCAGGCTTGTCGTGTCGTCATTCCCGCTCCGAGCAAAAGGGATAATTGACTCACGATATCTGGATAATCCTTCTCCATCTCCCCAAGCTGTTTTTTTTCCTCCGCTATACGCTTTCGCTTAGATACTACGCCAAGCATAACCAATGCCAAAACCTCCAACAGCAATATCTGTGGCGTAATATACTCCTTCTTCTCTGACCACTCCAAGGGTATTCCATTAAGTTCTGTTGGTAGTTGTATCTGTGTACTTCCTTCCTGTTCCATCTGTGTTTCTAGCCAACCATCTATTTCTTGCAAAAGCTGCTCTGCCTCGGTTAATTCTGGAGCTTTCAACAAAAACGGAAATGTATATATCCTCTCGTATGCTCCACAAACGAGTGTAGCTTGTGTCGTAATAGTCGTTTCCTCCTCTTGCAGCTTTTCCACATAAACCTTACCTTCCGAATCCACAAGCCCAAACGGCTGGAAACTCCATTTTACTTTTACAATTCCGTCGAAATAAACCTCTCGTAAGGGCACATCTGTTTTTATGCCTTCAAAATCCTTATCTATCTCTGCAATTGTTTTTTCAAAATATGCCTCTGCTTCCTCCTTCGTCGGATTTGCCGGTAACACTTCGAAAGAATATTCATAATTCTCTATGATTTCCTCAATATCGAGCTCAAGCTGAAGTCTTTTCTCTTCCCCATTCAACGTTTCTCTTTCTATCCTGCCGTCTTTTATTTGTTCCACCTTTGTCATATCTGCAACTATGGATACCCCGAGCAGAAGTAGAAAAGCTACGATGATTTTTGCTTTATCTATTCGTTTTTTCTTCATAGTTCCACCTTCAAAATTTTTTGCGAAAGTATAATAGCAGCCACATACCCAACCAAGAAAATAGTCATGCATATCACCCCAAACCAGTTATGGTACAAAACCGCCATATAGTCCCACGCCGAGAACTGCAAAAACGCAAGCAGCCCCAAGGGCATCACATTCATAACCTGCTGCTCCATTTTCTTTTCTGCTACCATAACCTCAATTTGCTGCTTCGCCTCCTGCTGTTCTGTCATCTGATTCGCGGTTACATCAATAATTTTCTTCCAATTGCTCCCACTTCGTTTCCCAAATTCTAAAAGCTCTGCAAACTGGATGATATCCTCCAATCGACATCGATACGCAAAATCCAAAAACAGCTTTTCAATTGGCATATTATGGGCGACTCTTTGATTCATTTCTTTTATTTCCAAATAAAATTCTGACTCTTTCCCATATAAAACCCGCGTTTCCTTCTCTACCTCCTTCCAGGCATTTTCCATGGATAATCCCGCCTGCAAAGAACTATTTAAAACGCCGATTCCATGTAAAAACTCCTCTTGAAGCCTCGCTTTAGCTGCTTCTTGACTCGCTTCTTGTGACTGTCGAAATACCAGGAATCCAATCACAGGAAATAAAATGCCTGCCCCAATAGACCGATAAAAAAGCAACATAATTACAGCCGTTATTCCTATGGATTTGAGCGCTACTACCCCCAGCTCTTTTGCAGACATTTTCTACCTCCTTGCAATTAGCATCCCTACCTTTTGTAGTCCATCCTGATATTGATATAGTGGATTTAATTGAATTTCGCCATCCTTCACTTCTACCACTTCTGAAATCTCCACCACTCTTCGTTTATGGTCTCTGCCTCTTTCCAAATGAATCATAATATCAATCCCCATGGCAATTTGTTGACGAATCGCCTGCAAAGGGAGCTCGTTGCCCATCAGTACCATCATTTCAAGACGACTTAGCATATCCCGAATCGAATTCCCATGTCCGGTGGATAAACTTCCATCATGTCCCGTATTCATTGCCTGCAACATATCCAATGCTTCCTCGCCTCTGCATTCCCCGACAATAATCCGGTCTGGTCGCATACGTAATGCGGTATGAATCAGTTCACGTGCACTAATCTCTTTTACACCCTCTTGATTCTGATTTCGTGTTTCAAGACGAACGAGATTTGGTGTCTGTTGTAGCTGAAGTTCCGCGGAATCTTCAATGGTTATGACTCTTTCATTTGGTGGTATAAATGCGGATAACGCATTTAGAAATGTGGTTTTCCCAGAACTGGTTCCTCCAGAAATAAAAATGTTATATCTGTCAACCACAATTTGTTTTAGAAATTCGGCAACCTCTTGATTTAGGGTTCCGAAATTTATCAATGCCTGCATATCGATAGGCTCTTTTCCAAACTTTCGTATGGAAATCGCCGAACCATCAATGGCAATTGGCATAAGAACGATATTTACTCTAGATCCATCCTCCAATCGTGTATCCACGATGGGGCTGGTTAAATTTACAACTCGATTGTGTTTTCCTACAATCTGTTGTACGACATCCTGCAATTTCTCTTCGGACGCGAAATGATACGGGTGTTCCCAAAACTGCCCATTTTTCTCATAAAAAATATGATTTGGTCCATTCACCATAATCTCTGTAATCGCATCATCCTCCAAAAGCTCTTGTAACACATCCAGCTTTCGTAAGGAATTAAAAACCCTTTGCTCCACAAAAATTCTTTGTTGGATACTAAGGCGTTCCGCCTCTTTCTGATAGGACATTTCTTTTGCGATTAACTCCTGAAGTTCTACATCTTCTAGCTCCCTGGAAAAATCCATCCGTTCCAGAACCTGCCTACGAATCGCTTCACATAGTTGCTCCACGTATTTTCCCCCGTTCTGCTTCTTCCCGCAGCATTTCTCCTAATGGACCCCAACTCCATTTTTCAGCCAAGGAACTCCAAGAAGCTTCTCGATTCGAATTGGATGGTATTTCGATTCTTCGCATTCGCTGCACCAGCTCTTCTTTTCCCTGACGCGATGTTTCTTGTCGAAAATTTTCCTCTCGCCACGCGCCTCCAGCTTCCTTGCCACATAGCAGATACAGTTTCTGGCACTGTGCCATCAGCTCCAATTGTCCTAAAAACATGGAACCAAAGTTGATGATAATCTTTTGATATCCCAGTTCCTGTACTAGTAGGTCTATCAATGCTTCATATAGCGTATCTGTCCCTTCTGCCAAGCATTGATTATTTTGAACGGAGCATACATAATCCCATGTAGGCTCATGACGGATACATTCCAATATGCGGCTTCTGCTATGATTTCCTGTCGTCACAGCACTCAGCATATCCTCTAGTCCCATAGTGGCCATCCCCTCTGCCGCTATGCCTAGACCGCTATAGTTTTGCAAATCCAAAACCAACACCTTTTGATGCTCGCCCAATGTCTTTCCCAGTAAAACAGAAAACGGAATCTGATACATTTCCTGAGTCAGAGAATATACACCGATACATTCATACGTTGCCTTCGACACCTTCCCAGGAATCGTGCTCTGCTCCGCTACCAGATACTCTACCAGTTCTGCAATCTTATATACCTCCTGATATTTTTCTGTGTATACAATATTCTCCTCTAATGTATCTTTCTTTTCCTCAAAATTTTCTGTCAGGTTTAAAAGTATCTGTCCACTTTCTACAAAATTCGTCAGCTCCTCTGTGCTATACTCCCCAGTAATAATGACCGCATATTCCATTGGATGTATGTTTTGTAACGAATCCTGACCTGAAAAAACATGCAGCTCATACTGGTGATTGTAATGATTCATAAAACAATTTACAAAGCGTTCCTGGTACTCCAGGTCCTTCATGCAAATTGCAAGTTTTGTTTTGTTCATGCAACCTCCATTTTGCTTATTTGTTTACCGCGGAAACTTTGAACCGGATTATAGCAACCTCTTTGGGGGCTGTCTATGATTTTTCAATTTTTTATCGAAAGTTTGTGAATATACGACGAAATTCGACCATGCTTTTTTGTATAGAATTCCCATTTTTTGCTTATAATTTTAAAAAAGGGAACCATTAGGAAAGAGGTGCATATATGAAACTTTTTAAACTTCAACCTTCACATGATAATACCCCTTATATGATTTTAAAAGACGATATTGAAAAGACCGCATCCGAATTAAATGCGGCCTATACGAACCTTCAGCAGGTAACCGAGCCAGAGCTTATTGATTACTACATTTACCAAACCAAAGCCGTTCAAACTCGTTATCATTATTTACTTAATTGTGCAAAAAAATTAGAGGACTCTTATACAAAGAATCCTCTGTGATTATCTTCAAAACAATTTTCATTTAAAGTTGTTCGTCCGTAGGTCATACCTGCATATACCTGCTGTGTATTTCGCATCAGTGGTCCTGAAGTGTCTGATTTTGCTGCCTCATAGAAGGATGCATATAAGCGCTTCAGGATTTTTTCTGCTTCTTCTAAACCATCCAGACGATTCTGATAAATGGCTTTTGCCAGACAATTTTTTGCATAAACATAAAGCTTATGTAAATCTTTTGCAATATCAAATTTAAAATTTAATGCACCAATTAGTGTATCTATCGCTCCTTGGCTTTTTCGAACGGCCGCCTTATAATCCTCATAAAGACCGCCAGTATAAGCATTCTTCGCCTCATCCATATAGGCAAACACAATGTCATACATGATGACTATCATCTCGCCATTATTACACTGGCTGAGTCGTCTCGTAAACTCTTGTTTCAAACTATTTTCCATAGCTTCCTCCAGCTATTACTGCAACATAGATAAAATCTGCTGTGGCAATTCATTTGCCTGTGAAAGAACAGAAATCGCAGCCTGATTTAAAATATTCTGCTGTGTGTATTCTGACATTTCTTCTGCCATATCTGTATCCAAAAGACCAGAGTAAGCAGCGGTAATATTTTCTACGGAAGAAGATAAACTCTTTTCCGCATATTCCAAACGATTCTGGAAAGCACCGATACGAGAGCGACTTGCAGAAACCTTTGCGATTGCATCATCTAAGGTATTCATTGCTCGGTCTGCACCATTTTCAATGGCTACATCTACCGTATCTAAGTAAAGTGTATATGCAGAAATCTCATCAATTCTTACATCCATGGTCTGGTACTCATTCGCCCCAATCTGGATAGTCAAAGAACCGATATCTGTAACATCAATTTCAAAGTTTCCATTTGCAGCATCGGCAGTTGGTTTATAATCCGCATCTAAAAGAAAATCAATCGAGAATCCATCATTGTCTGTAACAATAACTCTGTTTCCATCACATTCTACAGTTGTTGTTGTTGTGAAACCAGATGCTTCTAACTGTGTAGGAATGGTAACTACTGCGTCTACACCAGTGGTATCTACCTTGTATACTTTCTCATCTGGCACATACACACAGTCCTCATGTGTTGTAATTCCTGAAGCTACTGCAAGTTCTTCTGTTACTGTAACCGAAATCTCTTCCTCGTATCCATAATAGTCAGAATGAATCAACATTTGATTTCCTTCGAGTTTCACACTACAACCAGCTTCGGTTGCTGCATTACGAACGGTTTCTAAATATGCTTCTCTTGTCATTCCCCTTGTAATCTTTGCCTCTACACCATTAATGGTAATGCTGCCTTCCACCTGAGGCACTTCGTATTCCACAGCAACGGTTGCCTGTGTTGCTACAGATTCTACGTTAAGACTGTAAATCTTTGCATCTACAGAATCCGATACCTGATAGCGGCTGCCATTATCTCCATATACGCGAACATTTGATGAGCCATCTAATAATTTCTTTGTATTGTATTCTGTGTCAGAAGAAATGCGGTCAACTTCTTTTACTAATTCGTCTACCTCATCCTGCATACTCTTTCTATCATTGAAAGAATTGATGCCGTTTGCAGCCTGAACGGAAAGCTCACGCATTCTCTGCAAAATACTACTTACCTCATTTAACGCACCATCTGCAATTTGAACAACAGAAATACCATCTGCCGCATTTGCTTCCGCCTGATCCAAAGCATCAATCTGTGCTTTCATTTTATTGGAGATAGCCATTCCCGCAGGATTGTCACTTGCTCTATTTATTTTTAAACCACTGGATAATCTTTCGATAGACGCTGATAATCTTTCCTCGATTCCCAACAACTGATTGTTTGCAACTACAGCGGACATATTACGATTAATCTGCATAATACTTTCCCTTCATCCACTGCGCTTCCATGCGAATATTTTGACTGCCATGTCATTTCTGCTTAGTATATCGTCTATATTTTCGCATTTCTTAACCTCTATCTGACATTTTCATTTGTGATTTTTGCATTGGAAAAAGTATATAATTGCTTTTCACTGGAAAACGTATTATAATAGCGAGAGTAAGAAATATAAGGAGGTCATCTCATGGCAAAAGTTACTAAGGATACCATGATTGGCGAACTTCTCCAGATTAATGCAGACATCGCTCCACTTCTTTTAGGAATTGGTATGCACTGTCTTGGCTGCCCATCTGCTCAGATGGAAACAATCGCAGAAGCTGCTATGGTTCATGGAATTGATCCAGATGATTTAGTAGAAGATATTAATAATTTCTTGGAACATAACTAAACGATCCAAAAACAAAAAAACCATGACACATTGTAATTATACTTGCAACTGTGACATGGTCTTTTTATTTGAGCTAGCTTCTGGATTGTTTAAATATTCTCCAATATCTGCAATGCATTCCCTTTCACAAGAAGCTTTCCATGCTCCTTCAAAAAGGCTTCCTTTGCAGGAACATATTTCCTATGAACGGCATATTCCGATATTACATTACATACCTTGTTGAATTCTTCGGGTGTATGACTACTCTTTTGCACCAGCAAATACAAACGATTTTTCAATTCATCCTTGTATAAATCATTTTCCCCTTCATAAAACCCGCCCAAAACCTGGGCCAAACGTTCCACCTGCTCGAGATTTTTAAATTCGAACAACTTCGTCAGATTGGATAACACATCCAGCTTTTCTCCCTGAAGTTCTGGTAATATGGAACTCTCGCCTGTAACCTCTTCTTCCTCTTCCTCCATTTCCGAAAATTTGGAAAAACGAGTGTCTAGTTCCTCTGGATATTCCACCTTGGTAATCTGCAATATTATATTTTCCCCTGATAAAGGAATCGCCTCTATCATGAGTGGTATGTCATCTGCCTCAAAGCCAAATTCATAGTTTGCCTGCTCAATCATATCTCGAAACAGCCCTTTCGCTTTTTCGGAACCATAAGCAAGCTCACTCAGCTTAATCTGTCTATCCGCCAAATCTTTTTTACTCAAGGTACAGCGGATTTGGTTTTCGTTTACTTTTTCAATTTTCATTCCATCACTTCCTTATCCTTGAAAATCGTTAGAAAACGTACACTTATTATAAACAACTCCCCACTTTCTGTAAAGATAATGCACCATGAAATTTTTCTAAAAAAAGGGTTTCGAAAAATTTTTCTTGCAATACTAAATTTTTTGTGATATATCTGTTTACACGAGATGCGTTGCTGTCACGAGGTGAATATGCAACAAAAACCAAATGATATTCTGTTTGGAAAATATGAAATCATTTCTACACTCGGTACTGGCAATTTTGGTACTGTATATCTTTCCAAACACACAATTCTAGAGTGCTATCGTGCTATCAAAATCATCCCCAAAACGACTAGTATGACAGACTCTCTACTACATGAAGCACAGCTTTTAAAGTCATTACAACATCCCGGCATTCCATGTTTATATGACATCGAGGAAGATGAGATCGCTTATTATCTCATCGAGGAATACGTGGAAGGAGAAACTTTAGAACATTTTCTGCTTCATCAACCAAACATTTCCCAAAGTACATTTTTAGATTTGAGTCTACAATTGTGCAATATTTTTCGGTATTTACATAACCTAAAACCATCTCCGATTCTTTATTTAGACTTAAAACCGGAGCATATTATAGTATGTGGAATGCAGATAAAATTAATTGATTTTAACGTAGCAACATTTCTTACCAATTTGGGAAATCTTACGTCTCTTTTTGGGAACGAAGCCTTTAGTGCTCCTGAGCTTGCCTTAGGAAAACTAAATCTTCAGTCGGATATCTATAGCATCGGAAAAATCTTACTGGATCTTTCCTGCCACGTAGATACCACCATCTCTCCCAACCTTCACAAAATCTTAAAAAAGGCTACCGCTGAAAATCCAAATCATCGTCTTGAAACGGTGGATGATTTCATTTCGGCAATGGAACAAGAAAAAATTTTATTTACGCAACTGCATTCTCGTAAAAAGATAGCCATTGTGGGCAGCCACGCAGGTTGTGGTTCCACTCATATCTCGTTTTCTTTGGTTTCCACCTTAAATTATATGGGATATCAAAGTATTTATTACGAACAACGGACTGGGAATAGCCTACGGAAACTTTATCCGTTTTTATTTCCCATAAAGGAAACCAATGGTATGATTTGCTATCGTTATTTCAAGGGATTTCCATTCTATGGTCCCGGTGTTTCCTTATCCGAAGACTCTGCTGCTGAATTTTCGGTCTATGATTATGGAAACACACTTCCTCCAGAAGATATGGACTTTGATGCCATATTCCTAGTTTGCAGCAATGGTATCTGGCATTGGCATGATGCTTTTCAAAAAGGCGAAATCCTTCAAAAACAATCTTCACATCTAAATATTATTTGTAATATGGCGCAAAAGAATACGATGCACTGTTTTTCAAAACAGTTTGCACAAGAAGTATATTTTTATCCTTATGAACAGACTCCGTTTGGAGTCACTTCTGACAAAGTTTCTCTTTTTTCATCGCTTTTACAAATAAAAAGGAGGAATTCATTATTTTTCCATTTAAGAAACAAGTTTATTCCAAAAAAATAATCGGTGTTGGCAGTGTAGAACGCGGTTTGGGAACCACCCACATTGCGCTTTCATTGGCAAATTTTGCATGTAGTAAATTGGGGATGAAAACTGCCTATATTGAATTAAATACTACAAATCAGATTTGTGCTCTTTCTCCCAAAAAAGGAAAGCCATCCTTTACGTATAAAGGAATTGTATTTTTTCCAAATACAACCGTTACCTCCTTGCCAGAGATTTTGCACAAAGACTATCGGTACTTTATATTGGATATGGGTGTTTTAAATACATATACCACCACTGAATTTCTACGTTGTAACAAACAGTTTCTTGTATGTAGCCCAAGTAAGTGGAGATTTGCAAAAATCGAAGAAAAAATAGAAAAAACTTTTAAAAATCAGCAAGAAAAGAATTGTATTCAGTTGATTATGAATTTGGATGAAGAAAAAACCAGTTTTTCTGTTTTTTCTGAACCATTGCAGCAAATCTCTTTTCCTTATATCCCAAATCCGTTTCATTTAGAACCAAGACACTTTTGTGCATTTTCCCTGCTTTTTCGGAATCTTTAGAAAGGAATATGTTTTCAACCATGGGGATTGGGTGACTGGTTCAATTCTTAACCTCACACTAATATGTGGGGAAGGGGTTTCAATGTCTTAATTATTTGGATTCGTAAAAAAGAAAAAAAGATACGTGATAAGAAGGGCGCCCTAATCGACGCTCTTCTTATTATTTCCTTAAAATCCGACAATATATTTGAAACTGAATACATACAATGTTATAATTGTTATGTATAGGATAATTTATATAAGGAAGGTTTTTGTATGAAAAAGAAACAAGTTCTACCTGTTCTACTCGTCGTGGGATGTATTCTCTTGGTGCTCTTAATTGTTGGAGCTGTCAAGCTTATTGAAAAATACACCCCTACGAAAGAACATTTGGAGTTAACCGAATATTATAATCTTTCAGAAGCTTCTCAAGTTGCAATTACCATAAACAATGCGATTTCCGATAGCTTCGCTACTATAATTAATGACCATGTATATCTGGATTATGCTTTTGTACATGATGTTTTAAATGAACGCTTCTATTGGGATGCGAATGAAAATATCTTACTGTACACCACTGCTTCTCATGTAATCTCAGCCAAAGCAGAGGCATCCAGCTATTCCGTTGGTAAATCCAGCAGTGACTACGGCAGACCTATCGTAAAAGCAACTGCGGATTCTGCCTGGGTTGATTTGGAATTTGTAAAGAAATATTCTGATTTTACCTATTCCTTTTATGAGTCGCCTTCCCGTCTCGTAATCACAAACGACTGGAAAGAAATTTCTGTTTCTACCTTAAAAGGAAATACCGAGGTTCGTTTGCAGGGTGGAATCAAAAGTCCAATCTTAGCAGATGTGAAAAAGGGAGACACCCTTACGGTTCTTGAGACAGACAAGAAATGGTCAAAGGTTTGTACTGCAGATGGTATCGTTGGTTATGTTCGTTCTAATAAACTAAAGAATGCAACCACGCTTGCTCTGACCAGTGACTATGAACCAGAGACCTTCCATCATATTAAAAAAGACAAAACCATAAATATGCTTTGGCATCCCGTTTATAGCAAAGCTGCCAACAGCGAAATCACAACTATCCTTTCTACTACAAAAGGCGTAGATGTTGTAAGCCCAACCTGGTTCGAACTCAGAGATAATAAGGGAAATATTTCCAGCCTGGCTAGTACCGATTATGTTACCTATGCACATGACCATGGCGTAGAGGTTTGGGCCTTGGTAAAGAACTTTGCTTTAAGCAATGCAGATGTTGATACAAATTATGTACTTACACATACTTCCAGCCGACAGAATCTCGTAAACCAGATTGTGTCACAGGCATTGCAGTACAATTTAGATGGTATCAATATTGACTTCGAATCCATCAAAGAAACGGAATTAGGAGATGCTTATATTCAATTCCTCCGTGAATTATCGATTAAGTGTGAAAACAATGACATCATTCTTTCCACTGCAGTTGCGATACCTACTTCCTTTAACGGGGTTTACAAATACAGCGAACAGGCCGATTTCGTAGATTATATCTGCATGATGGCATACGACCAGCATTGGGGGCAGGCAAGCGGCGAAGGCCCTGTTGCTTCTCTCGACTGGGTGGAAGAAAGCGTGAAAAATATCTTGGCAGAAGATGTACCTGCAGATCAGCTGGTGTTAGGCGTTCCTTTTTATTCTAAGTTATGGAATCTGACACCAACTTCGGATGAAGATGCGGAAGAAGTTTCCTACATCATAGGATTTAAAAACTATGGTTTAACCTCAGCCAAAAACTGGATGAATGAAAACATCTCTTCTCCAGAATGGCTAGACACAGCCGGACAATACTATGGTGAAACCGTAAAAAATGGCATCACTTACAAAATGTGGCTGGAAGACGAAACCTCAATTGAAGAAAAATTAAAGGTTATGCAAGAATACAAACTTGCTGGCGCTGCTTTCTGGAGTAGTGATTTGGACAATACTTCTATCTGGGAAATGATTATCAAATATATCAATTAGAAAACATAAACTCAAAACTTTGGCATAAGATATACCAATTGTACATATCAAAAGGTATCTCTTATGCCAAAATTTTTTTATGGAATCATCTTTTCTGTTATTTTACTTTTGCTACTGTATACCTTCACAAAACCGTCCGAGGATGACCCCTCCTCTACCGAACATCTATCCTCCACCGAGGATAGTACGGAAGAATCTGCTGAGAAAAAGGACTATCCACTTATCGTTTTAGATGCTGGGCATGGTGGATTCGATCCCGGGAAAGTGGGAGTAAATGGAGCATTAGAAAAGGATATCAATTTATCCATTGTAAAGAAGTTGCAGAAGCTTCTAGAAGAAGAAGGCTTTACGGTTCAGCTCACACGAGAAAAGGATGCTCTACTAGCTCCTGCCAATTCGTCCTCCAAGAAAAAAGACGATATGATTGCTCGAATTGAAATGGTTACGCGTTTGGACCCTTTCTTTACCATCAGTATTCACCAAAACAGCTTTACCGATGCCTCATCCAGCGGACCACAGGTCTTCTACTATAAAGACTCCGAAGAAAGTGCAACCATGGCTCAGATAATTCAAGATGTTTTAAATACACAGCTTGCTCCTGCCAAAAAACGTGCACCACAGGCGAATGCAAACTACTATCTACTAACAAGAACACCCACACCTACTGTTATTGTAGAATGTGGGTTCTTAAGTAATCCTACTGAAGCAGACTTATTGACACAGGATGAATATCAATCTCGTGTCGCAGAGTCTATTTTTATGGGTATTCTTTCTTATTACGAAACTACTACATCAAATCAGATATCGTCTGAATAAAACTTTCTGCAATATGATAAAGTCGCTTTGTTTGAACGGGTGTTGCTTCACCCTGTTCAGACAAAGTGTTCTTTTCAAATTGCCATGCAGACAAGTTATCTACGCGAGTAATGGTTACATCAATTGCTTCCTCGCTGCCTTCCTGCATTCTTCCAATGAACTGATTTAAATTTTGTGCCAAATACTGTCGGGTCTCTTCATCCGTTGTTGCAATTACACCGGATATACCATTCTCTTTTGCTTCAAACGATGCCGCTACTTTCTCCATCAAAGCACCTCGGAAGAAAATATCCACCAGTCCCTTGTCCGCTTTTCCACGTACAATTTTCAGACTAACACCTGTTACGCTATCACCTGTTTCTACTGGAACTAAGAAGCTTTCTTCCTCTGCTTTTTGCTGACACAGATAGAACTGCTGGCTCATCAGACGTAAATCATTTAAATCCTTTGCACTAATAGTTTCATTTTCAATAATCATGGTCTGCATCACGCGCTCCGCTACTTCTGCCAATGTTGCCTGTGCTTTTACCATTTCTTCTGGTGTCTTAACTGCTTCTGCGAAATCTTCCAACACCTGTGCCTTTAAGTCTGCAATCATCTCCTGATAATCCAAGCTCTTTCCTTCTGTATCAAACAGTTTATCAAAAACATTACTTGGATTTTGTAATAAACGAGAAGCTGCCAATACGTTTCTGGCACTATTCTTCATATCGTACTTCTCCAAAAATGCGTACACATCATCCGAAGCTTCTAATACCCCAGCATATTCCTGTGCAAGCTCATTATGATACTGTTGCTCTAATGCAACACTCTCCTCACTCTGCATCTGCTTCTGCAAGCTTTCCAAAAACTGTTCCGGCGTCATCTCTTCCCATTCCTGAATCTGCTCTAATGCTTCTGGGGAGAGCATATCTGCCGCTTCTTTCATGCAATTCGTCTGGAAGGAAGCCATAATCTGTGCATCAATACGTGGTCCTTTTGATGTCGCTTTCGCTCCAGCAAAATCGTCATCAATTTTATAGTCCATATCCTTTTTCGCAGAACGCATAGCCGTAAGGATATTTCGCATGGTAATATCTGCCCCTTGATTTAATAATGCTCCAATAGCCGCTCCATCCGTTTTCTCAACCTGCGCAATTAAACGATAAATCCCAATATAGCTATCTCTTTCCTCTGCCGTAATTTCCTGGTTCTGTTCTAGCTTCCAAAGGAACTTGCTAAATCTCTCCTGTTCCTTTTCTCCTGTTTCCGCCTGCATCGTTTCTACTACTTGATTCAACTGGCTGATTTCCATATCAAGTGGATTTTTCCCTTCACGAATCAATTCTAATGTTGCTGCTGGTGTTAAATTACGGAACAATTTCTGCATTTCCATATCTACATCTTTGATTTGGTTGATATGTTCTACTGTAATTTCAGTCTCGTTATACGCCAAAATACGTACCGCTCTCTGATTCCACTCACTCTTTTCCAAATCCAAATCCGTTAAGATATCATCTACATTTGCAAATGCTTTCTGAATAGAGTCACCCATATCTTTTCGTGGTGCTGTCCATAGCACTTCATACGACTGAAGCACCGTATCCATCTTTGCTTTTAAAGCCGTTCCTTCCTGATGAATATGACTCAGTGTCTCATCTGCAGAATGGATATCCAATACGTACGCCGGCTGGAATTTCAGCTCTTCTACATGTCTTGTAGTTGTAGAGAAAATAGAAACGTTTTCTTCTGTTGCCTCTACTCCGTTTTGATTCAATAAATCTTTATAATACTGGTCTTCTAAACTTTTTAAATTCTCAACTACCTGTTCCAATGGCTTGGTGTCAATCGAAATTCCTCTCTTTAATAAGGCATAGTTTGCTTCTGTTGTCATAGCAAGACGTGTCTCTTCTAACTGACGCTTAGCGGTAACGAAGGTAATATTGGTAGTCATCTCTATGCTTATGGATACCTCAGCCTGTTCTCCTCGATTCGCGATTGCTGTCTGTAGATTTTCAACAGAGATGGTCAACTGCTGCTCTACACAATATGCTACATCACAATCCTGCGCTTCCATAATCGTGTTCATTGCACTCTGTGCTCTATCCTCATACGAAAAACCATCCAAAAGGAGAGCCTCCATTGGACGTCTACCATCGCGAATTGCTTCCATGATACGTGCAATCACCTGCTGCATATCCAAGGTTTTTCCTTCTCCTTTAGCTAAGGTATGGGATAACTGATTCAATCCATCCAAATAACGAAGATTTGATACTGTCAGACCAATGTTCTTCTGAATCAGCCACTGGCAATTTGCCTTACTTTCCTCGGAAACAGGAAGTCCAGAAGACTGAATAATCTGTTCCATCTGCTTCTCTAATGCAGAAAAATCAATCTGTAAATTCCCCTGTGTCGCCACTCCACTATGTGCCGCCATATAGATATTTTGAATAGTTGGCTCCCATTCATTTTTCAACAGATATTCCTTTGTTGCATCATTCAAAGGCAACATTTCTTCTGCTGCCTGATAAGCCTTCACACCCTCTGTAATGTTTGCTTCTGTTGTTGGTAAATCTGCCTGTTTTAACGCTCTTTCAATCTGCGCTGCAACCGCTGGATTTCCTGTAAGAGCCTCAAGTTCTTCCGTGCTTAACTCGTCACCATATATTGAAATGTCTACACCCGCTTTTGCCAACACTGCTTTGATTTTATCCGTAACAGTAATAATCGTGCGACTATCTGCATCCATGCAGTCGAAACCATCCTTCGACATTTCTTCCAAATCTGCAGAAGATGCAGTATTTGATACTACCACCATTTGATTTTTACGATTCTCTGCAGACATATCCATCTGTGTATCTAACTGATCGACTACAGATTCTTCTTCTTTCCCCTCTGGTTTCTGATAAACTGCATTTGGCATATAGAAGCTTCCACTCTCTGTCATGCGATAGGTTTCCTGCATTTTACTAAAATCTAATACACCATTACCTTCCTGCACCTTATCGGCTGGTGAAGTTCTTCCTTTCTCCAAAGAAGATGCGTTTGTGTAATTTTCTACCTGTTTCGTCTGATCTATAAACATAAAAAGCTCCTTGTGGCGATATACTCTGCTATATATATCGGCACAAGGAAATAAAAAAACACCCTTTTCTGTTAAGAAAAGGGTGTTTCATACTAGAATTTAAATACTGCAACACCATAAGGTGCAAGTGGATATGCGAATGAGAATGGTCTTCCATCGCATTCTGATTTTTCTGCCTTATATGCATCTGGTCTTGATGTTACATCTGTTCCATTAAACTGTGCATCTTCACTGTTTAAGATGAGTTTGTATGTTTTACGTCTTGGAACACCAACACGATAATCATCTCTAGCCATTGGTGTCATGTTAATTACAAAGAGGAGATTGTTCTTTCCGTCTTTACTCTTACGTACGAAACTGAAAATACTTCTATCTCTATCATCTGCATTAATCCATTCAAAACCAGCCCAGCTATGATCTAACTCATACATACATTTATTCTTCTGGTAAATATGTAATAATGCTTTCATCCAATCCTGAACCTTTTTGTGGTCTGGATTCTGAAGTAAGTACCAGTCTAATTCACGAGCTTCACTCCATTCCTGAGACTGTGCAAATTCCTGACCCATGAAAAGAAGTTTCTTTCCTGAGTGACCCATCATATATGCGTAAGCACACATAAGGTTTTTGAATTTATCCACTTCATAACCTGGCATCTTGTTCAGTAATGAGCATTTCAAGTGAACTACTTCATCATGTGATAATGTAAGAACATATTTTTCACTTTCGTTGTAGCTCATCGCAAATGTCATAAGGTTGTGATTATCTCTACGGAAATATGGATCCAGTTTCATGTAGCTTAAGAAGTCATGCATCCAACCCATGTTCCATTTGAATGTAAAGTTCAAACCACCATCTTCTGCATGTGCAGTAATCTTTGGCCATGCGGTAGATTCTTCTGCAATCATCATAGTTCCAGGATTTCTTCTGGTAACTAAAGTATTGATATGTTTAAAGAATTCAATCGCTTCTAAGTTTTCATTGCCACCATACTGGTTAGCAACCCACTGTCCATCGTTTTTACCATAATCAAGGTAAAGCATAGAAGCAACTGCATCTACACGAAGACCATCGATGTGGAAGTGTTCTATCCACATTAAAGCACTACCAATCAAGAAGTTCTTTACTTCTGTCTTGCTGTAATCGAAAATCTTGGTACCCCAGTCTGGATGTTCACCCTTACGAGTATCTGCATATTCGTAAGTAGGTGTTCCATCGAACATTGCTAAGCCGTGAGCATCTCTTGGGAAGTGTGCTGGTACCCAGTCAAGGATAACACCGATTTTGTTTTTATGGAATTCATTTACTAAATACGCGAAATCCTCTGGTGTTCCATAACGTGAGGTTGGTGCATAATAACCAGTTACCTGATAGCCCCATGAACCATCAAATGGATATTCCGAAACACCCATAAGTTCTACGTGTGTATATCCCATGTCTTTTACATATTTCACGAGTGATTTTGCTAAATCACGGTAGCTGTAATATGCTTCTGTTTCATCTGCTCTATCTGGATGACGCATCCATGAACCAAGATGAACTTCATAAATTGCCATTGGCTGTGCAATTACATCTTCTTCTGTCATTGCAGCACGTTTCTTCATCCATGCATCGTCTGTCCATTTGATATGATTGATATCAACTACGATAGAAGCTGTATCTGGACGCACCTGTGTATAATTTCCATAAGGGTCTGATTTGTAATGCTTGCTTCCATCTTTTGCAATAATGAGGTACTTATATAAAGTGCCTAAACCAGCTTCTGGTACGAATAATTCGTAAACACCCATAGTTGTTGGTTCTACTCTCTGCATTTCGTGTGAATATTCATTCCAACCATTAAAATCCCCAATTACATACACTCTGCTGGCATTTGGTGCCCAAACATCAAAGCAAACACCCTTCTTGCCATCTTTCCCTTTTTCGTTCACATAATGTGCACCTAATTTACGATAAATATCGTAGTGTGTTCCCTGTCCAAACAGGTAACTGTCCATCTCAGTAAAATAACTCATACTCTCCTCCATTTATATTATTTTTACTCGAAATCTTTTTCTGTCAGCACGATTTTATCGTCATCGGTATATCGTTTTGCTGTCAGTATATTGAAAGCCTTACGGATGCCACCGTTTGCTTCACGTTCAATTGCTTCATCAATAATCTCTTTTACCTCAACCAAGGTGGTTGCCTGGTCAAGTTTCTCGATATTACTGATACGGTTATGTAGGGCCAAAATCGCCATTTCTTCAATCTCGTATCCAAGCTCGTTGGCATAAGATTGTGCAAACACAACCAACTCATCATTTGTAAAAATCGGTACGGTTACAGACTGCGTAAATTTCTTTGCAAATCCTTCGTCTGTCGCTAATACCTTTTTAATACCAAGTGCAGAATCTTCTAAAATTACAAGTAAACCACTATCGTCCTGCTCCAAAAGAAGTGACAAGCTTACCGCCGTTGTACGGTCTAAATCTCCCGCCTTTTCAATAATCAAGCAGCCACCCGCTACTTTTTTAAGCAGCTGATGTAAGTCTTCCTTCTTATTCAAGGCTCCACCTTCGATTTTTCCAATTCGGCCATTTGGTCTTCCGCATTCCATTTGTAACACTTTTACGATACTGGTTGCAAGAACTGTCTTTCCGCAACCCTGACTACCCTGAATAATCAGGTTACCGTATGGCATGGTTGGTTCCCCTTTTAGGTATTCCACTACACCAGCTAATGCTTTACATAACTGCGTTTCCATTCCTTTTACCGGCATGAAATATGAGAAAATAGCTTTTTGTTCCTCACTTAAGGAAAGTGGTTTCAATTTCTCTGCAATTTTTTCGAATACCACCGTATTACTCAAAGAACGAATGTTATCTTCTAATTCCAGCTTTTCTTCCGGCGTTGTTTCAAGTCTTACCGTATGTTGCATCGCTACTGCAATATCATTCGACAACTTTTCATTCTCCGTAAGTGGAGTAGGAGCAACCTCTTCCTCTGGAAGTATTATCTCCTCTGGAATGACTACTTCCTCCGGAATTATCACTTCGTCTGGAATCACGATTTCCTCTGCAATTTCAATTTTTTCTGGACTCTCAATTTCTTCTAAAATTTCCGTCTCTTCTGAAATCTCAACTTCAGGAATTTCTTCCTCCATTGTATCCACATAAAAGTCATCTTCTTGCAACACTTCTTCTACAGGAGCTTCCTCTTCTACAACAGATTCTGTTTTCTTGGTCAACATATCCTCTGTTATCACTGGAAGCCTCTGGGTAAGGCCTTTAATTTGAATATCTATTTCTTCATTTTCTATATTCAAACGGTTAATTTCCTTATCCAGAATAGAATTCATATTTTCGAAAAGCTTTCCTGCTTCTCTCACTTCTTCCTGTGAAGCCTGATCTAGGTCAATCTTCGGCGTAACAACCGCCTCTATCTTTGGCAAAACATCATTCAAACGATCCATGATATTTTCTGCCTCATTCAACGCACGCGCTTTTGCAGATTCAAGTTTTCTCTGTTCTGCTTCTTGCAAAGCTGCCTCTGCAGCACGTTTTGTTTTTTCCCATTCCTCCAAAACGTCTGCGATTGTCATCTGTCCTGTAATCTGCTGTTCTAACTGCGCCTTTTCTTTCATTACAAGACTCATTTGTCCGTCATCTTCTTCTCCCAATAATTCCTGGAAGTTGATTCGAAGTGAACCATCGATTTCTTCATCCGTTTCAATATGAAGTGCTGCTTCTTTCTCTGCTAACTCCTCTTCTGTCGGAAGCTGTAAGTATGGAATCTCTTCCACGATTTTTTTGATATTATCCATGGTTCCCACAACCGTTTCTTTTTCTGTGGCTTCCATGATTTGCTGCATCCCTTTTACAATTTCTTCCTGAAGATTTGTTGTATTGAATCGGCTTGGATTTAAGGTAACCTGTGGAATTGCAACAGTTTCATGTACATATTCTCCCGCGCGTTTCATTTCTTCTGCGCCAATTACCGTTTTACCCTCTTTTTCATGTCGGAATTGCTTATATTTCTCTTCCTGCGACTTCGTCAATGGCTGATATAACATCTTCAGCTCAAGTGCTCTTTCCACATAAGGACCATCGCCGAACCACAAAATGAGTTCATCACAAGAATCAATACATTTATCAATTATACCTGCTTTATGATAAAGATACGCTAATTCGTATGCCCATTCTTCGGTATATTCCTTATCCTTAAATTCCTCGAGAATAGGAATTAATTCTTGATAAGTTGCCCCCTGAGATTTTTTAATATGATACTTCAGGATGTATCTCTGGTTATCGTGCGGTGCAATATCTACAAACTCTTCGTAATATTCCTGTGCACCATCGAAATCCTGCATCTTAATTGCCACTTCAGCTAAACGATATATGATAGTTCTACCAATCGGAGAACGATCATACGCACTTAAAAGGATGTCGCGTGCATCCTCATATCGCTCTACCTTTTCATAAACTTCACCAGCCTTTACCAAGGCATTGACATTTTTAATTTTATTCCAATTAATGGAGTCTGCAATTGCTGCAGCAGATTCAAATTCCCCTTCGGCAACGAAGGTTTTCATCTGTTCCAATTTCAAATTGTATTCATACTTATCCAATGGTGTCACCTCAAATAAAAAGTTAGACTAATCTAGTTTTAGTTTATCATAGACCCCGAAAATAAACAATAAAAAATACACCAAACTCGCAGGTTTTTCTGCAAGTTTGGCGTATCAAATTATGCTTCTTTGTTATATTTCATCTCTTTTGTTTTTTCGTCAATTGCTACCAGTTCAACATACTCTTCTGTTTCTGTAGAAAGATGCTTTTCTTTCATACGATATGTGATAATCTGCTGTATAATATAATAAATGACAGCAAAAACTGGCACACCTAAAAGCATACCAAAGAATCCGAATAACCCTCCTGCAATTGAAATAGATGTCAAAATCCAAAAAGCAGAAAGCCCTGTTGATTCGCCCAAAATCTTTGGTCCAATGATATTTCCATCCACCTGCTGCAATATCAAAATAAAGATTGCCAGATATAATGCATGAATTGGACTTTGGATAAGTACCAGTAAAATAGATGGAATCGCTCCAATAAATGGTCCAAAGAATGGGATTACATTTGTCACACCAATAATAAATGCAACAAGTAATGCACTAGGTGTCTTCATCAACAAACATCCAATATATGCGATTACACCGATAATTGCGGAATCAATAATTTTACCAATTACAAATCCACCAAAAATCTCATTCGATTTACGAACGGTATCGATGATAACATTGCCTTTCTTCGCAGGGAAAATGGCATAAATAATTTTTTTACACTGCCCAACCAAATCTTCCTGAATAGACATAACATAAGTCATCGCAATGATACCAATCAAAAAGTTTAAAATAGCTTTTGCAATAGACAAAACACCCGAGGTAATCTGAGTTATGTACTGCTGCACCAAAGGAAGGATTTCTGTTCTCGCCCAATTTTCCAGCTCCGCAGTCAAACTATTTATGGAATTTCCAATGAAAACTGCGACTTCTGTATCTGCTATGCCACTATCTGAGATCCATTTTACGAATGATTCAATGTATGTAGGCATTGCATCTATCAATCCAACAATACTTGTAAACAATGCAGGTCCTAAACTCATAATCAAAACACCAATAATAATGAGAAGGAAAATGATAGCACCTGCGATTCCCGATGCTTTCCCCAAATTTTTGGCATTCTCTTTCTTCACCTTTTGGGAAATGAGAAAATTGTAAATATGCTTCTCGATAAACTCTTTCACTGGCATTAATAAATATGCCAATGCTAACCCAATGATAATTGGTTCTGCGGATTTCACTATTTTTCCAATTATTGCAGAAATAGACTCCCAGCGAAACAATATGAAAAAGAACGTAATACACGCAGCTACTGTTACAAATGCTGTAAAACCTAATCTAAAATAGTGCTTCCATGAATGATAAGATTTTTTCTTCTCTACTTGTGTGGTTTTTTCCTGTTCAGACACTTTTTTCTCCTATCCACGATAATAATTAATGAGGCATCCTTTCAAAATAATATCTTTTTCATCTGGAGTGAGTTCTGCCATCTTAAGCTGGAACTCTTTCAACTCTCCCTCTTTTACTACATAAGCTGTAAACTCTGTTTTGCCTTCTTCAATTGCCACTTGAATTTCTGGGATAAATAAATAATCCAAATTTTCAAATGGTAACGCACCCTCATCGATGATAAATGGCAACATTCCCCAGTTAATTAAATTAGAACGATATCTCTTTGTTGCATATTCGTTCGCAATATTTGCCCATCCACCAAGTACCTTCTGACAAGATGCCGCCTGTTCACGAGCAGAGCCATCCCCTGGTTTTACAGCAAAGATTGTGCTACCAAATCCAACATTTCCTTTTCCTACTTCTGGGAACTTGGTCTGAATCGTTTCCATCACTGGTTTTAGTTCTTCTACTGCTTCGAGAGGACAAGTTTGTGCTTCTACCGCTTTTTGAGCCAACTGAATTTCCTTTGCGCGACTTACATACATTGGATCTTTTCTAGAAAGTGCAAATTCTGCAAGTCCCAATGGGTTGGAACGGAAGGATGAAGTTTCACCAGATGGAATTAATTCATCAGTCGTGGTAACTGGATCATGAATTTCCGAAACTACCTTAAGCACGAGGTTCTGTGGCAAAGCACTCATCGCTGGCCAGTCTTTAATATTTGGACCAAAGTGGATTTCCACATCTGGATTCGCTACACCTTTACTGTCAAATACTCGATTTTCATAAATTGATTTATCAAAATAGTATTTTGGTTTTGTATAATATACATCTACATCTGTTGCTGCTGTTAAATATCCCTTATTTGCTGCTGTTGCTGCGATAGAACGAGCATCCATAAGTGCAACGGAAGAAATCTGTCCATTCTGTACCTTAGAACCTTCTCGGTTAGGGAAATTTCTAGTAGAATGGCGAATAGAAAATGCATTGTTCGCTGGTGTATCGCCTGCTCCAAAACATGGTCCACAAAAAGCAGTTTTTACTACTGCACCAGATGCCATGAGTTTTGCAATCGCACCATTCTTCACAAGTTCCATATATACTGGAGTTGAAGCTGGATATACACTTAATGTAAATTCGTCTGCTCCAATAGAGTTTCCATTTAAAATATCTGCTGCATCACAGATATTTTCAAATCCACCGCCTGCACAACCCGCGATAATACCCTGATCAACATACAATTTACCATTTCTTACTTTACTCTTTAAGTCAAGCTTTACTTTACCATCAAAGCTTACTTCCGCACGTTTTTCGCAATCATCCAAAATATCCATAAGATTTGCATTTAACTCATCAATTGTATACACATTGCTTGGATGGAATGGCATTGCAATCATAGGTCTGATTTCACTCAAATCAATTTCGATAAAACTATCATAATAAGCTACTTCGCCTGGATTTAATTCCTTATATTCTTCTTCCCTTCCGTGAATCTGGTAGAACTCTTCTACCTTGCTATCTGTTTTCCAAATAGAAGAAAGACAGGTTGTCTCTGTAGTCATTACATCTACACCGATACGGAAATCTACACTTAAGTTATCCACACCAGGTCCCACAAATTCCATAACTTTGTTTTTTACAAAACCATTTCCAAACACTTCGCCAATAATCGCAAGTGCTACGTCCTGAGGACCCACGCCAATGATTGGTTTTCCAGTCAAATAAATACCAACCACTTCTGGTCTATCAATATCGTATGTCTTGTTTAATAACTGTTTTACTAATTCTGGTCCACCTTCACCTACAGCCATAGTACCCAATGCGCCATAACGAGTATGAGAGTCTGAACCTAAAATCATTTTTCCTCCACCAGCGAGCATTTCTCTCGCAAACTGATGAATAACTGCCTGATGTGGTGGTACGTATACTCCACCATATTTCTTCGCACAAGTAAGTCCAAACATGTGATCATCTTCGTTGATAGTTCCACCTACTGCACACAAACTGTTATGACAGTTCGTTAAAACATAAGGCATTGGAAATTTTTCCAATCCTGACGCACGTGCTGTCTGAATAATACCTACAAATGTAATATCATGCGATGTCAATTTGTCAAACTTAATCTGGAGTTTTTCCATATTTCCTGAGGTATTATGCTCCTTCAAAATACCATAGGCAATGGTATTTTCCTTTGCTTCCTCTTTTGAAACAACTCTACCTACTTTAGAAGCAACTGCCTCCTGGGCATCTGTTGCCTCTAAAATAATTTCTTCTCCACGTACCAAATAGGCACCCTGCTTGTATAACTTCATAAACTAGTCCTCCTATATTACTTCTTAGTAAAACCTTTCAACATATTCTGAAAACGATCGCTCTTTTCTTTGGATGTTTTCACGCGCTCCCCAATTTCTTTGCCCTCTTTCCACTGGAAATAATCTGCATCCAAATCCACCTTAATCTCAACCTGAGATGGTTCAGAAACACCTACCGCTTCCTCTGCTTCGTTCTCTAATGAAATACCCATCTTATCAAAATATTCCTGATTAATTTTGATCTCTGTTTGGCGATTTGCGTAGATATTTCGCTCTCTTTCTTCTACCGGTTTCCCATTTTCTTTCTGTCTTCTAAGTTCACGATTTCGCTCTTCTATAAGTTTTAAATATTTTTCTGTATCTAATAAATCCTGTAATGTTGATTTCAATTCGAGCTGATTATGTTTAATACGTTTTTCCTCTTCTTTAAGCTGAAAATTCAATTTTGAATAAATCTCAGCAATAGAATCATCCGCTTCTTTCATAATATCTTGAACACGATTTAATGCTTCATCCGTATACATCACAGATGCCGCATACACATCCTCTGCCTTACGACTAGCGTTCCAAACAATTTCGTCACCTTTTTTCTGAAATTCTCTTTCTGCCCTATCTCTACTTTGTTTCGTCAACTCATATTCGTCCATAATGTCATACATCGATTTATTTAGTTCAGACAAAAGATCCAGCATCTCCTGTTTATCTACAATTACTTTACTTGGTTCTTTTGCATACGGTTCACTTTTCGAAAGTAAAACATGCAAACTTCTAAGAACCTTTTCTATATTGTCCTGTGCACTCATTCTTACTCCTATCGTTTCTATTCGCTAGAAACATCTACTCTATCATATTTTACTATTTTACTTGAAAAACCATAGGACGTAAATAGTAATATGAAATTTTAACTACAAAAAAACTCTCTAAGAATTCTCTTAGAGAGTTTAGAGGCGACAATCGGATTTGAACCGATGATAAGGGTGTTGCAGACCCGTGCCTTACCACTTGGCTATGTCGCCATATGACTCCTACGGGAATCGAACCCGTGTTACCGCCGTGAAAGGGCGATGTCTTAACCGCTTGACCAAGGAGCCTCTTATTCTATTCGAGCTTTCGCTCAACTCCCCAAGTAGGACTTGAACCTACGACACTTCGGTTAACAGCCGAATGCTCTACCGACTGAGCTATTGAGGAATATGCGTGTTCTACAAGCGGTGCATTTTCATAAACAAAATACGTTGGAGCTCGCTCACATAAGGATTTTTGTTTTTGAAAATATAGCGCGACAGCGCGGTCATGAGCAGGACGCTTGCGTTCTGCGAATGTCAACGCTTGTATCTACTGGAAGGATATACCTTCAAAACTTCACACAGATTTGTTTCAAACAAGTTCCATAAACAAGGAAGTTCGATTCACTTTGTTCATCGAACGACCAAACGACTAAGTTCATACTGCGTCTTCGACTTGTATTCACTAAGTCTTATTGGTCAAGCCCTCGACCTATTAGTAACAGTCAGCTCCATGCATTACTGCACTTCCACCTCTGCCCTATCTACCTTGTAGTCTTCAAGGGGTCTTACTTCCTTATAGGAAGGGATATCTCATCTTGAGGGGG
>JAFQRZ010000018.1 GCA_017409825.1 Agathobacter sp. | reverse complement strand
AGTCTTTTGACAACCCTGGTTTTTCTATTAAATCTTCAATTTTTCTATAAACCCTCATGAGAAACCCTCAAACCAGCCCCTCACGAAAGTCCCTCAAATCAAACCCTCAAGAATGTAGCCCCTCAAAAAGCTTGATTACCCGTTATTACTTCACTACCAACAGCTTATTCAATCGGCGATATTCATTTGGAGTGTCGCCGGTTTCTTTTTTAAACACACTCTGAAAATAACTCTGAGAAGAAAAAGAGAGATACTCTGATATTTCAGCCAGAGACATGTTTGTAAATCGCAGGAGATTTTTTGCTTCTGCGATTTTTCTTTTCGTGATATAGGAGGGCAGAGTGGTACCTGTCAGCTTGTGAAATTGGGAAGAGAGGTATTCCGGAGAGAGTCCTACTTCTTCTGCAATTTCGGATACACTTAAATGACGGGTATAGTTTTCCTGAATATAATGCATAGCCGCGTTTATTTTCGCATTATTGGTCTTTGGATATCGAATGGCTGCTACACGTTCACAATAATCCATACAGATAGCATAATCTTTATTTAGTGCCATAACATCATTAATGTTTTTACAAGCTTCAATTTTCTGAATATAGATTTCGCCCAGTTGATATGCGGTTTCTGGATTTAATCCACCTAGAATCGCTGCACGTTGGCTTAAGGTATTTAAAATAATCAAAGCATTTTGATAGTGGCGCAAAGAAGTATGTGCAAGACTTCCCATTTCATGATGATAGCTTGGTAAGGTGTGGAATTTATCTACCATTCCCTGACTGACATAAAACATGATACGGGCTTCAAAGTCGATACTGCTATGTCGAGGCTGCTCTTCGTAGGTGTGACTTTTGTCAGTTTCAATCATTTGATGCAGAATGGACTCATTTGCTTCTGATGCATTTCCTAATAGGTCTTCTGGAGAAATGATTTCATCATTGATAAATCCGTGTAGGGAACACAGAATAGGTAGGAACATCTCAAAAGAAATGATGGCACAGTTGTTGAGATAGTGAGTCAATTCGTCTGCTTGATCTGGTTTTACATAAGGATAGCTGGAGATAAGAATGTTATGGATATTTGCTGCAGTCAGGGCACTGGCACGGGCAGGACCTACGATAAGTGTACAATTTGTGTCTGACACAGGCACACTTCCATAGAGTAATAAGTCTTTGGAAAAATAGTAGGACGGTTTTCCGCTGGTGCTCGAAAATGCAGGAAGACAAGCCTCCATATAAGGGACACTGAGAGGAAATGGCTCAGCTTTTTTTATACACTGGTTTGCATCATAGAGGTAAAATGGAATGTGAAATAAATCTTTTTGTAGAGGTAAAAGTTCTTTTAAGGTCTTGATAGTTATCATGGAAATTCCTCATAGTTTAGGTATTGTTTAATGCGTAGCGTGAAAAATGTACAAAAATTTACTGTCAATTTATAGCAAATTCACGAAATTGTCTTGTGCCTTTGTAAAATATAATACACCTTTGAAAATTGAAATACAATACCTTTTAAAATAAATAAAATGTAGAGTATAAAATACTCGTGTTTTATAATTAAATCAAAGGAGAAAAGAAAATGGGAAAAGAAAAAAGAACACAAAGCGAAATCGACGGCGTACAGTATCGTCGTGCGAAATTATGGCAGATTATCTTAATCTCTTGTAACTCTTTAGTAGGTATGAGTGTGTATTCTTTAATAGGATATGCAAGCTACAGTGCAAACATTGGTTATGGTATCGCAACAGCTCTGGTTGGTGTGATTTTGACCTGTACACGTATTTTGGATGGTGTTACAGATCCAATGCTGGCATTTGTATATGACCGTGTTGAGACACGATTTGGTAAGTTGCGCGTACTTTTAGTAGGCGGTTTCTTAATAGAAGCAGTTGCTCTTTGGGCAATGTTTGACTTCTGTTCGGGAAAAGGCTTAGGAATTGTAGGATTCGTAGTGCTTTATGTAATTTATGTTATTGGTTATACCATTACAAACATGACAGCACAGACATTGGCTCCTATCATGAGTAACGATCCAAAGCAGCGTCCAACTATCAGTGTTTGGTCGACAGCTTTTAACTACATGGTACCAATGATTCTTATGGTAGTTCTTAACATGGTAGTGCTTCCTGCTTGTGGTGGAGAATTCAATCAGGCATTCCTTTCTACTGCTTGTAGAATCTGTCTTGCACTTGGTGCAGTAGGTATCGTATTAGTTTGTATCGGTATCAGTGCATACGACAAACCAGAATTTTACAATGGTATCGACCAGAAGAAAGAACCATTAAAAGTAAAAGATATGCTGGAGGTATTAAAGGATAACCGTCCATTACAGTGCTATATCGCAGCAGCAGCTTCTGATAAATTAGCTCAGCAGACAGCATCTCAGTCAGTAATTGGTACATTACTTTCTGGTATCATCATTGGCAATATGGGTATCTCAACAATCTTAACAGTTATTGGTATGCTTCCATCTATCATTTTCGCAGTAGTAGGTGCAAAATATGCTGGTAAACATGGTGCAAAGAAAGCTATTGTAACATGGACTTGGATTTCACTTATTATCGGCGCAGCAATGTTTGGATTCTTCGTAATCATTGATCCTAAGTTAATTGCAGAAATGGGACCATTTATGATTATTTATGTGCTTTTCACATTGGCATGGAATGGTGCAAAGATGTGTGTAACCACAGCAAATACATCATTCATGGCTGATATTATCGACTATGAATTAGACAGAAGTGGTCGTTATGTACCAGCAGTAGTAACAGGTACATATAGTTTAATCGATAAATTAATCTCATCTTTTGGTGCAGTTATCGCAACAGGTGCAGTAGCTCTTATCGGTTATACAACTACTATGCCACAGCCTGGTGATGAAGCAACTCCAGCTATTTTCTGGATGACTATGGCCGTTTACTTTGGACTTCCTATTTTGGGTTGGATTTGTACTATCGTAGCTATGAAATTCTGTCACTTGGATAGAGCAGAAATGGTAGAAGTACAGAAACGTATCGAAGCAAAGAAAAATGCATTAAAAGGCGAATAATCGCGGGGATGGTTTATGAGCAAATTTGAACGCGAATTCCTGATTGGGGCAGCTACGGCTGCCCATCAGGTAGAAGGAAATAATATCCATAGTGATTACTGGGCTATGGAGCATATGAAATATACAAACTTTAATGAACCTTCGCTTGATGCGGTAGATCATTACAATCGCTACGAAGAAGATATTCGTATGATGGCAGAGGCTGGATTAAATGCCTATCGTTTTTCGATTGAATGGGCGCGTATCGAGCCAGTTGAAGGTCAGTTTGATGAAAAAGAAATTGAACATTATCGCAAGGTCTTGGAATGCTGTAAAGAAAATGGCATCGAGCCAATCGTAACCATGCATCATTTTACTTCTCCTAAGTGGGTGATTGAAAATGGTGGCTGGGAAGCGAATGCTACGGTAGATGCGTTTGCGAAATACTGCAAGTATGTAGTAGAACAGTTGGGCGATTTGATGCACTATGTGGTGACTATCAACGAAGCTAACATGGGACTTCAGGTAAAAGCGATTGCAGAACGCTACAAACGTCAGATGATGGCAAAGATGCAGCAGATGATGGCGATGCAGGCTACTCAGAATGCAGAAGCAGGTAATGGTTCGCAGTCAGGTAACATGGAAGGCACTGCTCAGATCGGCATGAACTTTAATTCCATGATGGAAAATATGAAAAATCAGCAGGCAGAGAATGTAGAAGTCTTTGGTGTAGCTGAACCACAGACCTTTGTATCTGCTCGTACAGAAGAAGGAGATATGTTGGTGATGCGTGCACATGTAGCAGCGAAACATGCCATGAAAGAAGTAAAACCAGAACTTCTGATTGGTTTATCGTTGTCATTACATGATATTCAGCCAGTAGAAGGTGGCGAGGAAGTTGCAGCGAAGGAATGGATAGAAGAATTTACCCATTACATTCCATATATCAAAGAAGATGATTTCTTTGGCTTACAGAATTATACTCGTTCTTTGATTGGAGCAGATGGTATTATGCCAGTTCCAGAAGGTGCGGAAGTAACACAGATGGATTATGAATTTTATCCAGAAGCGTTAGAACATGTGATTCGTCGTGCAGATGAGGAATTCAAAAAAGCAGGACGCACGGATATGCCAATTATGGTAACAGAAAATGGTCTTGCTACCTCGGATGATACCAGACGTGTAGCCTTTATCGAGAAAGCAACTGATGGTGTAGCAGCTTGTAAGGCGGATGGTATTTCGGTTATCGGATATATGTATTGGTCTCTTATGGACAACTTTGAATGGCAGAAGGGCTATTCAATGACCTTTGGTATGATTGCAGTAGATAGAGCGACTCAGAAGCGTATTGCAAAGCCTAGCTTAAAGTTTTTAGGTAAATTAGCAACTGTATAGTAGAGGATACAATATGAAATACGGATTGAACTTGTCTTGGAATCAAATTTTGGAGGATTCTCAGACTTTAGCAATGGTGCGAGAGTATTTACCTGCTTTAGAAATAATGGTTCAAAAATACCCTAGGATGAAAGAGCTTTCGTTACGAGCTCTCTCAAAATATGTAAAAGAGTATTGTCCAGAGGAGCAGGTAAGGGAATTGGAGACTTGTCTTGTTGCATATGGAAAAACGAAAGGGTTGACCGCAGAAGAAACAAAAAAAGTTGCCTTTTATAGAGAAATGTTTTCACATGAAAAGAAAACAAATGCAATAAAAGAAAAGACACAAAAATATAAATCGTTTCATCCTGGACAGCCTTGGTATGATACAAATGGTAACAGAATACAGGCACATGGTGGTGCAGTTTTCTATGAGGCAGGGAATTACTATTGGTATGGAGAAAATAAGGAATATACTGATGGTGAGAATCCAATTTGGACTTGGGGGATTCGCGTATATAAGTCCACAGACCTGTATAATTGGGAAGATTTAGGGTATATCGTAAAACCAGATGTAGAAAATCCGGATTCTAATTTGTTTCCTGAAAAGTATATTGACAGACCTCATATCATTAAGTGTGAGAAGACTGGAAGATATGTGATGTGGATTAAAGTTTCTGGTGTTGAAAGTTGTTTTGTAATTTTACAAGCAAACGAATTTATGGGACCTTATGAGGTTGTAGTAGAAGACTATTATCCATTGGGAAATAGTGCAGGAGATTTTGATATTGTAGTAGATAGTGAAACAAAGAATGCATATTTATATCAGTCAGCTGACCATACCAATTTATACACATATCTTTTATCGGAAGATTATCTATCTGTAGATAGAAAAATAGCTTCTCATTATACAAATCTAATGCCACCATTTTGTCGCGAAGGCATTGCAATGTGCCAAAATGGTGAAAAGAAATATATGGTGACAAGTGGAATGACTGGATATACACCAAATCAAAGTGACTATGCAGTGGCACTTAATTGGGAAGACGAATTTGTTTCCCAAGGAGACCCACATGTAAATGACGAATCAATGTCCTCTTTTAATAGTCAGATATCAAAAATATTTAAAGTCGAGGGTAAAGAAAATCTTTATATTGCTATGGCAGACAGATGGATGCCAAATGATTTGTTAGATTATAAACAAACAGAGGCAATTCGAAGAGTGGTTGCGTCAAAATATCAGCCGGATAAGTATTCCGCGACAGAAGAAGAAAAGGCGATGTTTGCTGCAAGACCTGATTTAGAGCGAGCAAATACAAGCATTGCAGATTATGTCTGGTTACCAATATTATTTGAAAATGAAAAAATGCATATCGCATGGCAGGATGAGTGGAGAATAGAGGACTATTTGTAGGAGAAATATTATGAAATATTATTGTAATCCAATTAATGTAAATTACAGATATCAGTTTAATATGGACCCTAGAAAGGGGAAATTGGAAATCGACCGTGAGGCAGCAGATCCTTCCATGATTTGTTTCAAAGGGAAGTACTACATATTTGCGTCTATGAACTTAAGTGTATGGGTGTCGGAAGATTTGGTAAACTGGGAAATTCATCGTTTGCCAGAGAATTTGCCACTTTATGATTATGCGCCAGATGCTAGAGTTTGTGGGGATTATGTATATTTTTGTGCTTCCAAGAAAATGGAAGTATGTAATTATTATAGAACCAAAGATATTATAAATGGACCTTATGAGGAGATTTCTGGAACCTTTGATTTTTGGGATCCAAATCTTTTCTTTGATGATGATGGTCGCATTTATTTTTATTGGGGCTGTTCCAATACCACACCTATCTGGGGCGTGGAATTAGAACCAGAAACTATGAAACCAAAGACCGAGCCTATCGAACTTTTATCTGGAAATCCATATGAAAGAGGATATGAACGCTTTGGCGAAGATAATAGTTTGTTCCCATCTAGTGAGGAACAGATTGAGATGATGTATCAGGGATTTTTGAAACAAAGTGGTGTGCCTGAGTCTCAAATTCCTCCACATTTGGTTACAATGGTAAAAGGTATGTTTACCAACAAACCATTTATTGAAGGTCCTTGGATGGATAAACACAATGGAAAGTATTATTTGCAGTATGCTTGTCCAGGTGCACAGTTTAATGTATATGCAGATGGCGTGTATATCGGCGATTCACCGCTTGGACCATTTGCTTTAGCAAAGAATAATCCTTTCTCATACTCTCCAGGCGGATTTATGCCAGGAGCAGGACATGGTTCTACGATGTGGGATAAGCATGAGAACTTGTGGCATACCTCTACGATGCGCATTAGCGTGAATCAGCAGTTTGAACGTCGTGTAGGTATCTGGCCTGCTGGTTTTGATAAAGATGGTGAATTGTTCTGCAACCAGCGTTATGGCGACTGGCCAAGAGCAGTTTCTAGTGAAAAATCAGATCCATGGGAAAATCCAAAATGGTATCTCCTTAGCAGTGGAAAACCAGTAAGTGCATCTTCTTTTGTGGAAGGCAAATCCCCTTCTCTTGCCACGGAAGAAAATGCACAGAACTGGTGGCAGGCAGCTACAAATGAAGCTGGACAGTGGATTCAGATAGATTTGGAAAAAGCCATGGATGTACATGCAATTCAGATAAACTTTGCCGATGATAAGCTTGATGTTCCAGTACCAGGTGAAATCAAAGGAACCATGACACAGCCACGTTACATCGATGAGTACGACCGAGTAACGCGCTGGGTTTTGGAAGGTTCTGTGGATGGAGAAAATTATTTTGTCATTGAAGATAAATCACAGGTAGAGACAGATTTGCCACATGATTTGGTGGTAAGAGAAGAGGGACTACAGGCTCGATATATTAAACTTACAATTCTGGAAGTGCCATTTAATCAAAAACCATGTATCTCAGGCCTTCGTGTATTTGGTATTGGAGATGGCGAAAAGCCAGCCGTACCTTCTTTTGAAGCTACTAGAAGTGATGATGAATTGGATTTATTGGTAAATATCCAAGGGGAAAATGCAGTGGCCTATAATATTCTTTGGGGACACGAGCCAGAGAAACTTTATCATAGCTGGTTAGTTTTCTTAGAAAGAGATAAGATTTATAGTAAAGAAAGAATCGAAAAACGTATTGGTGCTCTTGTAAAAGGCCAGAAGTACTATGTGAGAGTGGATGCGTTTAACGAAAATGGAATTACCGAAGGTGTAGTAATTCCGTTATAAAGGAGAAATCGGATGGCAGTAAAAGCGGTACAGCAGATTATGCTGGGAAGTGCAATCAAATCGGAAGCAGATGCAAAAGAAGTGTTAGGAAAAATCAAAGCTGCAGGCTATGATGGAATCGAACTCAATGGTTTTATGATTCGTCCTACTCCTTTTCTTGTGCGAATGCTTACCAAGTTTGCAGGTATGCCAGTAGGCAAAGGTGGAAACTTTGATTGGGCAACGTTAGTAAATGAAGCAGGCTTATCTGTGGTATCTGTTCACGTGGATTTAGGTACAATCAAAAGAGAACCAGAAACAGTAGTGGCAGAGGCAAAGTCTTTTTGTACCAAATATGTTGTGGTAACAGGCATGTATCGCTTTGACTATTCCGATGAAGCGGCAGTTTGTCAGTTGGCAGAGGATTTAAACGAAGCAGGAAAACGTTTGTTAGAAGATGGCATTTATTTGCTTTACCATAACCATAACTGCGAGCTTCGTAAAGTGTCAAAGGACAAAACAGCCTATGATTTACTCATAGAAAAAACCAAGCCAGAATATGTAAATTTTGAGTTTGATTCCTATTGGTTTGCAGAGGCTGGTGCTGATTCACTACTGTGGATGAAACGCTTAGGGGATAGACTAAAGCTTTATCATATCAATGATAGAGGAACAAGGATAGAAGGTGCTTCCATGACTCCAATTTTAAATTCTGATAGTATGGAATTGGGTTATGGAAACATGAATCTAACTGCGATGGTAGAGCTGGCATTATCCGTTGGAGTAGATGCAGTGATTTTGGAAACACACAAAAATTGGGTAGATGGTTCACCAGTGAAATCATTGGAAGTATCTGCAGAGTTTTTGAAGGAACATGTGAAATAGATTTTGGATGAAAACGAAATCAAGAAAAGAGGCGAAAAGAATGAGAGCCGTGAATTTAAAGACAGAACATATGGTAAATCCGATTGGAATCGATGTCTTAAAACCATATGTGAGTTGGAATTGTATAGAAGGAAAAAAACAGACTGCTTATGAAATAGAAGCAGTTTGTGACGATAAAGTGATTTTAAATACTGGGAAGATAGTTTCTTCTCAAATGAATTATATATTAGATGTAAAACTAGAGAGTCGCCAGCGTGTATTCTGGAAGGTTCGTCTTTGGGACGAAACCGATAGCGTAGGCGAATGGAGTGAAGCGTCATTCTTTGAAATGGGACTTTTGCAGCAGGGCGACTTCGTTGCAAAGTGGATTAATCCGGAATTAGAATGCGATCCACAGGTACATAAGCCAGCGAGTTATTTGAAGACTACTTTTACCGCAGAAAGCAAGGGTGAAGCTCGTTTATATATTACTGCTCATGGTTTGTATGAGGCGCATATCAATGGAAGACGTGTAGGGGATTTTGTGCTTGCGCCAGGTACCTATGATTATGGAAAACATATAGCATATCAGACCTATGATGTAACAGAGCTTCTTGTAGATGGTGAAAACGAGGTACAGGTCATCTTAGGAGATGGCTGGTATCGTAGTTGCTCTGGTGTAGACGGGGATAGAAATCTCTATGGCGAAGATATAGCGCTCTATTTCCAATTGGAAGTGGATGGAAAAACTGTTTGTATTTCAGATGAGAATTGGGTGGCTTCACAAAGTGGTCCAATTCGCGAAAATGATATGCAGCAGGGAGAGGTTGTAGATGCCTCTTTGGAAGAGATAACGGACTATCATGCAGTGAAAGTTGAAAACTATGCAATTACGAATTTATGCTGCTCGAACAGTGTTCATATTGTAGAAAAGGAACATTTTACAGGGGAAATTATTACCACTCCAAATGGAGAAAATGTTATCGATTACGGTCAGAACATGGCAGGGTATATAACCTTTACATTAAATGCACATGCGGGTCAGAAAATCGTTTTGACTCACGGCGAGTCCTTGGATGAAAATGGTAATTTTACTGCAGAAAACTTCCAGGATAGAAAACGCCACAAAGAAGGTGGCACGAATCAACAGGTTACTTACATATGTAAGGAAGGAAGAAACGAATATAAGACCAAGTTTTCAATTTGGGGCTTCCGTTATGCAAAGGTAGAAACAGATATCGATTTGACGGACGCTAAGTTTACAGCTATAGCAGTATACTCCGATATGCCAGAGCTCGGGACGTTTAAATGTTCCAACGAGGCAGTAAACCAGTTGGTAAAAAACAGTATTTGGAGTCAGAAGTCCAACTTCTGTGATGTCCCAACAGACTGTCCAACGAGAGAACGTGCAGCATGGACAGGAGATATGGGTGTTTTTGCTGAAACTGGTATCACATTGATGGAGTGTTATCCTGTTATTCGTAAATGGCTTGGAGAATGTAGACTGGCACAGCATGAAGATGGAAAAGTATCCAATATTGCACCAAAGAACAATGTACCTAGCTTTTTCTCTGGTCTTTTAGCAGGTTCTGTAGGTTGGGGAGATGCGAGTATCATCGTGCCATATACCTTGAATAAGAGATATGGAGATGTCCGTATCTTGGAAGAAAACTATGAGATGATGCAGAAGTGGTACGCTTTTCTGGAAAAGAGAGCGAAAGAGAAGCCAATGAATCCACTGAAGCGGTTAAAGAAAAATCCATGTCGCAACTATACCATTGAAACAGGGATCGATTATGGTGAATGGTGTGAACCAGATGTAGAAAGCACCTCAGCAATGCGTACACCACAGGGAAAGGTGGCTACCGCATACTTTGCTTACTCTGGAAAACTTATGGCTGAGATTGCTAAGGTGTTAGGAAAAGATGCAGATGCAAAACATTACTTAGAAACATCTGAAAAAGCAAAGCAGGCATTTCGATTTATTGCTACTAAGGATGGAAAAATAGAGTCTGATCGTCAGGCGGAATACATCCGTGCGATTGCATTTGACTTATTAGAGGAAGAGGAAAAGAAACAGGCAGCTGCGGATTTGAATCAGCTAGTTGTTCAGAAAGATTATCATTTAAATACTGGTTTCTTATCGACACCACTTCTTTGTCCAATACTATCAGACTATGGATATGTGGAAACTGCATATAAACTTCTGTTACAGGATACTTCTCCAAGCTGGCTCTATGCTGTAAAAAAAGGTGCGACTACCATTTGGGAAGAATGGGATGGTATCAATGAAAAGGGTGAAGTAAAAGCCTCCTTGAATCATTATTCAAAAGGTGCGATTACAGGCTGGTTATTCTCAGGTGTATGTGGTATCAAGCTAGAAAATGGAAAACTAACCATTCAGCCACAACCACATAAATCTTTGGAATATGCAAAGGCTACTTATCAGTCACCAGTAGGAGAAATCCGTTCCGGCTGGAGATATGAGAATGAGGTATTGCATATAGAAGTTAGTGTGCCGATGGAGGCTACAATCGTATTGCCGAATGGCAGGAAGATAGGGGTAGAGACTGGTGCCTATCAGTTTCAAATATAATAAGAAATAGGGGGATAATCCAATGGGAAAATTTGTTACACTTAAGACAGAATTAAATGAGCTTCGTCAGATTGACCCACGTCTGGTATCTTACAACGTGGAAATGACAGAAGTTACAGGTGGTACTTTCTGGAAGGCTTATACAGAAGCGCAGGTAGATGGTACAGAAGAATTTCCAGTAATCAAAGACTGGACAAACATGGGCAACTTACAGCAGTGGTATGATCCAATTGATACAACAAATCCTAGACTTATCAAGCTTGCAAAAGAGCTCGGTACAGCTTGGGTACGTGTATCTGGTACATGGGCAAACAAGACATACTACGATTTTGAAGGCAAATATGCAGATGGTACTGTTCCAGAAGGCTATCAGAACGTTCTTACAAAAGAACAGTGGACAAACTTACTTGACTTTGTAAAAGCAGTAGATGGTAAATTACTTGTTTCTTTCGCAAACTGTCCTGGTAACCACAGCAAGGATGAACCATGGGATACTACACAGGCTAAGATGCTTATGGATTATAGTATCGAACATGGTGTTCCAGTTTCTGCAGCAGAATTTACAAATGAACCAAACCTTATCCAGCTTTCTGGTTTACCAGTAGGTTATACAGCAGCAGATCATGCACGTGACCATGATGCATTTGGTGCTTGGTTAAAAGAAAACTATCCAGATTGCTTATTTGTAGGACCTTGTACAGTAGGTGATATCGATATGTTTGGTGCTGGCATGGAAGGTGCTGGCGGTGGTATGGCAGCTGGCTATGAAATCGTTACGACAGAAGATTTATTGGGGGAATACAAATCCAAAATGGATGTGTTCAGCTATCACTACTACAATGGCGTTTCAGAACGTGGTGCAGCTATGGGTGGTCACTGGCCTTATGAAGCCATTCTTACAGATCAGTATTTAGGAATTGCGGCACACTGTGCAAAAGCTTATGTTCCAAAACGTGATAAATATGTTCTAGGCGGACAGATGTGGGTAACCGAGTCCGGCGATGCTGGTTGTGGTGGAAATACATGGGCTTCTACATACGCAGATGTTCCACGTACATTAAATGAATTAGGAGAATTTACAACTGTTACAGATGGTGTGATTTTCCACAATACACTTGCTTCTTCTGACTATGGTTTCTTAAAACATGGTACATTTGTTCCAAGACCAAACTATTTTGCAGTATTGCTTTGGAATCGTATTATGGGTACTACCGCACTTGATGCAAGCGAAGTAGCAGACGGTGCAAGAATCTATGCACATTCTCGTAAGGATGGAAAAGACGGTGTTGCTTACCTCGTTGTAAACAACACAAACGAAGCTATCACCGTAGAGCTTCCAAATGAAGCAGATGTTTATGTACTTGCTGGCGAAACAGGACTTCGTTCACGCAAGATGACCTTAAATGGGAAGGTATTAGAACTGGGTGAAAACGATGAGCTTCCAGCTCTTGCACCAGAAAAAGCAGCAGGCACATTAGAAATCCCAGCTACGAATTGCGCATTTATCGTATTATAAAACAGAAAGTAAAGATAAAAACGCCACCTGAGAGGGTGGTGTTTTTTGTATAAACGGACAAAATATGAAAAATTGCTTCGACCTTAGGGTTTAAGCAATTTTTTTTATGAATTTAATGAGATGATAAAACAAATGTAGCATAATCAAAACAAATGTACAAGATTTCTAGGCTGTGTCTAATGCTATAATGCTTACATATTAATGTGGAAGGAAGGACATTATGAATCAAAAGAGACAAGTATGGAACCCGTTTTTGCCTATGGATACCTATATTCCGGATGGGGAACCTCATGTGTTTGGAGACAGAGTATATTTATTTGGTTCTCATGATAAAGAAGCCGGAGAGACGTTCTGCATGCTGGATTATGAGGTTTGGTCGGCACCAATTACGGATTTGACGGATTGGAGTTGTAAAGGAACTAGTTTTTCGGCATCACAAGATCCGTTATCGAAAGAAACGAATCGAAAATATATCTATGCACCGGACTGTGTAAAGGGGAACGATGGAAGATATTATTTGTATTATTGTTTAAGTGGGGAACATGGAAATGGTGGTTATTTTGGTCCGATAGGTGTTGCTGTTTGCGATATTCCAGATGGCAAATATAAATTTTATGGACATGTTCACTTTCCAGATGGGACACCTTGTAAAAAATTTGTTCCATTTGATCCAGCAGTTATCAACGATGATGGTGTGATTCGGCTCTATTATGGTACATGGTATCCCTTTGAAGAATTACCAGGAATCTTTCGACCAATTATGCAAAGGATAGAAGCCGATATGTTTAACAAAAATGTCAAAGAAATACAAAAAAATGGTGTTATGGGAGCTGTAACCTGTGTGTTATGTGACGATATGCTTACGATAAAAGAGGAACCCAAACCTATTTTACCTACAGAAACAAAAGGAACACCATTCGAAAGTAGAATACATATTTTTCCAAAATCTGGACATAACCTTGCAGGGCATGGATTTTTTGAGGGGTCTTCCATTCGAAAAATAAATGGCAAGTATTATTTTATCTATTCTTCGGTAAATAATCATGAACTTTGTTATGCAGTAAGCGATTTTCCCGACAGAGATTTTCAATATGGTGGAGTGATTATATCCAATGGGGATGTAGGCTATCAGGGAAGAAAAGAGCGTGACAGACTAAATCATACAGCGACGACACATGGAAGTATCGAAAAAATAAATGGAGAATGGTATATATTTTATCATCGGCAAACACATGGTACGGATTATTCACGTCAGGCATGTGCTGAAAAAATTCAGATATTATCAAATGGCAGGATTCCTCAGGTCGAGATAACCTCGTGTGGGTTGAATGATGGTGATTTGTGTGGAAGAGGGCAGTATCCAGCAACGATTTGTTGTAATCTGACAAATGGAAAGATGCCCCATGGTGGAAACAAATCCTTTAAGAATATACCGATGATAACCAGCAAAAATGGAGAAAGATATGTGACACATCTTACAAAGAATACTCTGGTTGCATATAAATATTTCGATTTGTTGGAAACAACATCGATTGCAATAAAAATGCGTGGAAAAGGTGTTTTATCCGTATACACACAAGATAAACTATGTGGAACGATACTGGTTGATTCCGAGAGGTGGCAGGTGTTTTCTACAAACGTAACAGGTAAAACGCATGCAGATATTACCTTCCAGATACATAAAGGAATGTTAGAAATTTTATCATTTGAATTAATTTAAGGAGGAAAAGAGAAAATGGGCGTTTCTGGTATTACAAAATGGATGTTTATTTTATCAATTGTAGCAGGTCTTGTGGTTATTGCTATAATGATTATGCGAATAAAAAAGAACAAATCACAGATAAAAAAGATAGGGATAATAATAATTTCGTTGCTTTTAATCGTAACGATGGTAGCTAACGGTGCTATCTGGGGATTTAACAATATTATCAACCAATATTTTTCTACAGTAAAGGTAGATGATTTGGCTGTAGATGAAGCAACACAGGCTTCCAAAGATATTACAACTCGACTAGAGGAAGAAGGGATTGTACTTTTAGAGAATAAAGATGCAGTGCTTCCACTAACAGATAATAAAAAAATAAATGTTTTTGGTATTTCTTCCATTAGTTTGATTTACGGAGGGAATGGTTCTGGTGCATCCGATGAGTCGAAAAATGTGACTTTACAACAAGGACTGTCAGAAGCTGGATTTGAGGTAAATGACGAGTTGACAAAGTTTTATGAAGAGAGATTGCCTGAAAAGGAATCCACCAATATTTTTAACTTAAAAGGTGGAGATTATAACATCTATGAACCAGCTACAAGTGAATATAGTACCGACCTAATGAATCAAGCAAAAAGTTTTTCGGAGACAGCACTCATTGTCATCTCAAGAAGTGGCGGTGAAGGTGGCGATTTGCCATTTGATATGGCAGAATACGCAGGTGGAAATGCTGGTAAGCATTATCTAGAACTGCAAGATATAGAAATTGCCATGGTTGATATGGTAAAAGAAAATTTTGAAAATGTTATCGTAGTTATTAATTCTTCCAATGCTATGGAGCTTGGATTTTTAGAGGATGAAAAGATCGATGGAGCCATTTGGATTGGAGGACCTGGTTCTACGGGGTGTATTGCTGTGGGAGAAATTTTAGCAGGAACAGTAAATCCATCGGGACGTCTCGCTGATATTTATGCTTATGATGTGACTTCTGCACCAGCGTTTTATAATGCAGGAAATTTTTACTATACAGAGAATGGCAAAAAGACTGCTAACAAATATTTAGAGTACGCAGAAGGTATTTATGTAGGATATCGTTATTATGAAACTCGTTTTGTAGATAACACTACTGCTATGTGTGATGAAGCAAAATATCAGGAGGCTGTGCAATATCCATTTGGTTATGGATTAAGTTATACAACATTTGAAAAAGAGTTGCTTTCTTCTTCCGTTGAAAATGGTGTGGTTAGTGCGACTGTAAGAGTAACGAATACTGGTAAGATGGCAGGAAAAGAAGTAGTTCAGGTGTATTATACTGCACCTTATACAATAGGTGGAATAGAGAAATCTCACGTGGTTTTGGCTGCTTTTGATAAAACAGAACTTTTAGAAGCTGGAGCATCTGAAGAGATTACACTGACTTTTGATGTAGAAGATATGGCATCCTTTGATGAAAAGAATGCAAAAGCATATGTATTAGATGCAGGTGAGTATAAAATCAAATTGATGGATAATTCGCATGAAATGATAGATAGTTTCACATATACAGTAAAAGAACAGATTGTGTATGATGCGGAAACTCCACGTTCTTCAGATGCTAAGGCTGCAAAAAGTATATTTGATTATGCGTCAGGAGAAGTAGCATTTGTATCTCGTGCAGATTGGGAAGGAACACTTCCAAAGGAACGTGTAGAAAGCAAAGAAGCATTTGGAACTGTATTGTATGAAATGAATAAGAATAATATCAATGAATTGTATTGTTCCAATGATCCAAAATTAGATGATATCGTGACAGGAGAAGATAACGGACTTGCGTTAGAAGATATGATTGGACTTGCTTATGATGATTCTAAATGGGATTTGCTTTTAAATCAGTTATCATTGGATGAAATGGGCAAATTAATTGGATATGCAGGTTTTGCAACTGTTGAAGTAGAGTCGATTGGTAAGAATGCAACGATTGATATTGACGGTCCAGCAGGATTAAATGCTTTGACAAGTGATATTAGTGGCGTACAGTTTCCAAGTGAAGTAGTTATTGCATCTACTTATAATTTGAAATTGGTGGAAGAAATGGGAAAAACTTATGCACAGGAAGCAAATGCGAACGGTGTGAATGGTCTTTATGCGCCAGCAGCAAACATTCATAGAACTCCATTTTCAGGTCGAAATTTTGAATATTATTCGGAAGACCCACTGTTATCTGGAAAAATGGGTGCAGCAATGGTAAACGGATGTAACAGTTGCGGAATTGTTACTTATGTAAAACATTTTGCATTAAATGACCAAGAAACAAATCGTTCTGGCGTAGCGACATGGTCCAATGAGCAGGCAATTCGTGAAGTTTATCTTAAGGCGTTTGAACCAATTGTTAAGGAAGGAAAAGCAAAAGGCATTATGACTTCCTATAACCGAATCGGTACCGTATGGGCTGGTGGAAATTATCAGTTAATCACAAATGTTTTACGAGAAGAATGGGATTTCCGTGGCATGGTTATTACGGATTATGATAATGGCGGATATATGAGCACAGATCAGGTGATGCGTGCTGGTGGAGATGCGATGCTTTCTACTTTAGGACATGTACCATCAGAAGTAACTACATCTTCTAACTACGGAAAACAGCAGATGAGAACTGCTTGTAAACATATTTTATACACAGTTGTAAACAGTCGTGCTTACATAGAACCTGTAGAAATGGGATTCCCTTATTGGTTATTTGTGGCAGGCATAATAGATGCCATTATACTTGTTGGCTGTTTTATGTGGATGATGAAGATTACCAGAAAAACAATCATAAGAATCGAATAATTTTGTAACAAATCGGATGAAAATGATATAGAAGTGCTAATTGAAATGATAAATTTCAATTAACGCAGAGGCGTCGTGAAAAACAGAATGGAGGAAAGAAAAATGAAAAAAAGAATCGCATGTTTATTATGTGCAGTAGTGTTAGCATTAGGTGGACTTGTAGCTTGTGGCGGAAATGATACAGGCAAAGATAAAAACACAGAAAATGTTGGCACAGAAAATGATGAAACAAAAGACGAAGGAACAGAAGGGGAAACAGAAGGTACATGGGATGCTGCAGTTGCTTTAGAGGCTTTAAAAGATGCAAATCCAGCAGAGGATAATTATTTAGTATTATCTGGTATTGTTGGAGGATGGGCTCCTACACTTATGGTTCTTGATAATGATGGAAATTTCTTCTGTGTTGTTGACTATGCAGGACAGGCAACTGTTAAATTTGCAGAAGGTACATATACAGAAAATGCAGATGGAACCATCACTGCAGAAGGAACACAGTATAATACTGGAGAAGAATTAATTTACAACATTACATGTACAGATGGAACATATGCTGTAACTATGCCTGTTCCTGATACAGGTTCTGAGGGTGAAATTACAGGAACAAAATAATAGACAGATACAGAATCTGCAAAAAGCTGGCGGAATGCATGTTCTGCCAGCTTTTTTAGAAAGGAGCTCTATATGAAGAAGTGGAAGGCATTATTACTTTTATTGGGAACAGTTTTTGTACTTAGCGCATGTGGAAATGACAATGCTGGTAACACAGAAAGTGAACAAAACCCACCTTATGAAAAATATACTATTGTATTTGACAAGAATACTACATCAGATTTAACGGATGATGAATCCTTTACCTATTATACATCAGGTTGGGGTGCACAGCAGAAGTCTTCTATCGTAGAAATTGATTATGCAGAAGATGCAGTAATTCCTACAAGCGAGGTACCAACACCAAAAAGAAAAGGATATTATTTTGCAGGATGGCATACAGTTCCAGAAGTAAAAGATGAAGATATCGTAAATGGTGTTTCAAAATATCAAGTGTTTTTTGGAAACAAGTTAAGTGAAATAGGTGCTGCAAAGGTTGCAGTCATGGATAAGAAAGAAAAGGACGCACGCGCTTTATATGATGATGCTATGTACATCCGAGATTTTGAAACATTAACCGAGGATGGAACATTGACATTGTATGCACGTTGGGTGGAAGCAAAAGAAGTATCAAATGAAGAAGAACTCCGTGCAATTAAGGATGATTTATATGGTGCTTATATTTTGACCAATGATATTACATTAACAGAAACATGGGAACCAATTGGTGCATACTATTCGAACTATGAATACTTTAATGATAGTTGGTGGACATATGCTTTTCGCGGTAACTTTGATGGAAATGGACACACTATTTATGGACTAAAAGTAAATGGTGCTGAAATTAAGAATATAGTGGATTCTACCAATCAGGATACGATATGGCATGATGATGGAAAGAATGCAAATGGTACAGCAGCGATGTTTGGTGCAATTAGTTACGCGAACATTTCAAATCTCACCATTGATGGTGCTCAGATTCATGTAAATGGAGAGAATGCATATAGTGGAGATTATTGTTATGCAGCTACATTAGCTTGCTTTGATATGGCATCGTCTATGAAAAACGTAAATATCAAGAATACAGATATTGTAGTGGAGTATAGTGACAAGGATTTGGCTTATGCAAAGTCTATGTTTGTTGCGGTTGCTGGTTTAGAAGCAGGTGGATGGAGCAGTACAGTTTCGAATTGTTCTGTAGTAGATACAAAGATTACGGTGAATGCTAAAACAGAGAGTGCCCATGGCGGTGAATTGTATATGGGAGGTTTGATTGGTGAGTGTTATGCAACTATGAAAAACAATACAGTAGATGTAGTACTCAAGTTAAATGAAAAGGATGTATCGACAGCAAAAGAAGATACAGAGCTTTTAGTGAATATTGGCGGTATGAGTGCTGCAAATACTAGTTCTAGCGGTAATACCGTTAACGCAAACATGGATATTAGTATTTCTAAGAAACATGGAAATTCTTTGGTAAGCATAGGCGGTTATGCAGGTGCACAACGTTATATGACAGCAGAAAAGAACACTGTTACGGGTTCTATTGTAACCAATTTTGACTTGGATGAAGCGAACAGTGTGGTAAATATTGGTTCTTTACTAGGAAGAATTGATGCATACTATGCGAGTGTTATTCTTATGTATGCAGATGGTGTTACGTGTGGAGCTTCTGGCAATACAACAAATGTGACATTGAATGGAAAGACGTTAAATGAGCAGATGCCAGAAAGTGGCTTACCAAGCATTGATGGCAAGCCAATTACGTATGTGGCATCAAAAGATTATACAGATGCAGAAGGAAATGTGTATACAGCAAATGTTGATGCAGTAGTCGAAAAGTACGGTAGTTACGTACCAAAAGAATCTATGACCTATAACATTATGTACATCAAAGTAGAATAAATTATTTTTCGCGGTATTCTTTTGGCGTCATTCCGGTGATATCTTTAAATACTTTTTGAAAATGACTTTGTGATGAAAAGCCCAGGTAAGTACTGATTTCAATTGGAGTTTTATCCGTTGAGGTCAAAAACTCCTGGGCTTTTTTGATTTTTTGTAAGCGGATATATTCCGTAATTGTCATCCCTGTTTCTTCACGGAAGCGAACAGAAAGCTGGCTTCTACTAAGAAAAGTTACTTCTGCTAATTGTTCGATACGAATATTTTCAGTTAGATGATCTCGGATATAGGAAATTGCGTCGCGTATTACTTTACTATAATTTTTCCCGTGGTTTAGATCATGCACTTGTGTGGCATAATCTAAAATCATATGATATTGAAGATTATTAATAGGTTCGGCAGCGTTATATTTTTCACTATGACGAATATATTCATCACTCAGAGTTAAAGCTTCTTCTACCGGAAGTCCGCCTTCAATGGCTGCGCGGGAAGCTAGGGTAGCAGATACAATAAAAATATTTTTTAACTGACGAATATATGTGTCACCGATTTTTCCAGCCTGTCCAGGAGAGGCATGAGAGAAAAATTCTAAAAGGCCTTGTGGGTCTCCATTTCTAATATAACCACACAATTTTTTTTCAAAATCATAGGAGGTATGGGCAGGTTCATCTGGTGTATCGTTTTCATAGTTCGATGGAAGTTCTTCAGAACTTTGCATTTCTTGTAAAGAAACACCGCTGGAAGAGTCAAATAGTAATATATCTGATACATTGTGTTTTTCGTCGCTCAAATAAAAGTTTAAAAGGCATAGAAAGTGCAAAAAAAGTTGAAGTGGCATAGGGGTAATGCGCTGTAACATGGACTGATAGTTTTCACGTTTGCTTTCTTCCACTCCAAGCAGAAACATCATTTCACGAGCATTTTGCTTGGTGATTGGAATTTGAAATGTGGGACCCAAAATGAGCGTGTATTCCATATGATGTACAATGCCATAATACTCGTAATACGGAGTGATATAATAACTTATTTTCTTTTCAATAGATAATAATTTGTCAATATATAGTGTTGCAGGGTCTATATCAAAAGGAATTGGAGAATAGAATTTTACAAATTGATCGTTTTTGTAAATTCGTATTGGAATACATGCCAATTCGGACATGTTTTCTACTATGTAATCATAATCGATATTTTTCATATGCGTTCCTCACTTAAACAGAATATTGATAAGACAAATATACTAAAAATAAAATAATTGTGCAAGAAAAGAATGCGCTTTTTTAGTATTATGAGAATATAGAATGCGTGTAGATTATCATACAAATGGAGGAAATTAGAATGAAGTTTATCGAAAACAAATTATTCGCATCGCGAGTAAAAAGTGACAATGTAGTAGCCAGCGAAAAATGGCTGGGGTATTTGGTGGGACCAGCTGGAGCATTGCTTTTGAATGCAGTACTGGCATCTTACTTAAATGTATATTATACAGATGTTCTTAAATTGGGTGGAATCTGGGGAGGATCGTTCCTTGTGATTTTCCCAATCGTATCAAAAATCATCGATGCAATTACAAATGTTATCATGGGACAGGTGATTGAGCGTACTCGTACCAAAGAAGGAAAGGCAAGACCATGGTTATTGTTTTCTGCACCACTCATTACAATCACGGCATTACTTTTATTCATGGTGCCAAATGCAAGTGAAACAGTACAGGTAGTATGGGTAATGTTGTCATACAACTTATTTTATTCCATCGCTTTTACGATTTATAATATGAGCCACAATCTTATGGTTCCATTATCAATTCGAGATACACAGCAACGTGGCGGATTGTCTGTATTTAATAATATTTCCAGCGTTATGATTAGTGGTATTATCGTAGCACTTATTTTCCCAATGGTTGTTCTTCCTATGATTGGGGTTGATAAGAGTGCATGGATTACAGTTATGGGAATCATTGCGATTTTAGCGTTACCACTTACTTTGTTGGAATACTATTACACCAAAGAACGTGTAACAGCAGAAAATGCAGATGTAAAACAGGAAAGCATTCCACTCCTTACACAGTTAAAGAGTGTTATTTTAGATAAGTATTGGGTATGTTTATTCTTATATTTGATGATATATCATTTGGGAAGCAACATTAAAAATATTTCTCTTATATATTATTGTAATTATGTATTAGGTAGCTATAACGATGGTATTACCCAGACGCTGGTATCTGTTATCGGCGGTATTCCTATGGGCATCGGTATTTTTGCTGTATGGCCATTGGCAAAGAAGTTTGGAAAAAGAAATCTTACGATGGCAGGCTTTGTGCTCTATGCAATCGGTGGCGCGGTTTGCTTAATCGCTCCTACTAATATGGTGGTAGTTTTAATCGGCCAGTTTATTAAAAATATCGGTGGATTGCCATGTGCTTATGTACTGATGGCACTTTTTGCAGATGTTTTAGACCATATTGAATGGAGATTCCATTTCCGTTGTGACGGTTTGTCAGCATCTCTTCTTACAATCATTATGACGATTGCTGCAGGTGTTGCAAATGGTGTGTTTAATATGATGCTTGCAAAATGCGGTTATATAGCTCCAGAATTCGTAAATGGAGAGACTGTTGCAGCAGTACAGAATGCCGCTACTCAGAATTGGTTTACATTCGGATTCCTTGGATTCGAAATCATTACAGCAATACTTATGATAGTATGCTTGGCATTTATCAATATCGAAAAAACGATTGATAAAGAGCAGGAAGAAATTCGACAGTGGAAAGAAACACACTAAAGTTTTTGGAGAAAAGCGAAATATGAGAGCAACTAGATTACGTGTAGAATATTTAAAGAATCCAATCGGTATCGATATCACAAGACCACGTCTTTCTTGGAACTGTGAAGGAGGTAAGAAACAGTCAGCGTATCAGATACGTGCGACAGATGAGGACGAAAATTTGCTTTGGGATTCTGACAAAGTAATGAGCTCGCAGATGGTGCATATTCCTTGGAGTGGTGCGGATTTGACGAGCAGAGTTATCGTGAATTGGAAGGTATGTCTTTGGGATGAAAATGGTATCCAAGGCGAATGGTCGGAGGAAGCGACATTTGAAATTGGACTCCTTGCAAAATCCGATTGGAAAGCAAATTGGATTACAGGAAATTACAAAGTAAATAAGAAAAAGAGATATCCGGTGGATTGTTTTCGCAGAGAATTTTTTGTTGAGAAAACTGTCAAAAAAGCTAGACTCTATGCAACCGCCTGTGGAGTATACGAAGCTTGCCTCAATGAAGAAAAGTGTGGCGAGTTTGTGCTTGCTCCAGGAATTACGGATTATAAGAAACGAATCCAGTATCAGACCATTGACGTGACAAAGCAGTTGAGAGAAGGTAAAAACCAACTTACTGTTATGCTGGCAGATGGTTGGTATCGCGGTAGTACAGGTGCCTGGGGTCTTACGAATCAGTATGGAACTGAGACGAAATTCTTAGGTCAACTCGAGATTACATACGAAGATGGAAGTAAAGAAATGATTTGCTCCGATACGTCATGGGGCTGGTCAAATGATGGACCAATTCGTTTTGCAGACAATAAGGATGGAGAGATCATCGAGTCATCAAAGGTACCAAGTTACAGTGGAAAAGCGAAACTTACTTTCCATGATGTAACTCCGACCGCTTCCAATAATGTCCCAATGAAAGAGTGTGAGCATTTTTCTGCAACAATGAAAACAGCACCATCGGGAAAGAAGATACTAGATTTCGGACAGAATTTTGCAGGTTATCTATCTTTCGATTTAGAAGCAAAAGCAGGGGATAAAGTAGTCCTTCGATTTGGCGAACTATTGGATGAAGAGGGAGAACTCACACAGAAAAATATTCAGTGTGCGACAAAGAAGAAAACGACTCCACTACAGCAGGTGATTTACAACTGTAAAGATGGAAGAAATACATATAAGACGAGATTCGCTATCTTTGGTTTCCAATATGTGGAAGTGGATACGGATATAGAGATTAAGCCAGAGGATTTCGTAGGAATCGCAGTATATTCCGCATTTGAACAGGCAGGTGCATTTACCAGCTCTCATCCCCTTTTGAACCAGCTGGTAGATGCCACTCTTTGGTCTACCAAGAGTAATAGTGCTGATATTCCTACAGATTGTCCAACACGAGAGCGTCATGGATGGACAGGGGATGCACAGATATTTTTCCAGACAGCATCGTATTTGGTGGATTATGCTAGTTTTTCAAAGAAGTACTTGCGAGATGTATATGATTGGCAGTTAAAGAGTGGACGATTGCCACAGATTGCTCCAGCTGGCGGTGTAGACTTTTACATGTGGGTTATGAACGGCAGTGTAGGCTGGGCGGATTTTGGCATCATCATGCCATATCAGTTCTGGAAGTTATTTGGTGATAAGGTAATTTTGGAAGAATATTACGATAGAATGAAAGCCTACGCTCATTTTATGCAAAGTAGATGCGGAAAATGGGGTGGTCCATTTGCGAAACCATTGCATTTAAAAGGTGATGCAAAGAAATATGTAGTCAATCGTGGTCAGTCTTATGGCGAATGGGCTGAGCCAGCAGAAGTATGTCAGTTCCAGTGGTATGACTTTGCTGCACCTCACCCAGAGGTATCCACAGCATATACAGCGTATGTTATGAGTTTGATGGAAGAGATAGCGACTGCACTTGGACATATAGAGGATTTGGACAATTATAGAGAATACAAGGAAGGCTGTATCAAGGCATATCAGGCATTGGTGCAGACCGAAGAGTATAGTTTAGATACGGATAGACAGGCGCAGTTGGTTCGTCCTTTAGCATTTGGATTACTGAGTGAAGAGCAGAACACTTTTGCTAAAAAACGCTTGGTTCAGGCCATGGAAAACTATGGATGGAGATTAGGTACCGGCTTTTTGTCTACACCCCTTATCTTGGATGTGTTGGCAGATATTGATTTGGAAGCTGCTTATCGTTTACTGGAAAACGAAGAGATTCCAGGATGGCTTTCCATGCCAAAGGCAGGCGCTACCACTATTTGGGAAGCATGGGAAGGACCAAAGAGTAAGTCAGGTGGTATCGGATCGCTTAATCACTATTCAAAAGGTGCTGTTTGCCAGTGGCTTTTCGAAACCATGTGTGGCATTCATGTGGCAGGTGAAAACGAATTTGTTATCGCTCCAAAACCAGGTGGAAGCTTTGCGCATGCAAAGGCTGTGTACAATAGCGTGTATGGTAAAGTGGTAAGTGGTTGGAATCGTCAGGAAGATGGTACATATCAGTTTGAAGTGGAGATTCCTGCGAATACGACAGCGAAAGTGAGCTTGCCAGATGGACGAGAAAGGGTTTGTGAAGCAGGAGCTTATCAATTTTAAAGAGGATAAAAAAGATGAATAAATTAAAACAAAAAATGGGCATGTTTGTCCAGCGAGTCGTTGACTGGGGCATGGGAAATGGTCTTATGCAGGAAGAGAATATGGCTACAGGAAATGACAATGTTACGCCTGAAATGGCATCCTTTGCAAGACGTTGTGCAGCAGAAAGCTGCGTGCTTTTGAAAAATGATGGCACGCTTCCTTTGCAAAAGGAAAAGCCAGTGGCGGTGTTTGGACGCTGTCAGTTGGATTGGTTCTATGTAGGCTACGGAAGTGGTGGAGATGTACATCCGCCATATCGAGTGAACCTCATGGAAGGACTTGTGAATGCTGGTGTAGCATTCGACAAAGACTTAGCAAAAGTATATGACGACTGGTGTAATAGCGAGGACAACAAAGCATATCATGGCTGGTGGGGACATTGGCCTATGAGCCATCCAGAAATGCCTTTGGAACAGGATATGGTTTCTGGAGCAGCAAAGCGTTGTGATACGGCAGTAGTGGTAATTGGACGTGCAGCAGGCGAAGACAGAGAAAATACTTTGACGCAAGGCAGTTACTATTTGACCGAGCAGGAAATGGATATGCTGGACAAAGTCACAACAGCATTCACCCATACCGTCGTATTGATGAATATAGGAAATATCATAGATATGTCCTGGGTAGAAAACTATGGAGATAAGATTTCCTCTCTTCTGTATGTATGGCAAGGCGGCATGGAAAGTGGAAATGCCATAGCTGATGTTTTGACAGGTGCGGTAAATCCTTGTGGAAAGTTAGCAGATACCATAGCTAGAAATTATGAGGACTATCCAAGTAGTTCGAATTTCGGTGGGAAGGAATATAACGAGTATAAAGAAGATATTTATGTTGGATATCGTCATTTCGAAACCTATGCCAAGGAAAAAGTGCTTTATCCATTTGGCTATGGACTTTCCTATACAAGTTTCCAGACAAATCCAGTTGCTTTTGTGAGTGAAAATGGTGTATATAAGATTACGGTTGATGTGGAGAATACAGGTGGTTTTACAGGTCGCGAAGTCGTAATGGCATGGTGCAAGGCACCACAGGGCGAGCTTGGAAAGCCTACAAAAACTTTAGTCGCTTATGCAAAGACAAAAGAAATACAAGCTGGGGAAAAGGATGTTGTACAGCTTATCTTTGATGACAAATGCATTGCTTCTTATGATGATGCAGGAAAGACAGCTTACAAAAATGCATTCGTGTTGGAACAGGGCGAGTATCATTTTTATGTAGGAGAACAGCTCGCAGGAAGTATTTCTCTTACAGAAACAAAATGTATCGAGCAATGTGAAAGTGCTTGCAATAAGTCAGTAGATTTACGCCAGAGAATCTTGGAGCGATTACCAGAGGAAATTTCTTTTACAGGAGATCAAGGATATCGTTTCGCAGATGTAGCACAGGGAAAAGTATCATTAGAAGCATTTATTGCGCAGTTAAATGACAAAGAATTAGAAGCACTTACCCGAGGCGAAGGAGCCATGGGAAGCAGTCTTGGTGTAGCAGGCAATGCGGGGGCTTTCGGTGGCGTTATCCCATCCCTTCGTGAAAAGGGTGTTCCACCAATTATTACCGCAGATGGCCCAGCAGGACTTCGTTTAAAGAGATTTACGGCTTTGCTTCCATGTGGAACTGGTTTGGCTTGCACATTCGATGATGTTTTGGTAGAAAATCTTTTCGTACAAGTGGGAAAAGAAATGCAAAAGCATGATTTGGACGTAGTCTTATCACCAGGTATGAATATTCATAGAAATCCATTGTGTGGACGAAATTTTGAATACTTCTCAGAAGATCCACTCCTTACAGGAAAAATAGCAGCAGCTGTGGTACGTGGTGTACAGAGTCAGGGAGGCTCCTGTTGTCCAAAGCATTTCGCATGCAACAATCAGGAGACTAAGAGAAATACCAATGATTCTAGACTTTCGGAAAGAGCATTGAGAGAAATCTATTTGCGCGGATTTGAGATTTGTATTAAGGAAAGCAAACCAAATGTACTTATGACTTCTTACAATAAGATTAACGGTGTATGGTCGCATTATAACTATGATTTGGTAACAACTATTCTTCGAAAAGAATGGGGCTATGATGGTGTAGTTATTACGGATTGGTGGATGCGAAAGAGTGCTAGTCCTGAGTTTCCTAAGATGAAAGATAATGCTTACCGTGTGAGAGCACAGGTAGATGTACTTATGCCAGGTAATATGGGTCATGTGAACAAAAAGTACTCATCGGATGGCACATTATTAAAGACAATCGATAAACCAGATGGTATTACTCGTGGAGAATTACAGAGGACTGCCAAGAATGTGTTGAAGTTAATCTTAAAAATCAAAAAAGTATAAAAAGATGCCACCCTGTTAAAAGGGTGGTATTTTTGTTGTTAAATTAGCAAAAACTCGCTCATTTTTTTGTAAAATACTTGCATAACTCGCTCATATTTTTGTATACTATAGTAAACAAAAGGAGGGCATCCTATGGAAGAGTTATATTTAAAACGTAAAATAGATGCATTTTTGTCTATTTGGAAACAAAATAATGATAGAAAGCCATTAATTGTAAAAGGACCTAGACAGGTAGGAAAAACTGAATCTATAAAGAAGTTTGCAGGAGAAAATTACGAAAGTTTTATAGAAATCAATTTTGTAGAAGAGCCAAAGTATAAGATGATTATAGAAGATGGATATAAGGCAGATGATATTATTCGTAATATTTCTCGCATTGACCCTTCGAAAAAATTTATACCTCAAAAGACTCTTATTTTCTTTGATGAACTGCAGGAATTTCCGGAAATAGCTACAGCATTAAAATTTTTCAAAATAGACGGAAGGTTTGATATTATATGCAGTGGTTCATTACTTGGTATTCACTATAGAAGAATTGAAAGTAATAGTGTAGGATATAAAGTAGACTACAATATGTTTTCTATGGATTTTGAAGAATTTTTATGGGCAAAAGGATATGATAATATTGCAATAGAAGAAATGTTTTGGCATATGAAAACTGGACTACCATTCAATGAGTTAGAAATGAAGCAGTATAGTAATCTGTTTTTAGATTATTGTATTTTAGGAGGTATGCCGGCAGTTGTACGAGAATATATAAAAAATGATACTTTTGAAGGTACATTGGATATCCAGCATCAACTTTTAAATGACTACAAAGAAGACATTCGAAAGTATGTGGAAGGTGTAGATCAAACTAGAATTTTAAATGTATTTGAGCAAATTCCAGTCCAATTAGGGAAAGATAATAAAAAATTTCAGATATCAAAGGTGGCAAAAGGTGCACGTTTTGGTGATTATCGTGGTTGTATTGAATGGTTAAGAGATGCTGGTATCATAAATATTTGCTATTGTATGAATTTTCCTGAATTACCTTTGAAAGGAAATTATAGTGATAGTAAGTATAAATTATATTTTTTTGATACAGGTTTGTTTGTTTCTATGCTTGATGAAGAAGCGCAGGAAGATTTAAGAGCAAATAAAAATCTCGATGTGTACAAGGGCGCTTTGTATGAAAATATAGTAGGAGAAGCATTAACAAAATGTGGATATGGACTGTATTATTACAAAAAAGATGACTCAAGATTGGAAGAAGATTTTTTTGTTCGTACACAAGATTCTTTAGTTCCAGTGGAAGTAAAAGCAACAAATGGAACCGCAAAGTCACTTCGTACATTAATTCAGAGCCAAGCATATCCAGATATTCAGTGGGGAATAAAGTTTACTGCTGGAAATGTTGGTTTTAGTGATAGTATATATACATTCCCGTATTTTTGCACATTTTTACTAAAAGATTACTTAAAATGGATGAATTTACCAGAGGAAGAAAGAAGAAAAGAGTTTGAAGATTAGATTACTAATGCCACCGGAATGGGTGGCATTAGTTGTTTAATAAAGTTAATCCTTTATCATTAGCACTGTAGCTGCAATCATAATCACAAGTCCTACATAGAACTGAACCCCAGGTCTTTCCTGGAGTAGCAACATTCCAAAGGCAGCGCCCAGGAATGGTGCAATCGCATAATAAGCACTGGTTTTTGCAGCGCCTAAATCCTTTTGTGCCTTGATATAAAAATTGATGCTAAGGCCATAGGAAATAAATCCTAAAACTAAAACAGCAAAGATAGAAACTAGAGCAGGAAATGGTTCTCCAATTACGAGTGCCACAATCAAACTACCAAGCCCCGAAAAAATACCTTTGATAGTAGTAATCTGTACAGAACTCTTGGAACTAAGCATTCGGGTGCAGTTGTTTTCCAGTCCCCAGCAAGAAGCCGCGCCAAGGACAAAGAGGGAGCCTATATTAAAATCAAAACTACCGGTTCCTTCAAAACTCAAAGCGATACTTGCGATAGTAACCAAAACGATAGCAAAGCCTAGCTTTTTTGAAATAGCTTCCTTAAAGATAAAAAATGCAATCAATGATGTAGCTACGATTTCAAAATTATTAAGCAAAGAGGCATTGGCAGAATTGGTTTGCTGTAAGCCTAGCATAAGTAAAATCGGAGCAGCGATATCTAAGACTATCATTCCAATTGTATATGGTAAATCATCTTTGGAAAGTGGTTCGCCACTTTCCTTTTTTTGTGTAAGAAGTTGATAGAGAAAAAGTCCTAGACCTGCGCCAAGATATAAAAAGGCAGCCATCATGGTTGGCGATACCTGAGTTAATAATATTTTTGATATTGGTATATTGATGGCATACAGTGCTGCAGCCAGAATTGCAAATATGGTTGCTGTATATTTTTTATTCATAAAGTTTCCTCGATATATATTTCATAGTAATATCTCTATTGTAAACGTTTTGGCAGAAAAAACAACTATTAGATAAATTTGACTTTTCCCCAAAAAGTGTTAAGGTAGTAGTATATGTTTTCGGCGTGTGGCTCAGCTTGGTAGAGCGCTTCGTTCGGGACGAAGAGGGTCCACGAGGTCCAGTGGACCTCGGTTTTGGACCGACCGTAGCGGAGCGAAGACCGCGTTCGAATCCTGTCACGCCGATAATTTTATTATGAAAACATTTTATAGAAAGAGGTAATTGAAATGAAAATTGCAGTAACATACGAAAACGGACAGATTTTTCAACATTTTGGACACACAGAACAGTTCAAAATCTATAATGTAGAGGATGGTAAAATCGTATCATCTGAGGTAATGGACACCAATGGTAATGGACATGGAGCACTTGCAGGTATCCTTTATGGACAGCAGGTAGACGTACTTATTTGTGGCGGCATCGGTGGAGGTGCTCAGATGGCATTGGCACAGGCTGGTATCAAATTATTTGGTGGTGTAAGTGGTGATGCAGATGCAGCAGTAGAAGCATTAGTAGCAGGCAACCTTTCTTACAATCCAGATGTAAAATGTAATCATCATGACCATGAACACGGCGAAGGTCATACCTGCGGAGATCATGGATGTGGTAGCCATACTTGTGGACACTAATTAGAATAGTAAATGTAAAAACACATTGTCTAGACGCAGGCAGTGTGTTTTTTTATAGAAACTTGACACTATATCATTGCAATGATATAGTATAATTAAAAACAACTATATCATCACAATGATACAAGAGGCGCAGATGAGGAAAATAACTATATATCACGGTTCGGAAAAGATAATAAATGCTCCAGCCATAGAACTGGGGAAAAAACATAATGATTATGGTCAAGGATTTTATTGTACAGAGGATATAGAATTGGCAAAAGAATGGGCGTGCAAAAACGACCATGATGGATTTGCGAATGTATATGAGTTGGATTTAAAGGATTTAAGAGTACTTCGCTTAAGTAGTAATGGATATACTATTTTAAATTGGATTGCAATTTTACTGAAATATCGAGTGTTTTCTTTGGATACACCATTATCTAGGAAAGCAAGAGATTATATTATAGAATATTTCGGAATAAATGTAGAAGATTATGATGTAATCATAGGGTATAGGGCTGATGATTCTTATTTTTCTTTCGCAGATGCATTTGTAAGTAATTCATTACCCTTGAGTAGTTTAAACAAAGCATTGCGCTTGGGAAAGTTGGGTGAGCAAGTAGCTTTGGTTTCGCAAAAAGCATTTGAACATTTGAAATATATAGATTCAGTTGTGGCGGAAAGTAAAATATACTATCCTAAGTTTTTTTCAAGAGATAATAACGCAAGGTTGACCTATCGAAATGAGATTGCACAGACAGAGGATGTACTAGATGATATTTTTGTTTTGGATATTATAAGACAGGAGATGAGAAACGATGACCCACGCATACAGCGAATTGTATCTGAGTGATGCAAAGAAAAGCCTTGGAACGATGGTTGATTATGCAGTACATGATTGTGAGTATGATGTGGACTGGATGATAGAGCTTTTCATGAAGTCAGGCTATGCAAAACAGTTTGAAAAAGGCAATCCAACAGTGGTTGGAGGTATGTCTGGCGTAGAATTGACACGTAGCATTATAGATAAGATTTATAAAAAGGATTTAGAAATCGAAGCAGCACAGCCAATGGATAAGACGTCAGAATATTGGGCTGGTTGGGCGATAGCGGATTATCAGTGGTATAGTGGCTATCGTTTTGAGGACATATTTGAAAAGGTAAAGATGTCTGAAATTGTGGCTATGTACCATCCGTTTCATGAGATGTCCATTGAGCATTTCTATGAAGCAATGGATAGGAAGATGGAGTCTAGAGTGAGCGAGACGAAACTAAAAAAAGTGCGTGAAGCCGCAGGTTTGTCCCAGAGTGAATTAGCTAAGAAGTCTGGGGTTAGTTTACGCTCGATCCAGATGTATGAGCAAAGACAAAATAACATTGATAAAGCGCAGGGGCATACATTGTATAAATTGTCAGTTGCATTAGGCTGCGATATCGAAGATTTATTAGAGAGACCGAATAAAGATTTGTAATGAATGGGGCAACACCATGACACACGAATTACTTGAAATTCTACGACAGGTCACACCCGAAGAGGAGCGTCTGCGTAGTGGAAATACCAATATAGAAAGAGAAATATATAGCTCGGATATATCTGAGAATGAGGATATTGTACACATCGATGCGGCGAAACTTCTTGAGGACGGAAAGCTGATTCAGATTCGAACCCACACACGTTTTGTGCATTTTCCAGTTCACAATCACAACTTTGTCGAAGTGGTATATATGTGCGAAGGAAGTACACATCATGTGATTAATGGAAATGATGTGATTTTGCATGCAGGGGAGCTCTTATTTATCAGCCAGTCTGCAAAGCAGGAGATTTACCCAGCGGAGGAATCTGATGTAGCAGTAAACTTTATCATTCTGCCAGAGTTCTTTGATTATGGACTAACTATGATGGAAGCAGAGAATAATCAATTGCGTTCTTTTGTAATTGATTGTCTGACAGGAGGGAAGGAAGATACAGGCTATCTGCATTTCAAGGTAGCAGATGTGCTCCCAATTCAGAATTTGATAGAAAATCTTATTTGGACTATCATCCGGAAAGAGCCAAATAAGCATAGTATCCAGCAAGCAACGATGGGGCTTCTGTTCCTACAGCTTATGAATCAGATTGATCGAATGGAGACGGCAGAAGCTGATAAACAGCAAAAGCTTGTGATGGATGTGCTTAGTTATATAGAGGAGCATTATCGTGACGGAGATTTGGATAGTCTTGCACGTCAGCTTCATTATGATATGCGCTGGTTATCGAAAGAGATTAAGAAACGTACGGGACAAAACTATACGGATTTAGTGCAGAATAAGAGACTTAATCAAGCAGCATATCTATTGACCACTACCAATATGAATGTCATGGATATTGGTTTTGCGGTGGGATATGACAACACCAGCTATTTTCATCGTATCTTCCAAAAGCAGTTTGGGATGACGCCTAGAAAATATAGAGTGGAGAATAGAAAATAAGAAAAAGAATCTTTTAGTGAAAACCAAAAGGTTCTTTTTGTGCAAAAAATATATTGACACATATAATGCATGTTGTTATAATTGTGTCAATAAATAAATGGCACAAGAGGTTTTAAGTAGATAAAGGCCGAGGTATGATTTGATGATTGGAGGTGTACATATAAATATTGATTCCTTACAAATAGATAAAATGTTAGAGTGGTTAAAAATCAAGCTAAAGTTAGATGCGATGTCCTCAAATGCAAGACGAAGAATGGTAAAAAGAGGACAAGTATATCGTTGTAATTTCGGATGTGGGGTTGGTAGTGAAATAAGTAAAGAGAGACCGGCTATAATATTACAGAATGATATTGGCAATTTGCATTCAGGAAATACGATTGTGATACCAATAACACATGATAGTAGTACATTACCTTGTGTGGCAAGTATTAGTCCACAGGTTGATTCAAAGGGCAATATCATATTAGATGGACAAGCCAATGCATCAAATGTTTTATGTGTAAGTAAAGCTCGACTCGGAGATTTTGTTTGTGATTTGCCAAATGATGAAATGAAAAAGGTAGATGAAGCAATCGCAAAAGCTGTGGATGTAATGAAATATTATGCTACGGTTTCAAGAAAACTTGCAAATCGAGAAGTATATATAGAAAAGATAAAGGCTGAAAGGAACCAAGCTCAAGATGAATTGGCAGAATTGAGAAGGATTTTGAACGTCGATGATAAAGTTTCTTTGAAAGTGCATGTCCAAAAATTGAAGAAAGCTATTGACAGTAAAAATCCTAATTGTTAATATGTTATTACAAAGAAGTCCTTTTCTGATGTGATGAGGATAATATTTTAAGTTCAAAGGAGAGGAGCTCAGAAAGGGTTCCTCTTTGCTTTCATAAGCTAGTATAAGCATGATTATTTTGAGGTCGGAAATGGTTCCCGACGCACTCTGCAAAGAGTACCTGAGATGATGGATACACCGCCCATCCAAAATAATGATGCTTTTATTATTAATATGAGAAATAAGATATATAGCAGATATAGAGGCAGTTTAAATGAATTTAGAAGAAGCATTAAGGGAAATAGAAAGATTAAAGCAAATAATAGATGAAAAAGATAAAGAGATAGAAGCGTTGCAAAAGAAAAAGAATGCTGGAAGAAAGAAGAATAATGCACAATGGCAAGAATCCTATGAAGCATTTGTTGAATTATATGAACAAGGACTATCAATGATAGAAATTATTGAACAATCGGAATGTAGTCGAAGAACTTGTTACAGATATAAGAGTTACTATGATAATATTATGAAAATGAAAGAAGAAAAATAAACTTGCTATGGCGAATAAGGACACTTTTTTGAATAAAAGGTGTCCTTTTTTTATTGTATTCATTTTCGTACAATGTACATAGTGAACAATCAGGGGGATACATATGAACAAATATTATTTAGCAGTAGACATCGGTGCATCCAGTGGCCGTCACATCCTAGGACATTTCGAAAATGGAAAGATGGTATTAGAAGAGATTCATCGCTTTCCAAATGGAAATGTAGAAAAGGATGGAGAGCTAACTTGGGACATCGATGGACTTTTTAAAGAAATCCTTGTAGGTATGAAAAAATGTAAGGAAGCAGGAAAGATACCAGTAAGTGTAGGAATCGATACATGGGCAGTAGATATCGTGCTTTTGGATGAAGAAGACAAACGAATCGGAAATGCAGTTGGCTATCGTGATAGCGGAACGCAGGGTATGGATAAGAAGGTATATGAGACAATCCCAGAAGCTGAACTCTATGCCAAAACCGGTATTCAGAAGCAGATTTTTAATACGATTTATCAGCTTATGGCATGGAAGATGAATAAACCTGAGCAATTTGTTAAAGCAAAGACGATGCTTATGGTGCCAGACTATTTACATTTCCTTTTATCAGGAGTGAAGGCGACAGAGTATACCAATGCTACTACGACACAGCTAGTTAGCCCAATTACCAAGGATTGGGATTTTGATTTAATAAATACCCTCAATTACTCCCCTTATCTTTTTCAAAAGATCGTGTTACCAGGGACCTGTCTTGGTGGCTTGACAGAAGAGGTGCAGCGTGAAGTTGGCTTCGACTGTAAAGTCGTGGTTCCTGCGACACACGATACAGGTTCAGCTGTAATGGCAGTGCCAGTAAAGAAAGAGGGAGACGAAAAGGATATTCTATACATTAGCTCCGGTACATGGTCTCTTATGGGCACAGAACTTATGGAAGCAAACTGCAGTCCAGAAAGTAAAGCTTGCAATTTGACGAACGAGGGTGGTTATGATTATCGCTTCCGCTACCTTAAAAACATCATGGGACTTTGGATGATTCAGTCCGTGAAAAAAGAAATCGGTGAAGGCTATAGCTTTGGAGAAATCTGTGAAATGGCATCGAAAATAAATATTCCATCTATTGTTGATGCAAACGACGACAGGTTCTTAGCACCCAAAAACATGACAGAAGAAGTAAAACTGGCTTGCGAAGAATCTGGTCAGCCCGTTCCAGAAACTCTTGCAGAAGTAGCAGCCGTGATTTACAACAGCTTAGCAAAATGCTATGGAAAAACTATCGCAGAAATCGAAAAGCTGACCGGCAAAAAGTTTGATGGTATTCACATAGTAGGTGGTGGCTCCAATGCAGAATATTTAAATCAGCTCACAGCCTTAGCAACAGGAAAGACAGTGTATGCTGGTCCTACCGAAGCGACTGCTATCGGAAACCTGTCTGCACAGATGATAGCCGAAGGCGAATTAAAAGACTTATCTGATGCGAGAAATCGTATCTATGAGTCATTTCCTATTAAGATTTATTAAAAATGAATACGCATAGATAAGGCGAGGTTAAGCGGAGCCTCGAGCCGTTCTATGACATATTTCACTTACGTAGAATTTAGAAAAATAAAAGGAGAAAAACAAATGATACGATATGAATTAGCAAAAGCACAGTACGCAAAATACGGCGTAGACACAGACGCAGCTATCGCAAAATTAAAAGAGATTCCAGTATCTCTTCACTGCTGGCAGGGGGATGACGTCATCGGATTTGACCACGATGGTCCACTGACAGGTGGCATTCAAACTACAGGAGATTACCCAGGAAAAGCACGTACTCCAGAAGAACTGATGGCAGATATGGACAAGGCTATGAGCCTTATGCCAGGTAAAAAGAAATTAAACATTCATGCATGTTATGCGATTTTTGAAGAAGGAGAATTCGTAGATCGTGATGCTTTAGAACCAAAGCACTTTGCAAAATGGGTAGAATTTGCAAAAGAAAGAAATATGGGGATTGATTTTAATCCTACTTTCTTCTCTCATGACAAGGTAAAAGACGGGCTCACACTTTCTAGCCCAGATAAAGAAACAAGAGACTTCTGGATTCGTCATGGTCAGGCGTGTGTACGTATCTCAGAATACTTTGCCAAAGAAACAGGTATTCCATGTGTTATGAACATTTGGACAGGAGATGGTTACAAGGATATCCCAGCAGACCGCATGGGACCACGTATGCGTTATAAAGAATCTATCGAGGAAATTCTTTCTATTCCATTTGATAAAACATTGGTAAAACCATGTGTAGAATCTAAGGTGTTTGGTATCGGTGTAGAAGCTTACACCACAGGAAGTGCAGAATTTACCCTTACTTTTGCAGCAACTCATGAAGGATGCCTCCCACTCATGGATAATGGACACTATCATCCAACAGAAGTGGTATCTGATAAGATTCCAGCATTACTTTGCTTCTTCCCAGAAATCGCACTTCACATCACCAGACCAATCCGTTGGGACAGTGACCATGTAGTCCTTTTCGACGATGAAACCAAGGAAATGGCAAAAGAAATCGTTCGTTGCGACGGCTTAAACAGAACCTATATGGCACTTGACTACTTTGATGCAAGCATCAACCGTATCTCTGCTTGGACAGTAGGCTTCCGTAGCTGGCAGAAGGCTCTTTTATCAGCACTTATTACACCACATGATATGCTCCGTGAGCTTCAGGAAGCAGGCAACATGACCAAACTTATGGTAATGCAGGAAGAAATGAAAACGCTTCCTTTTGGCGATATTTGGGAAAAATATTGCGAAGAGTGTGGAGTAGCTGCAGACGAAAGCTGGCTGGATGAAGTGTTAGCATATGAAAAAGAAGTACTTGCAGTAAGAAAATAGATGGGTTGACAAAAAGGAGAATATATATGAGATTTTTAGACGCAGAATTCGTACAGGGATTTATCCGCATGGCAAATGACGGATGGGAACAAGGATGGCATGAAAGAAACGGTGGAAACCTTTCCTATCGTGTAAAACCAGAAGAAGTAGAATCTGTAAAAGAAAACTTCGAAGCAAAAGAATGGCAGCCAATCGGCACATCTGTGCCAAAGCTGGCAGGAGAATACTTCCTCGTAACAGGAAGTGGCAAATTCTTTCGAAATGTGATTATCAAACCAGAAGATTCTATCTGCATGATTGAATTAGATGACAAGGGTGAAAACTATCGTATCGTTTGGGGACTTGTAAATGGTGGCAGACCTACCTCAGAGCTTCCAAGCCACCTTATGAATCACGAAGTAAAGATGCTTGCAACAGATGGTAAATATCGTGTGATTTACCATGCACATACCACAAATGTCATCGCTCTTACATTCGTACTTCCACTTACTGACGAAGTGTTCACTAGAGAACTTTGGGAAATGGCTACGGAATGTCCAGTCGTATTCCCACAGGGTATAGGCGTTGTGCCTTGGATGGTACCAGGCGGACGCGATATCGCAGTAGCTACTAGTGAACTCATGAAACAGTATGATGTAGCTATCTGGGCACATCATGGTATGTTTGCGGCAGGCGAAGACTTTGACCTTACCTTCGGTCTTATGCATACCGTAGAAAAATCTGCAGAAATCCTTGTAAAGATGCTCTCAATGAGACCAGACAAATTACAGACTATTACATCACAGGATTTCAGAGATTTAGCAGTGGACTTCAAGGTAGAGTTACCAGAGAAGTTTTTGTATGAGAAATAATTGGTAAGCAAAAGAAATGAGGACTCCGAATTTTCGGAGTCCATTTTATGCACCATGCACAATTCCGCATTGCCGAATTTTTATAGCTTTCACAAACTTTTTTGTAGAAATGGATTTATGCTTGTGCTATATTCTATCCTGTATTTATAATACATCCAACAACAGATAAATCTTGTAGGATGGTCTGTGGGATTACGTTTTTAGAGTCGGATGCAGGAGGCATCCATGCCTAGCAAAGCGATTTGTTTGATATCATAATTGTCCATATTTAAGAATACGTACTTTTTCTTAAATATCATTCCCGTTTCAGGGATTTTTCTCAAGTAAAATATGAGTATGTGTAAATTTTTTGTTGTGTTATTTTGATATGTAATTCTTGCAGAAGAATCCTTCAAGGGAAAGGAAGGTTTATGGGACAAAAGGATATATCGGAGAAAATTCTGGTAGATTACAATGATGTATTCGCGGATATTATGAATGTATGTATTTATAATGGAAAGGAGATAGTAAAGCCTGACGAGTTGGAAAACACGTCCGTACATTCACAATATAAAGCAGAAGATGGAAAACTTCACGAGCAAGAACGTGATGTGACGAAATATTGGAAAAAGGGAGAAACTGCAATTGCAATATATGGCATTGAAAATCAAATAAAAGTAGATAAAAATATGCCATTTCGTATGATTGGCTATGATGGAGCTGCATATCGTGGGCAACTATTAGATAAGCGAAAAAGCGTTGTACCGGTTGCATCATTTGTGCTATACTTTGGTACAGAAGAACGATGGAACAAATATAAATCACTTAAGGAATGCATACAGATTTTCGAGGAGTTAGACGATTATGTAAATGATTATAAAATACATGTGATAGAAGTCGCTTGGCTGACAGATGAACAATTAAAACTGTGCAAAAGTGATTTCGGAATTGTAGCAAATTTCTTTGTTCAAAAGAGAAAAAATAAAGAATATGAGCCAGATGATCCAAGAGAAATTCAACATGTAGATGCAGTTTTGAAACTGCTATCAGTAATGACCGGTGACAATAAATATGAAACCATTCTATATAGTGAGGAAGGTAAGGTGAATACGATGTGTGAAGTAGCAGAACGCTTAGTGAATAAAGGGATAAAGCAAGGAATAGAACAGGGAATAGAACAAGGAATAGAACAGGGAATATTGTCTACTGTAAGTGTGCTTCGAAAAGTAGGAAAAACAGATGACGAAATAGTAGAACTTATTATAGAAGAATACAAGCTAGAAAAAGAGAAAGTGTTAGATTATCTATCATGAACGAACTAGAAATTATCCGTCATCCACAAATTGATGGCTTTAGTATGTTTTTTAATACCGTGGATTATCGTACGCCACACATCCATCCAGAATGGGAATTAATCTGGGTGATTGAGAATTCGTTAGCTGTGAATTGTCAGGCGGAGGAGTACATATTAGAACCGGGGCAGATGGTTGTATTTAATCCGAATGAGCCACATGAATTTCATAAGCGAAAGGAAAGTGCGACATTTTTGTGCATGCAAATTTCATCAAAGATTTTGCCAGAGATGTTACCGACCTATATAGATGGTAAATTAGTACATGAGTATTTATCCAAAGGAGAAATGCAGAAGCTAAAGGATGACCTGATAAAATGTATGATAAGTTATCTTCATAGAGAAGAGCATTTTGCTTTGTATTGTGTAGGGAAAGGGAGTTTGATATTGTATCAGCTTCTTCAAAAAATACCATCACATACCCTTACAACCGAGGAAACGAGTAGTATCGACAAACGTAATGCTAGATTAAAACGTCTGATTGCATTTGTGGACGAGAATTATATGCACAAGATTCGATTAACTGATTTTGCTCAGAACGAGGATTGTTCAGTAAGCTATTTATCGCGTTTTATCAAAAACACCTTGAATCAGAATTTCCAGGATTATGTCACATCGGTCAGATTCAACTGTGCTTGTAAGCTGATTGCAGCAGGGGATAAGAAACTGCTTGATGTCTGTTTGGAGTCGGGATTTTCGGATTATAGGTATTTTTCAAGAGAGTTTCATAAACAGTATGGAATGACACCAGAGGAATATCGTAATTCTATGAAAGCAGCAAAGCCGGAGCATACAGTACTTAGGCATAGTCTTCACTCTATGGAGCGATTCTATTCCAGAGAGGACAGTTTAAAATTAGTAGAACAATTGAAAATAGGAAAGTAATGAAGTGTGAATTTGTAGGTGGTAAGTGTCAGCTGCAAATTCGCACTTTTTCTTTCTTTCATGAATATTGGACAAAAGGGAAAGTATCAATTTGTGAAATCTGCTATATTTATTGTAAGGTCAAATTAGTCTAATAAAAATACATAATTGTCAAAGAAAAGTCCAATCAGAAAATATATACTAAAATTACAAAGATATGTATAAAAAGGAGGGGACCAATGTATTACATAGGGATTGATTTGGGGACATCAGCAACTAAGCTAATGCTTGTAAAAGAGTCAGGAGAAATTGTAAATGCCATCACAAAAGAGTATCCATTGTATTTCCCACATCCGGGGTGGTCGGAGCAGAATCCAGCAGATTGGTGGAGTGCCTGTTTTGAGGGAATTGCAGAACTTATAAAGGGGTATGATGCGAACGAAGTTGGTGGAATTGGGCTTGGTGGTCAGATGCATGGTTTAGTAGTACTAGATGAACAGGATGCGGTGATTCGTCCAGCAATTTTGTGGAACGATGGTAGAACGGAAAAAGAAGTAGACTATTTGAATAATGAAATTGGAAAACAAAAGATATCTGAATACACTGCAAATATTGCTTTTGCAGGATTTACCGCACCAAAGATTCTTTGGATAAAGGAAAATGAGCCAGAAAACTTTGCTCACATCAAAAAGGTCATGTTGCCAAAGGATTACATCAATTACTGTTTGACAGGTGTGCATGCCTGTGATTATTCTGACGCTTCTGGCATGTTGCTTTTAGATGTGGAAAAGAAGACATGGAGCAAGGAAATGCTAGATATTTGTGGTATCACAGAAAGCCAGATGCCAAAACTCTTTGAAAGTTATGAAGTGATTGGAACAGTAAAACCAGAGATTGCCAGCCTGTTAGGTTTACCAGCCGGAGTAAAAGTAGTAGCAGGTGCAGGAGATAATGCTGCAGCAGCCATAGGAACAGGAACGATAGGAGCCGGTGGATGCAATATTAGCCTTGGGACTTCCGGAACCATATTTATCTCTTCCGATAAATTCGGTGTAGATCCAAATAATGCCTTACATGCTTTTGCACATGCAGACGGAGGGTATCATCTCATGGGATGTATGCTCAGTGCAGCAAGCTGTAATAAATGGTTCTGCGAAGAGATATTAAAAACGGATGATTTTGAAACAGAGCAGGAGCCTATTACAGAAGATAAATTGGGAGAAAATCATGTTTACTTCCTACCATATCTCATGGGCGAACGCAGTCCAATCAACGATACAAATGCCAGAGGCACATTTATGGGAATGACCATGGGTACAAATCGAGCAGATATGATGCAGGCGGTATTGGAAGGTGTAGCATTTGCCATTCGTGATTCCTTTGAAGTAGCGAGAAGCCTTGGGCTGGATATCAAAACTTCCAAAATCTGTGGTGGTGGCAGCAAATCACCACTTTGGAGAACCATGTTTGCCAATATTTTAGGCATTCCACTAGAAATCCTTAAAGTAGAACAGGGACCAGGCTATGGTGGAGCGATGCTTGCCATGGTAGGCTGCAATGAATATGAAAGTATTCAGGCAGTGACCGAAGCTTTTGTAAAAGTAGAAACTGTGATAGAACCAAGTCCAGAGCTGGTGAGTAAGTATGAAGTAAAATATCAGCAGTGGAAACAGATTTACCCAGCGTGTAAAGAACTATTTGTAAATATAAAATAAAGGAGAACAAATATGTATTTTTCTAACATTCCAACAATTAAATACGAGGGACCAGAAAGCACAAATCCATTGGCTTTCAAATTCTATGATGCAGAAAAAATGATTATGGGAAAACCTATGAAGGAGCATTTGCCATTTGCTATGGCATGGTGGCACAACCTTTGTGCAGGTGGCACAGATATGTTTGGTCGTGATACTACAGATAAAAGTTTTGGTGAAGCACCAGGAACCATGGAGCATGCAAAAGCAAAGGTAGATGCAGGATTCGAATTTATGCAGAAGCTTGGTATCTCATACTTCTGTTTCCATGACGTAGATATCGTACCAGAAGCAGAAGATATCAAAGAAACCAATCGTAGATTAGATGAAATTTCAGATTACATCTTAGAAAAAATGAATGAAACTGGTATCAAATGTCTTTGGGGTACAGCAAATATGTTTGGTAACCCGAGATTTATGAATGGTGCAGGTTCAACAAACTCAGCAGACGTATATTGTTTTGCAGCAGCACAGATTAAAAAAGCTTTAGATATTACAGTAAAACTTGGTGGAAAAGGCTATGTATTCTGGGGTGGACGTGAAGGCTATGAAACACTCTTAAATACAGATGTGAAATTCGAGCAGGAAAATATTGCAAAGCTTATGAAGATGGCAGTAACTTATGGACGTTCCATCGGCTTTACAGGTGACTTCTACATCGAGCCAAAACCAAAGGAACCAATGAAGCATCAGTACGATTTTGACGCTGCGACAGCGATTGGCTTCCTTCGTCAGTATGGTTTGGATAAAGATTTCAAGATGAATATAGAAGCAAATCATGCAACATTGGCAGGTCACACCTTCCAGCATGATTTAAGAATTTCAGCCATCAATGGAATGCTTGGTTCAATCGATGCAAACCAGGGTGATTATCTCTTAGGCTGGGATACCGATGAATTCCCATTCAATGTATACGAAACTACTATGTGTATGTATGAAGTGTTGAAAGCAGGTGGACTTACAGGCGGCTTTAACTTTGATGCAAAAACACGTCGTCCAAGCTACACACACGAAGATATGTTCCATGCTTATATTTTAGGTATGGATGCATTTGCATTAGGTCTTATCAAAGCTGCTGAAATAATCGAAGATGGCAGAATCGACAGTTTCATTGAAGAAAGATATGATAGTTACAAAGAAGGCATTGGTGCTAAGATTCGTAATGATGAAACTACATTAGAAGAGTTAGCGACTTATGCAGAAAATATGGGTAGTGTAGCTCATCCGGGTAGTGGTCGTCAGGAATATTTAGAAGGTGTCGTGAATAGTATTTTGTTTAGAAATTAATGTATATGTGCTATTATGAAATTGTAGAATATAACTAATTATGGAGGAAAATTATGGTACATCATATTGTAATGTGGAATTTTAAAGACGAAATCGAAGAAGAAAAGAAAGCGACACTTCAGGCTGAAATGGCAAAACATTTGGAAGGTTTGGTAGGGAAAGTGCCGGGACTTTTGAGTGCAAAATTCGTTGTAGCACCACTTACGACAAGTACGCACGATATGGCACTTGTGACGACTTTGGAGAACGCTGAAGATGTGAAAGTATATGGTAGTCACCCAGACCATGTGGCAGTAGCAAATAAATATGTACGACCTTATGTATGTAATCGAGCTTGTTTGGATTATGAGGTGTAAAATAAAAGATTTGCATAAACGAAAGGAAGCTAGAATACTAGCTTCCTTTTTTGCGGAAATTTGCTGGACTCATACCGGTTTCTTCCTTGAAAACTTTACTAAAAAAGTTTCTATTTCCGAAATGGAGAAAATCGGATATGTCTTGAATATCCATATCTGTAGCTAAAAGTAAGTAAGAGGCACGTTTGATACGAATCTTTTTAATATAAGAATTTATACTAATACCTACTTCTTCTTTAAATTTTTTAGATAAATAATAAGGACTATAACCACTTTTTTGAGCTAGAAAATGGATACTTAATTCCTCATCCGAGTGGATTTCGATATAGTCAATGCAGATGCTGATTTCCTTTGAATACCTAGGATTGTTTTTTCGGGAGTGCACTTGATGTAAAAAGTCCTCAAATACATGTTCGCAAATAGATATTACATTTGCGATAGAGCTGGTACTTGCCATATTGATTAGATAGGCATTACCCTTGGTATATGCAGTATCAGGTGATACTCCGCCTTCAATTGCTGCTCGAATACATAAGCCGCAAAAGGCAGTAGCCAGTTGTTTTGCGGTCGTAAAGTCATTGTCAGCAATTGGTTGCAGTTTTGTGAGAATTGAGGAAGCAGAAAGTGTTTTTCCTTTATAATAAATATCCCCGTTTCGGATAAAATCTGCCATTTGGTTTTCTAATATCCAATAATTTTCATAGTCTATAATGGAAGAAGAGGAAGTCGCGGTCTTCTGTGTTTGGTAATCTAAAAAGGATATTGCGGAAGGATTTAAATATTCATTATTCACACAGTAGTGCAACATAAGGGTATAATGAAAGAAATTTGTCACAGGTACAATAGGAATATCCTTAATATAAGAGACTAGTTTTTCCTTCCATTTTTGACGAATATGTGGCCTTTTTAGTATGGTCTTGAGCGTGTCTTCAGATGGAAAAGAGGAAAGAATTGGACCCATAACATGGAGTGTTTGCAATTGTTGATATTCATCATACTCAAATGCAATACTCCACATAATACCTAGCTCTACAGTGATGATGACAGGAGAATTCGAACTTTCGCCAAATATAATTGCGTCATCTAAGCGCTTAGAATAACGCAACATTGTATCATAAAACATATTTTGTGCATTGGTTTTCACTAGTGAGCCCGATACGTTATAGGTAGAAAGTATAATCTTTTCGTCACAATGTAATAGTTTGGAAAAAAAATCGATTCGTTCTGTAATATCCATAGATGTTGGGTCCATATTTGATATACTCTCCTAAAATTAAATAATTAGTCTAAATAATTCCACTCTGCTGGGTCTGTCCATCCACGAGGTCCTAAGAATTTTTCCAATGGTAATTTGGCAACTTGTTCTTTTGGGATATTAGAGTTTGTAAGCTTCGCAAAACCACTTTGGTTATTGCCAGATTTAAATCGGTCTGCTTCAGTTAGCAAGTTTAGCATTGGTTCTCCTGCTTCGAAACGACGTGCGTTTTCACGGATAATTTCGATAGAACGTTTAGAACGATTTGGAACTTGTGGTGTCATGTGAGGTGTAATATAAACTTGTGGCATATTCCATAAAGGATGATCGCTTGGGAAAGGTTCTTCTTCTAATACATCAAGACCTGCACCACCGATTTCATAGTTTTCTAAAGCTGCAGTTAAGTCTGGAGTGCTAACAATTCCACCACGTGCCATATTTACCAAAAATGCATCATTTTTCATTTTTTTGAAAGCTTCTACGTCAAACATGTGATAGGTTTCATCAGTAAGAGCCAATGTCAAAACCACAAAATCGCAGTTTTCTAAAATATAGTCAATGGTATCACCGTTATTTCCAATGAATTTTCCTTTTAAATAATCATAGCCGTTAAATGGAAATTTATCAAAAGCGTAAATATCCATACCAAATGCATGAAGTCTGTCAGCTAACATTTTTCCATTGTTTCCCATACCTATAATACCTACTTTACGGCCATACAAACCGCGGAAACTCTGAGAGCCTTCTACACCCCATATTCCCTGAGCCTGAGCTGCTAATAGTTCCTTTGTATGATAGCAGTATTGCATCATGAAGTAGATACAGTGTTCTGCAAGTACTGGAGCACTTCTTCCTGCAGCGCCTGTAACAAAAATGTTTTTAGCAAATACCTCATCTCTAGCGGAACCATTTAAGCCTGCATGATCACAGGCAATCCATTTTAAAGAGTTTTCTCCTAAAAGGCAGTTGTCTACATCACCAAGTATAATTGCTACATCGGCATCTTTTGCTTCTTCGGCAAGCTTTTCCTTATCATAGAAGTCAACATATACAAATTCTGATTCAGGAAATACATTGCGAAGTTCGTGATAGTTTTCTTTGTCATACCAAACGGTGGATACGACTTTTTTGATTTTTCCCATACGGTTATTCTCCTTTTCTTTTGGTAAAATTATTATAGAGAATAATAATAACATGTGTATTTCTAAAATAAGAAAAATATATCCAAATTAAAGAAGAAAAAGAAGAAAATAAAAATGCATATAAAAAAAATAAAACAGATATATATATAACGATACCACGGAAATATAATAAGGGCAACAATAATTTTATGGAGGAAAGTAGTATGGGAAAAGAAAATTGGTGGGTAAATTACCCATGGCGTATGGTTCAAACAAATTTGCGTGAAATAGATATGGATCAAATGAATGCAGTAGCGTTTGCAGAAACATTAAAGGATTTTAATGCAACTGCTGTAACACTAAATGCAGCAGGCATTTTGGCAAGTTACGATACGAAACTGCCTTATCATCCAAAAAGTGATTATTTATCAGGAGATTCTTTAAAACAGATGATAGAGGAATGTCATAAACGAGATATCAAAGTAATCGCACGTTGTGATTTTTCTAAGATTCAGGAAAAAGTTTTTGAAGAACATCCCGATTGGGCGTATCGCACAGCAGAAGGAAATATAGTAAATTACAATGGTTTTGTACAAACCTGTGTAAATAGCGATTATCAACAAAAGTACGTATTTGAAATATTAAAGGAGTTATTTGCAGAACATGATTTTGATGGATTGTTCTGTAATATGAGTAGTGCAGTGATTGTGGATTATGATTTTAATGTATATGGTCCATGTCATTGCGAAAATTGTAAGAAACTGTTTGCAAAGCAGTTTGGTGCAGAAATTCCAGAAACAGATGACCGTAGAAATCCAGTGTTTGGAAAATATATGGGTTTCAAAAATCAGTGTATGGCCAAACAGAAAAAGATGATGTATGAGGTAGTGAAATCCATCAACTCAGGAATAGCTGTAAATGGATTTGATTATTATAGAGTAGAAAGTAATCAGGATATGGATCGTCCATCTTGGATTTATCAGACTTCTACCAATGCGAGAAAAACAGTGGGACCAAATCTAGATAAAGTCTGCGATAGTGCAATTACAGATTTCTTAGGATTTCAATATCGTCATACTGCAATTTCACCTGCTTTATTAGAGGTAAGACAGTGGCAGAATTTAGCAAATTCTGGTAGTACTAGTCTTTTTGTTATGGGTGATTTGGAACATCATAGAGATCGCTCTAGTATCCGTGCATCGAAAAAAATATTTGATTTTTATGCAGAGCATGAATCTGTTTATGAAGGATTAAAATCTGACGCAGAAGTTCTTTTGATACATAAAATGCTTTTAGCAAGAGTGGATGCAGAAGTTTCTGGATTTATCAGAGCATTAACGGAATGTCATATTCCTTTTGATGAAATGAAACTTCAAGATGTAACACCAGAGCTTTTAGATAAGAAAAAATTAGTGATTCTTGCGGATACACGTTTTATTTCTGACGAGGTAGCAGCTCTTTTGGATGCTTACGTGGAAAGAGGTGGCATACTTTTAGCAACTGGAGAAAGTGGATGCAATGCTGTGAATTTCAGACCTAGAACAGAAAATGCTATAAAATCATTAGGGGTTGGAAAGATTCTAGAAAAACGAATGAATTTGAAGTCTTCTCTTTATGAAATCACAGAAGCAGATGAGAAAATGTTTTCATACTGTACGGATATGGGATTGAGTTATATTATCCCAGGTAAAGAAGTGGTTGTTTCAGAAATTCAAGATGAGTCAAAGACTAAAACTTATATGAAGTTGATTCCAGAACAACTTTACGGTCCACCAGAGGTATGTTATCCAAAAGAATTTTCAGAAATTTCAGGTGTGTTGAAATCATCCTATGGAGAAGGATTTGGAATTTATGTCCCATGGCTTGTGGGTACATTCTATTATGAACAAGGACAAGAAAACACGTTCACTTTTATGAAAGATTTATTGCTTAACGTGTGTGGAGTAGTTAGCATTTCAAAGAACACAACACCAATGTGTGAAATTACTGTACACAAAAATGAGAAACATACATTGATTCAATTGATTAATACAACAGGCTGCTTTGCGAATAGCTTTTTTGAACCAGTGCCATTATATCAGATTTCATTAGATTGGAACTTCAAAGAAGGTTCTAAAGTGAAGGCTCTCAATGGTGGAAATGTGACATGGAATCAAGGTAAGTTGGTTTTAGATTGTCTTAACGTATACGAAGCAATTGTGATTGAAAACGAAGAGTAGAGGTTAGAGAAATGAAAATAGAACAGATTCTGGAAGGCAAACCTTTTATGACAGAATTTGGAATCGTAGGGTATAGTACCGTAGCGTTGATTACAGAAGGTGATAAAAAAATACTCTATGATTGTGGTGCGAGAGGATGTGCACTTCAGTTAAAGGAGGGTTTAAAGCAGGCAGGAGTTACTCCAGAAGATATTACGGATGTAGTTATTAGTCATATGCATTTTGACCATGTAGGAAATTTACCACTTTTTCAAAATGCGCAGATACATATGAGTGAAGTAGAATGGAAGAACGTTTGTGAACAGCCGGACGAATGGCATTGTATTCAGACACGCGAATATATCAAAGGAAGAGGTCATCTTCATTTTGTAAAAGAAGGTGATTATATATCAGACTCCGTAAAGGTAATGGAACTTCCAGGACACACTTATGGTCTTATTGGGTTACAATGTGGAAATACGATTTTATGTTCTGACGCAATTAAAAACAGATATGAAATGTGGGAAGATATGAAATTGATGTCTGTAGATGAGACTTTGAGCAAAAAGACAATGGAACGTGTAAAGACAGAGGCAAGATATGTGTATACAGGACACGATACGGTGCTTGATATGACACATGATACTCACAAGGAGCCTGTGCATTTTAACGTTAGATTTGCAAATGGGAGTATATTTCCAGTATAGAATAGGAAGGAAAAGATAGTAATGAAAAGTATTGTATTAGCAACAACATGCAGCGAACCAAGCGAAATGGAACTTCGTAATAGAGCACTAGCAAGAGAAGCTGCTGCAGATGGATTTGTTTTATTAAAAAATGATGGAATTTTGCCACTAAAAAATAAAGAAATTGCTTTATTTGGGTCAGGGGTTCGAATGACCGTAAAAGGTGGAACTGGATCGGGAGCAGTACGTGAACGATATAGCGTAACTATCGAAGAAGGCATGAACGCCGCAGGTTTTCAAATCACATCCAACCGTTGGTTAGATCGTTTTGATCAGTTCTATGCAGATACCTATGAAGATTATAGAAATAGAATGGAAGAATTGGTAAAAGGTGTTAGAGAATTTAGTAAAATTCTTCATATGATACCACCTTTTGCACATCCAACAGGAGTTATAATTACAGAGGAAGATATTAAAGCGGCAAAGGAAAATAATTGTAATACAGCAATTTATGTTCTTGCAAGACAAGCTGGTGAAGGAAATGACAGAAAAGACATTCAGGGTGATTACAGATTAGATGATGTAGAAATCGAAAATCTGAAAATTGCAAGTGAAGCTTTTGAAAATTTTATCGTAGTCGTTAATGCAGGTGGTGTAGTGGATGTGTCCTTCTTAGATTCGCTTCATGTAAGTGCACTTGTTTATTATGTGCAAGGTGGCGAAGAAGGTGGTAATGCTCTTGCAGATGTGTTGTCTGGAAAAGTTAATTTCTCCGGAAAACTAGCTACGGGATGGGCATATCGTTTTGAGGATATTCCTAGCAATTCTACATACTCATACCTCGCAGAGGACCCATTAAATCAGGAATATAACGAAGGTATCTATGTGGGCTACCGATATTTTGATTCTTTTGGTGTGGAACCACGTTTCCATTTTGGATATGGTCTTTCTTATACATCATTTGAGTTGAAAGAAAAAAAGGTTGAATTAGTAGGTGATGTACTTAGAGTTACAGTAGAAGTAAAAAATACAGGTGATGTCGCAGGTAAAGAAGCAATCCAGTTATATGCGACAGTACCATTTGGTGAGACTGGTGCAGAATACCAAAGACTGATTGACTTTACCAAGACAGAGGTGATTGAAGCAGGTGAAACCAAGGAGTATACATTAGAGACAAACATGAAGGGACTTGGCTGCTATGATGAATCAAAGAACAGTTTTGTGTTACGTCAAGGTGAATATATTATTCGTTTAGGAAATGCATCAAATAATACCAATCCGATAGCTGTTCTTGAAAATAAGAGTGAACAGATTATTGAAAAATGCTTTGCTGCATGTCCAGTAGAGCATGAAATAAAAGAAATTCAAGCGCCTGTTCGTCCTTTTGAAGATTTGTCTAAGGTGCAAAGAATTACGATTGCGGATGATGCTGTAAAGACAATAGAGCATATCTATCCTAAGTTGGATGTAAATGTAGATCCATATGTAGACCAGATGACAGATGAACAGCTTATAAATTTAGTATTAGGTGGTGGAACATCGAATCCAAATCTTCAGGTTATGGCGATGGGCGCCAGTGGTACAACAAGTCCAGATAATTATGAAGAACTTGGAATTCCAAACGTGATTTTATCGGATGGTCCTGCAGGGTTAAATCTTACTTGTAGAATTGTTGAGATGGAAGATGGTACATTCAAACCTTCTCGTGTACCAGAAGTAATGGAAGCCTATAAACGTTATCTTTTCGGTATTGCGGGTATGGGATTAAAGTCTCGTATGGCAAATCCAGAAGATGGTATTGAACATTATCAATATGCTACAGCATGGCCTTGTTCGCAGCTTTTGGCACAGACTTTTGATAAAGGTTTATTGGAACGAGTAGGAGATGCAGTAGGCGCAGAAATGGAAGCCTACGGTGTAACAATTTGGCTTGCACCAGGAATTAATATTCATAGAAATCCACTTTGTGGACGAACTTTTGAATATTATAGTGAAGATCCTTATGTATCTGGAAAGATGGCTGCGGCTATTATTCGCGGTGTTCAAAAACATCCAGGAAAAGGAATGAGTATCAAGCACTTTGTTGCAAATAACTGTGAGTTAGAAAGAAACAGATCTTCATCGAATGTATCTGAACGTGCACTTCGAGAAATATACCTTAGAGGTTTTGAGATTGCAATAAAAGAATCAAATCCTATGACTGTTATGGCAGCTTATAACAAAGTAAATGGAGTATATTGTACAAATAATTATGACCTTCTAGTTAAAGTACTTCGCAACGAATGGGGATTTGAAGGTATGGTTATGAGTGACTGGGATTCTATGAAAGCCAGCAAAGAAGACTGTATGGTTCCTGCAACAGGAGATGTGTTAAAAGCAATGCAGGCACAATGTGATTTGATTTGTCCAGGACGTCCAGACCAAAAAGAGGCATTGAAAAAAGCACTTGCTGAAGGTATTGTAAATCGAGATGACGTAAAACGTTGTGCATCAAGAATACTTCGTATGATTAGACAGAATACTGTTTTAGAAAGTAAATAGCAAACTATGAAAAAAGATTTTTTAAATGCTAAAATTTTTGATAGTCGTATAAGAAGTGATAAGATTACGAAAAAAGAACGCTTGTATGGCTATCTTTTGGGTCCGTTTAGTGTCATGATGTTAAATAGCATTCTGAATCATTATTTAAATGTATACTACACAGATGTTATGAATATTGGACATATCTGGGGCGGATGGTTTTTAAGTTTATTTCCTATCGTGGTAAAAGCATTGGATGCGTTTACATTTGTGATTATGGGGGTTATCATTGACCGATTCTATTCTCGTCAAGGGAAAGCACGGCCATGGATTTTGTTTTCTGCACCACTCTTAGTGCTTAGTATGATTCTTTTGTTTGTGGTACCATCTGGAAGTGATTGGTTTTTGGTAGTGTGGATTTTTATTAGTTATAATCTGTTCTATTCAGTTGCTTATACAGCATACAATACCAGTCATACTTTAATGGTTCCGCTATCAACAAAGAACGTGGCAGAACGAAGTAAATTATCTGTACTTGCAAATTCCCAACACATGATTTCGGGCAGTATTGTGGCGGTATTGTTTCCGACCCTTATTATTCCTGCAATTGGAGTAAATAAAAATGCCTGGGTCATGGTTATGACATTGATTTCTTGTATTGCATTTCCATTTATTTTATTGGAGTATTATTATACAAGAGAACGTGTGACGGAGGAGTCTAGAGAAGACTCAGAGAAAATTGCATTTGCTCCAGAAAAGAGAACTTTGAGAGAACAACTAATACTGTGTTTAAAGAGCAGAAGCTGGATGGTTCTCATGATTTATCTTATTTTGATACATGTCGTTAATTGTTTGTCAAATTCTGCTACTTTTTATTATTGTAATTGGGTATTAGGCGACTATAATGATGGTATTACCCAGATGTTATATTATACAGTTGGAAATGGACCATTGGGAATGGGGATGTTTTTAGCTCGTCCTATTTGTGTAAAGTTGGGACGAAAAAAAGCAATGCAACTTGGCTTTTTCCTATCTACAATTGGAACTGTGATTTGCCTTTTGAATCCACAAAATCTAAAAATGGTATTGATAGGTCAAATGATAAAATCAACAGGACTTATCCCGTCCGCTTTCATGGTAACGGCTCTATTTGGTGATGCACTAGATGATGTGGAAGAGCAGAGTGGAGTTCGTTGTGATGGATTTTCATCCTCTATATACAATGTAATTATAACTCTTTCCACAGGAGTTGGATTATTTATTCTTAATTTTGGATTAACGCAGTTGGGCTATATTGCTCCATCATCTGTGAGTACAATCCCAGTGCAAAGTGATATGGTTCAAGGCTTTTTCGTTTTCTGTGCCATTGGATGTCAAGCTTTGATATATCCTGTTATTATTGTGCTGTTACAGTTTTTTAAAGAAAAGAGGTTTCATTTATGAATATAAAATTGCGTAATGATGCAGAACAAATTGCAAGGACTGCGATTGCAGAAATGAGTCCAGATTCTGCTATAAAACGAGCTTTAAAAAATAAAAAATTTAGCGGTCGTATATTTTTGATATCTGTGGGAAAAGCGGGCTGGCAAATGGCAAAGTCTGCTGTAGAATGTATGGAACAGGAAATTTATAAAGGTCTGGTTGTCACAAAGTATAATCATGTATTAGAAGAAATTCCAAATGTAACATGTTATGAAGCAGGACATCCTGTTCCAGATGAAAATAGTTTTTTAGGCACACAGGCTGTTTTAGAAGCAACTGCAGATTTGAATGAGGATGATACGGTACTATTTCTTTTGTCAGGTGGAGGCAGTGCCTTGTTTGAAACTCCTTTGGTTTCTGGAGAAGAATTACAGAATATTACAAAACAACTTCTACATAGTGGAGCAGATATCAAAGAAATGAATACGATTCGAAAACGTTTATCGAAGGTAAAAGGGGGACGTTTCGCACAGTGGTGTGCTCCTGCAAAAGTTGAAGCTATTATTCTATCGGATATTGTGGGAGACCCACTAGATATGATTGCTTCTGGACCAACAGTAGCAGATGCATCTACTTGTCAGCAGGCAATGGAGATCGCAGAGAAATACAATCTTTCGATTAGTGAAAAAGCAAAAGAACTTTTACAGCAAGAGACGCCAAAAGAAATATTAAATGTTCACACCAGTGTAATCGGAAGTGTAAGAGAATTGTGTGAGGCGGCTGCTAGAGAATGTAAACGCATGGGATATGAAGCAATTATTCTAACAGATTGTTTAGAGTGTGAGGCTAAGGATGCAGGGATTTTCTTAGCAGATATATTAAAAGCACATAAAGATGAAAAAGGCATTGCATATATAGCTGGTGGCGAAACCGTTGTTCATGTGAGCGGAGATGGTTTAGGTGGACGTAATCAGGAATTTGCACTTGCGGCTGCGGCTACACTTAGTGGAATGGATAATCTGGCATTGATTAGTGTTGGCTCAGATGGAACAGATGGGCCAACAGATGCAGCAGGTGGTTATGTGGATGGAGATACCTATAGTTCTTTGCAAAAAGCAGGGTATGATTATGATGCAATTATGACAAATCATGATGCATATCATGGTTTGAAAGCTGTGGATGGCTTGATTATTACAGGACCAACGGGGACAAACGTAAATGATGTTGCAATTGGACTGATTAGTAAGGAAGAGTAATATGAAATACTTAAAGCAAATGACAATTATCTTAGCGGTAACTTTAATGGGAGAAGTTATAAAATACTTTATGCCATTTCCAATTCCAGCAAGTATATATGGATTAATTCTTATGTTTGTATTTCTTATGACAAATGTTATAAAAATAGAAAATATAAAAGAAACAGGGGATTTTTTGGTGGAAATTATGCCTGTCCTTTTTATTCCAGCAGCAGTAGGATTGATTGATATGGCAGAGGAATTAAAGGCAATGTTTCTACCGATTATGCTAGTAGTAGGACCAGTTACGTTATTAGTTATGATTGTGGCAGGAAAAGTGACAGATAGCCTGATAAAGGAGGAAGAAAACGATGAATGAGTTCGTACAATCCTCAGTCATGTTTGGAGTGTTCATTAGTCTTATGGCATATGAAATAGGAAGAGGAATACAGAAGAAAACAAAGAAAGCTTTCTGTAATCCTCTTTTGATAGGGATTCTTTTAGTTATTGTGTTTCTAATGATTTTCGATATTGAGTATGTGATTTATTTTGAAAGTGCTAAAATGTTAGGGTATTTGTTAACACCAGCAACGGTATGTCTTGCGATTCCTTTATATGAGAAAGTACAGCTGTTAAAAGCAAACTGGAAGGCAATTATAGGTGGAATTGCAATTGGTACATTTGTAAGTCTATTTAGTATTTTTGTTATAGGATTATTACTTAGGATAGAACATGTACAGTATGTAACTTTGTTGCCAAAATCTATTACGACAGCAATTGGGTTAGGTGTGAGTGAAGAATTAGGTGGATATGGAACCATAACGGTGGCTTGCATTGTAATCACAGGAATTTTGGGAAATGTGTGTGCGGAATGGGTATGTAAGGTGTTTAAGATTAAAAGTCCAATCGCAAAGGGGATTGCTATTGGAACGAGTGCACATGCACTTGGAACCGCACGAGCATTGGAAATGGGGAGAATTGAAGGGGCTATGAGTAGTCTTTCCATTGTGGTGGCAGGAATTATGACTGTTGTGTTAGCCCCTTTGTTTGCAAGTTTTTTATAATTTTTTATGCTGTTCACGATAGTCGTTAGGCGAAAGTCCGGTTTCTTTGTGAAATAAATCGGAAAAATAACTATTGGAGCAATAATTTAAGTGTGCAGAGATGTCTTGTACACTCATCGAAGATGCAGTTAGTAAATGTTTGGCTAATTGCATCTTTTTTTGTTTGATATAGTTATTGATGCTATGTCCAGTCTCAGATTTAAATTTTCTACTTAGGTAATAGGTAGAGTATCCGATGGAAGCAGCTAGCTGGGCTATTTCTATTTTTTCTGTAATATGAAAGTCAATGTATTCCATACAGCTTCGAATTGGTGGAGTTACATTGCTAAGTGTTTTTACTTTGTGCACACGCTGAATAAAATCGACGTACATTTGATGATTGATACTTGCAATTTCAGTAATGTCTTTTGCAGATTCTAAACTCTGTGAATACATGTTTTGTACCGTGTATGCCGTATGTGCAGGTAATCCACCATCTATGGCAGCTCGCGAACAAAGAGTACTAAAAACGATACCTGAATCCTTTGCCTGACGAAGTGGGTCACCAATACTAATGTGGACACCGAAACTGACATTGGCGGCATTTGCCAACGCAATTTGATAATTCATATTTCCTTCTCGAATATTATTCATTAGAGCCTGCTCTGCCTGCCATGGTAGGTTTGAATCAATATCACTAGAGCCGAGTGTGGTAGAAAGTGTTTCTGGTTTACCAGTTAAATATGCAAAATCACTGGCGGATATTCTTTCTTCTGTAATGATAAAGTGCAACATGATAATATACTGTGTCAAAATATTCCATGGTATGGTGGTAAAGTTTTGAGCAAGAGTCAAAAATCGTTTTTTCCATTTTAGAGAAATAGAAATCATAGATTGAGAGGTAGAGTCATCTAACTGCTTTAATATCTTTTGTAGTGTAACCATGTCGGTGTATAGTGGGCCAATAACATGATAGATGATATTCTCAGTGTCACTTTTATCAAATAGAGCAACCCACAGGTTGCCAAGTTTGGAACTGATAATGAGTGGCATATCATGTTCTTGTCCATAGGTAATCATTGCTGTCTTGATATCATTGGCAGAAAACAGGATATCTAATAATCTTTTATCTTCCGCATTTGTTGACAAGATGTCTCCCTGTGCATTGTACTCCCAGTAAAGAATAGGGTAGGTGCTATCTAAAATTTGATAGAAATTTAACAACTTATCTGTCATAGATACTTCTCCGTTTGTTTTTTTAATAATAACATATATTTCACAAAAATAATAGCAAAAAAATTACAGTAATAGCAAAAAAACAAAACGCATATAGCATAAGGATTGTATATAATTTAAAACAACAAAATTGTATTGAAAAAAATACAAGGCAGAGATGCTTTGAAAAAGAAAGGATGTGTACTATGAAAATCGGATTTGTAGGCTTAGGTATTATGGGTAAACCAATGGCAAAGAACCTTATGAAAGAAGGTCATGAGTTATTGGTTGATGACTGTAATGCAGATGCTGTAAACGAAGTTGTTGAAGCGGGTGCAAAGGCTGGTACAAAAGCAGAAATTGCAGAAAACTGTGAAGTTGTTGTAACGATGCTTCCAAATTCCCCACATGTAAAAGAAGTGGTTTGTGGAGCAAGTGGATTATTAGAAAATGCACATGAAGGTTTAATTATTATCGACATGAGTTCTATTGCTCCATTAGCTTCTCAGGAAGTTGCAGCAAAGTGTAAGGAAAAAGGTGTTCATTTCTTAGAAGCACCAGTAAGCGGTGGAGAACCAAAAGCAATTGATGGAACATTATCTATTATGTGCGGTGGTGATGAAGAAATCTTTGAAAAATGTATGCCATTATTAAAAGCAATGGGAAGTGATGTAGTACTTTGTGGTTCTGTAGGAGCTGGAAATACAACAAAACTTGCCAACCAGATTATAGTAGCATCAAACATTGCTGCTGTTTCAGAAGGTTTTATGTTAGCAAAAAAAGCTGGAGTGGATCCTAACAAAGTATTTGCAGCAATCAAAGGTGGATTAGCAGGAAGTACTGTTATGAATGCAAAAGGTACTATGATGCTTGAGAATAATACAAAGCCTGGTTTTAAAATTGACTTACATATTAAGGATTTAAATAACGCATTGGAAACAGGTCATGCAGTAGGCGCCCCACTTCCAATTACTGCGTCTGTAATGGAAATGATGCAGATGTTACATGCAGATGGAATGGGTCAGTGCGACCACAGTGCAATTGCAAAATATTATGAGAAATTAGCAAACGATACATTGTATTAAGAACAAAAGAGGAGAAACGATTATGTCGAAAACAGCAAGTAAGAAGGGGTGGCTGGAAAATGCATTCCAGGGTTCTTTCTGGGATACGAAAATTAAGTCAGCAAACGTAAGACCAAAAGAAATGTGGTTAGGCTATGTAGCTGGACCATTTGGTGTAATGTTACTTTATTCTGTAGTAAACAGTTATTACAATCAGTATTTAACTGACGTAATGGGCTTCACTGCTGCTAAAGGTGCATGGATTGCAGGATTCATGGTAGCATTTCCAGTTGTATCTAAATTATTAGATGCAGTAACAAATGTAATTATGACAAGAATTTTGGATACGACAACATGTAAGCAGGGTAAATTACGTCCTTGGATGATTATGTCGTTACCAGTAATTATTGTAAGTGTTATTATGTTATTTAGTGTTCCAGAGATGGATCCAATCTTTCAGGCAATTTGGGTTTTAATTTCATTTAACCTATTCTATTCGGTAGGTTATACAATCTGGAATATGGCATATCAGCTTTCTGCCCCATTATCTACAAGAAATATCCAGCAGAGAAAAAATAATGCTATGGCAGGTCAGATTGTCAAAAACGTTGGTGTAGGTATGATTTCTATTATTTTCCCATCTATTATGACCGCTGTAGGTTCTATGATGGAGGATAACTATAAACAGAGCTATTTGGTATGTATGTGCCTTGTATGTTGTGTAACTGTGCCTTTAACATTTATTCAGTATTTCTTTACAAGAGAACGTGTAACAGAAGAACGTCGTAAATATTACAATGCGGTATCAGAAGACAAAACAGCTAAAATTAAAGAAGCATCTTTGATGGAACAGTTTAAGGCATGTTTAAAGAGCCGTTATTGGATTATTTTAGTAGTAGTAGTATTGGTATATCAGGTATTAAATAATATTAGAGATATGTCCCTTATTTATTATAGTGGATGGGTTGTATCAGGTAATGCATATGGAGAATATGCAGCAATTCAAGCTAAATTCCAGATGATTGCTATGTCTCCTATGGGTCCTGGATTGGTAATGCTTTTACCACTCATTAAAAAATATGGACGAAGAAACTGTATTTGGGTAGGTTCTATATTTACAATGATTGGAGCAGCAACAGCCTTCTTTAATCAGGGTAACGCAATCTTGATTTATGCAGGAACAGCTGTTATGTCAATTGGTAACTTAGCATTTGCATATACATTCTTATCATTTATCGGTGACTGTATTGACCATGTTGAATGGAAGACAGGAGTACGTACAGAAGGTGCAACTGGTGGTTTAGTTGGTTTTGCAACATGTATTTCAGCTGGTCTTGGTCAGGGTATCTTCAACTTAGGTTTAATGTTGACTGGCTATATGGCACCAGAAAAAATCGGTGAAACGGTTGAAGGAATTGCATTATATGCAGATCAGCCAGTGGCTGCTGTTGACTGGATTAATATGGCATATCAGGGATCACATTTGATTATTGGTATTATGGCATTTGTTGCATTCCGTTTCTTCTTTGATCTTGAGAATAAATTGCCAGAAATTTCAAAAGATTTACAGCAGAAGAAGATTGAAGAATGTGAAGCAATGGGTGTAGAATACATTCCTCCATACGAACTTGAACGTCGTGAACAGGAAGAATTACGTCGTGTTGCCGAAGAAAATCGTGTGAAAGAATTAAAAGAATACTGCCAGAAACGTAATCTTGATTTTGATAAAGAAAATCAGAAATATTTAGATAAGGTTGCTGCAAAAGAAGCAAAAAAAGCTGCAAAGAAAGCTAAAAAAGAAGCTAAAAAAGCAAAGAAATAATAAGAAAACGATAAAAGGGTGACATCTTTGCGGATGTCACTTTTTTGCAATGGGGGAAAAATGAGAGAAATCATAAATTTTAATCAAAATTGGTATTTTAAGAAAAAGGATACTGTAATAACAACAATTTCTACAGAGATGGAAGAAATTAATCTCCCACATACATGGAATGCAATAGATGGACAGGATGGTGGAAATGACTACTATCGTGGTACCTGTTGTTATGCAAAGAAATTTGTAAAACCAGAAAATTTGGGAAACAGAAAACTGTTTGTTGAATTTGAAGGTGTGGCAATGTCTGCTCAAGTTTATTTGAATGGGAAAGAGGTTGGAATCCATGAAGGAGGATACTCTACTTTTCGCATTGATATTACAGAGCATTTAGTAGAAAATAATGTGTTATGCGTTTTAGTGGACAATGGCGTAAATGACAGGGTATATCCACAGAAAGCGGATTTTACATTTTATGGTGGAATCTATCGTAATGTTAATTTGCTTATGGTAGAACCAGAGCATTTTGAATTAGAAAAAAAAGGAACATCAGGAATAAAGGTAACACCTCAAGTCAATGGTACAAATGCTGTTGTAACTGTTGAAACATGGCAAAATACAGATGCAGAAGTAAAGGTGACTATTTATGATAGAGATGGCATAGAAGTGGTTTCAGCAAGGGGTGTTGGAACAAAAGAAAATGATGCTTACAAAACTACATTAAGCCTTAATATAGATGATGTACACTTATGGCATGGTGTAGAATCTCCTTTTCTTTATCATGCGGTAGCTGAGCTTATAGCGAAGGATTCTGTTGTGGATTCTGTAACTACAAGATTTGGTTGTCGTACCCTTACCTTTGACGCGGAAAAAGGATTTTTCTTAAATGGAAAATCCTATCCGCTTCGAGGGGTATCCCGCCATCAGGATAGAGATGGTGTAGGTAACGCCTTGACAAAGGAAATGCACAAAGAAGATATGGAAATTATCAAGTCGATTGGTGCCAATACAGTTCGTTTAGCACATTATCAGCATGATCAGTATTTTTATGATTTATGTGATGAAGAGGGTATGATTGTTTGGGCAGAGATTCCATATATTACACAGCATATGCCAAACGGTCAAAAAAATACGCTTAGTCAAATGGAAGAGCTGATTGTGCAGTGTTACAATCATCCATCCATTGTTTGTTGGGGATTGTCTAATGAAATTACCGCATCAGGAAGTGTTACGGATGATTTGATGGAAAACCATATGATGCTGAATGATTTGTGTCATAAGTTAGACCAAACTCGACCAACTACTATGGCACATGTGTTTATGCTTGAGACAGATAGTCCATTAATTGATATTCCAGATATTGGATCCTATAACTTATACTTTGGTTGGTATCTTGGAGAATTGGAACAAAACGATAGCTTTTTCAATGAGTTCCACCACAAATATCCAAATCGTGTCATTGGTTTTTCTGAATACGGTGCGGATGCAAATCCACAATATCAGTCAGAATGTCCAGAAAGAGGCGATTACACAGAAACTTACCAGTGTGTATACCATGAGCATTTGCTCAAATGTATTGAAGAAAGACCATATTTGTGGGCAACCCATGTATGGAATTTGTTCGATTTTGCAGCAGATGGAAGAGATGAAGGGGGTAAGCATGGAGTGAACCAAAAGGGACTTGTTACAATAGATAGAAAAGTATTTAAAGATGCATTCTATTTATATAAAGCACATTGGAGCAAAGAACCATTTGTACATGTATGTGGAAAAAGATATAAGGACAGAGTAGAAGAAGAAACTTTAATAAAAGTGTATTCGAATCAAAATACTGTTACTCTTTATGTGGATGGAGAAGAATTTGACAGCCAAAGAGGAAGCCGTGTGTTTGAGTTTAAGGTTCCAATCACAGGAGAGCATAAGATAGAAGCAAAAGCAGAAGGACTTGTAGATGGCATTACTATTTGCAAGGTTGAAACTGCAAACCCAGATTACCAGATGCTTTCAAAAGAAGAGGTTGTAAATTGGTTTGATAAAGAAGAATTGGATCCAACTTGTTTCTCTATAAAAGATACGATGGGTGCTATTATGTCTCATCCAGTAGGGGGTACTATTTTAGGAAGAATCATGGAGAAAGCGAGAGCTAGCAGAGGAGATGTTGCACAGGCAACAGAAGGGAATGAGAATCTTACTAGAATGATGGCTGGACTTTCATTGGAAAGTATCTTAAAACAGGCAGGAAATGCAGTGTCTGCAGATGATATCCGATCATTAAATGCGGCATTACAGCAAATAAAAAAATAAGTGCTTATATCATACGAGTTTATAATTTAAAATTATAAAACTCTGTTAAATTATTAACAATTAATATTTTAAATTTTAACGAAAAAGATTTATAATAAATTTACCACAAAAAATGGTTAAAGATAGATGAATTAACATGTGTGGTCAGGACATTAAATTTTAAACAAGAAAAGGAGATTAACACTATGGCAAACAGATTCATTCTAAACGAAACCTCTTACCACGGAGCAGGAGCTATTGCTTCAATCGCGGATGAGGCGAAGGCAAGAGGTTATAAAAAAGCATTCGTATGCTCAGACCCAGACCTTATCAAATTTGGCGTTACAAAAAAAGTATTAGATGTATTAGAAGGCGCTGGTCTTCCATACGAAATCTATTCCAATATCAAAGCAAATCCTACAATTGAAAACGTACAGACTGGTGTAAAAGCACTTGCAGAATCTGGCGCAGATTATATTATCGCGATTGGCGGCGGTTCTTCTATGGACACTGCAAAAGCAATCGGTATTATCACAACTAACCCAGAATTTTCGGATGTAAAGAGCTTAGAAGGCGTAGCTCCTACAAAGAATCCATGTACACCAATCTTCGCAGTACCTACCACAGCTGGTACAGCAGCAGAAGTTACTATCAACTATGTTATCACAGACCCAGAAAGAAACTGTAAGATGGTATGTGTTGACCCACATGATATCCCAGTGGTAGCATTCGTTGATCCAGATATGATGGCTACAATGCCAGCAAGCCTTACAGCAGCAACTGGTATGGACGCTTTAACACATGCAATCGAAGGTTATATTACAGGTGGTGCTTGGGAACTTTCTGATATGTTCCACATCAAAGCCATCGAAATCATCGCAAAGAACCTTCGTGCAGCAGTAAAAGGCGACGCAGCAGGTATGGAAGGCATGGCACTTGGACAGTATGTAGCTGGTATGGGCTTCTCAAACGTAGGTCTTGGTATCGTACACTCAATGGCTCATCCACTTGGAGCAGTATATGACACACCACACGGTGTAGCAAATGCAATCATTCTTCCAACTGTTATGGAATACAATGCAGAAGCTACAGGCGAAAAATATCGTGAAATCGCACGTGCAATGGGTGTGAAGGGCGTAGATGAAATGTCAGTAGAAGAATATCGTAAAGCTGCGATTGATGCTGTAAAACAGCTCTCTACAGACGTAGGTATCCCAGCTGATTTGAAGGATATCGTAAAAGCAGAAGATATCCCATTCCTTGCTCAGTCAGCTTATGATGATGCTTGCCGTCCAGGAAATCCAAAGGAAACAAGTGTAGCAGATATCACGAAATTATATGAATCGCTGATCTAATACTACATAAAGTATGATGCGGGCTCCGAAATTCGGAGCCCGTTTTTATTGGTTACAAAAGTATGTAGCTATGATAAAATAATGGTAGTATATGAGCGTAATGGAGGGATCATGAAATACAAATATACCTATCGGAGTCTGCACCTGGATTGTGCACGCCACTTTTTTTCTGTAGAAACGGTAAAGAAGGTCATAGAAGGAATTTCATATGGGAATTTAAATGTTCTGCACTGGCATCTCTCCGATGACCATGGCTGGAGAATTGAAAGCAAAAAGTTTTCTAAATTGCATGAATGCAGTGGAGAATATTACACTCAGGAAGAAATTCGTGAAGTAGTAGCTTTCGCAAAGGAAAAAGACATAGAAGTGATTCCAGAAATCGATATGCCAGGGCATAATCTTGCGTTGCTTTCGGCTTTTCCAGAGTATAGCTGCAAAGGAGCCCCAGTAATACCTGCAAAGGCAAGAGGGGTATACCGTACTATACTTTGTGCAGGAAAAAAGCAAACCCTGACTTTCATAGAAGAATTACTAGAAGAAATTATTCCGCTTTTTGACTCTCAGTATTTCCACATTGGTGGAGATGAAGCTCCAAAGGATGAATGGAAGGAATGTCCGTATTGCAATGCTAAAATGAAAGAATTGGGACTTACCAGTTATGAGGATTTGCAGGGAGATTTTACAGCTCAGGTTTGTAAGGTTTTAAAGAAGCATGGAAAAACGCCAATTTGTTGGAACGATGCACTTTTGGCAAGCAATATTCCAGAGGATGTAGTAATACAGTACTGGACAATCGACTATGCGAAGGAAATGAAGGCTTTTGTAGAAAATGGTGGAAAATGGATTTATTCGGATATGTTTGAACTGTATTTGGATTATCCACACAGTATGATTCCACTGAAAAAGGTATATGAATTCACACCGCACCTCTACAAATATCCGCTTCCAAACCAAGATGGATGCATCGGTTTTGAAGCCTGTACTTGGACGGAGCATATCGATAATGAAAAGGATTTGTGTGAGCATATTTTCCCTAGAATATATGCTATGGCAGAACGAGCGAATGGTGAAGAACACACAGATTACGAATCCTTTAAAGAACGTGTACGGGAAAAGATAAAGCTTCTTGAAAAGGCAGATATCCCATATACCAAGGAAGAATGGTGGGACCCAGAAGGAAAAGCACGTCGAAATGATGCAATTCAGTTTTATTTGAATATGAGTGCTGGTGTAGATGAGGAAGAGGCTAAGAAGCAGGCGGCTTCTGCAGCGCCAAAGTTGCAATTTATATTGCACTTTATCAAAGAATTTTATAAAATAAGTGATATACTAGCGTTTTTGAAAGCGCTATTTTAAAGAAAAGGAGAAGTAAAAACAATGGGAGAATTTGTAAAATTAAGTAACGGCCTTGATAAGATTCGTGACGTGAATCCACGTCTCGTTTCTTACAACGTGGAAATGACAGAGGTTACAGGCGGTACATTCTGGAAAGCCTATACCGATGCTCAGATTGATGGAACAGAACAAGTTCCACCACCAGATTTTAGCAAAGGCGGCAATCCTCTTGCTGCTATGCATCAGTGGTATGACCCAATTGATACCACAAATCCTCGCCTCAGAAAATTGGCAAAAGAATTGGGTAGTTGCTGGGTACGTGTTTCAGGTACTTGGGCTACGAAGACATACTATGATTTTGCAGATGAGTATCCAGCTGGCACAGCACCAGAAGGATATCAGAACGTATTAAAGAAAGAACAGTGGATTAACTTGCTTGATTTTGTAAAAGCAGTAGATGGCAAATTGAAAATCTCTGTTGCAAACTGTGATGGCTTACATACACATGACGAACCATGGAATCCAAGCCAGGCAAAACTCATTTTTGATTTGAGTAGAGAGTATGGTGTTCCAGTAGAAGCCGTTGAATTCGTAAATGAACCAAATATGCTTCAGAATACTGGTTTTCCTAAGGATTATACAGCGGCTGATTTCCGTCGCGACCAGGATATTTTCCACAAATGGGTACGTGAAAATTATCCAGAATGTGCAATCGTAGGTCCTAGTGATACAGACCCTATGGCTATGCAGGTAGACCCAGATGGAAAACCATACAACGAAAATGCAGACAGTGGTGCATCTGCAGGTATCGCAGAAGCATTACCATACTGTACAACAGCAGATTTATTAGATGGATGTACCGAAAAATTAGATGTATTCAGTTACCACTATTACAATGGTGTATCAGAACGTATGGCAGCTATGATGCCATCGGCATTTACTCCAGCAGAAGGTGCAATGAGTGAAGAATATTTAGGTATGGCTGGACATTGCGCAAGCTGCTTCGCATTATACAGAGATAAATACTGTCCAGGCGGCGAAATGTGGGTAACCGAATCTGGTGATGCTGGTGCAGGTGGACATACATGGGCATCTACTTACTTAGAAGTACCTCGTACCTTAAATGAAATCGGACATTTTGCGACTGTTACCAATGGTGTAATTTTCCACAATACATTGGCGTCTTCCGATTATGGCTGGCTGAAACACGGCACATTTGTACCACGCCCAAGCTATTTTGCAGTACTCCTTTGGAAGAAACTCATGGGTGATACGGTACTTGCAAGTGGCGAAGCAATCCGTCCAGGTGCACATGTATTCGTACATTCTCGTAAAGACGGCAAAGAAGGTGTTGCTTATCTTGTAATCAATACTTCTTGGGAAGAAACGACTACTGTGGAATTACCAAAGGCAGCAGAGGTTTATGCATTAACTGGAAACGGCAAGATGCGTTCTCGTACAATGCTCCTTAATGGCAAGGAATTAGTACTTGGTGAAAATGATGAAATTCCAGAATTAACTGGTGTTACTATGGAAGGCACCGTGGAAGTTGCTCCTGGTGGATGTACATTCTTTGTGTTATAAAATGATTTTTCCAGAAGGCCTGCAATCGTTTTGCAGGTCTTCTTTTTCTGTTGTTTCAAAGGTGATTTTATAGTAAAATAGTCGAGAAAAGTATGTAGACAAAAAGAACTTAGTTAGGATGTAGGATGATGAATATACAAGGAACTTCTTCTGTAAAAAATACTAGCTTTACGGGCTATCATTTAAAACTTATCGCATTGATTACGATGCTGATTGATCATGTTGCAGCAGTGGTAATTTGGCGCGTATATGTAGCATCCTTTCATATTACAGGAAGTATGCAGATTAGCGATTTTATTGGAGACAAAATCATCGTTTGGGTAGCGAATAATCAGGATATGGTTTATGCTATCTATGAATGGATGCGTTATATTGGACGTATGGCGTTTCCGATTTATTGCTTCCTGCTGGTGGAAGGGTTCTTGCATACGAGAAGTGTGGCAAAGTATGCCTTGCGTTTGTTTCTATTTGCGTTGATTTCGGAGATTCCATTTGACCTGGCGATTGCTGGGCAGTGGTGGACGCTGGAATACAGTAATGTCTTTTTTACACTGGGATTGGGATTGCTGGCAGTTTGGGCAATTTCTTACGTGGAGAAATTCTATGAATTTTGGCAGGAAAAGCAGTGGGAGTCGATTCTTGGAATGATTCTAACAGGTGCTGCAGGACTTGTGGTTGTGGCAGTATTTGGTGGATTGGCAGAGATGCTCTTGCATACAGATTATGGATTCGGCGGCATCGTGGCGATTCTTGTTTTGTATTTGTTCCGCAGACAAAAAGAGATGGCGTTTGCATTGGCCGTTTTGTCATTATCCGTATTGTGTGATGATATAGAAATTTTGGCACTGCTCATGCTTTATCCATTGATCAAGTATGATGGAACACGTGGAAAAAATATGAAATATATCTTTTACGCTTTTTATCCAGCTCACTTGCTGATTTTGGCTTTTGTTTGCATTGGATTAGGTGTATAATAGGAATAGTGATTGGAAAGTAGAAAGGAGCCACCTATGGCTTTTGCACATTTACATACTCATACAGAGTATAGTTTATTAGATGGTTCAAACAAAATAAAGAATTATGTCAACCGTGTGAAAGAGCTGGGAATGAATGCTGCAGCTATTACCGACCACGGTGTTATGTATGGAGTAGTAGATTTTTACAAGGCAGCAAAGGATGCGGGGATTAACCCTATCATCGGTTGTGAAATATACGTAGCTCCAAATAGTAGATTTGATCGTGAAATCAGTCATGGCGATGACAAGTATTATCATTTGGTTCTTTTGGCAGAAAATAATAAAGGTTATGAAAACCTGATGAAAATCGTTTCGATTGGTTTTACGGATGGATATTATTACAGACCTCGTGTGGACTTTGAAACCTTGGAGAAGTACCATGAAGGTCTCATTGCGTTGTCTGCATGTTTGGCGGGAGAAATCCCACGTTATTTAATTCGTGGATTTTATGAAGAAGCGAAAAAGACCGCATTGAAATATAGAGATTGCTTTGGTCCAGACAATTTCTTCTTGGAATTGCAGGATCATGGCATTGCAGACCAGAAGCGAGTGAACAATGATTTGCTTCGTATGAGTCAGGAAACGGGTATCGAATTGGTATGTACCAATGATATTCATTATACGTATGAAGAGGACGTGGAGTCACATGATGTCTTGCTTTGTATCCAGACGGGCAAGAAGGTGTCAGATGAAGACCGTATGCGTTATGATGGCGGACAGTATTATGTGAAAAGTGAGCAGGACATGATGTGCTTGTTCCCGTATGCCTTAGAAGCGGTTTATAATACACAGAAAATCGCAGACCGTTGTCATGTAGAATTAGAATTTGGAAACTACAAGATTCCGAAGTATGAGGTGCCAGAAGGATTTTCCAGTGCGAAAGAATTTTTGGTGCATATTTGCGAAGAAGGCTTTGAAGAAAAATATGTGAAGAATGAGGAATATACAGAGGAAGACCTTGTACGAATTCACGAGGATATGGAGTATGAACTGGGTATCATCGAGAAAATGGGCTTCGTGGAATATATTCTTATCGTTTGGGACTATATCAACTGGTGTAGAAATCATGATTGCTGGGTAGGACCAGGACGTGGTTCTGCGGCAGGTAGTCGTGTATGTTATTGTACAGGTATTACGAACGTCGACCCAGTAAAATATAACCTGCTGTTCGAGCGTTTCTTAAATCCAGAGCGTGTATCCATGCCAGATATTGACGTAGACTTTGAATACGCGGAGCGTTATCGTGCGATTGAATATGTAACTGAGAAATACGGAAAAGATTCCGTAACACAGATTACGACCTTTGGTACGATGGCGGCACGTGGGGTAATCAAAGCAGTTGGAAAAGCCTTGGATTTCCCTTATGCAGATATGGATAAATTGGCGAAGATGGTGCCAATGGAACTCAACATTACGATTGATAAAGCGCTTCAGATGAATCCGGAACTACGTTCCGTTTATGAAGGGGACCGTGCGATGCACGATTTAATTGATATGGCGAAGAAACTGGAAGGGCTTCCAAACCATGTATCTGTGCACGCAGCAGGTGTGGTTATTTATCCAGGCGTGGCGAGTGATTATGTGCCTTTGGGACGTGCCAGTGATGGTACACCGACGGCAGAGTACAACATGGTACAGCTAGAAGAATTAGGTCTTTTAAAGATGGACTTCCTTGGTCTACGTACCCTTACGGTACTGAAGGATGCGGTGAAAAATATCAAGGCATCCAAAGGGATTGATGTAGATATCGACCATATTGATTTTAATGATAAGGCAGTATTAGATTTCATCGGAACAGGAAAGACCGAAGGGGTATTCCAGTTAGAATCTGGTGGTATGCAGAATTTCATGCGAGAGCTGCGTCCACAGAGCTTTGAAGATATTGTAGCGGGGATTTCCCTGTATCGACCAGGTCCAATGGACTTTATCCCGGATTATATTCGCGGTAAGAATAATCAGGATTCCATTACGTATGTGACACCAGAATTGGAAAGTATTTTGGAGCCTACCTACGGCTGTATCGTTTATCAGGAACAGGTAATGCAGATTGTACAGAAGCTGGCAGGCTATACGATGGGACAGGCGGATAATATTCGTCGTGCTATGAGTAAAAAGAAGCAGTACGTTATTGATGCAGAGCGTAAGAACTTCGTTTATGGAAACGAAGAACAGGGAATCAAGGGATGTGTTGCAAATGGAATTTCAGAAAAAGCTGCAAATAGCATTTACGACTCCATGGTTGACTTTGCAAAGTATGCATTTAATAAATCGCATGCGGCTGCTTATGCGGTAATCAGTGTGCAGACAGCATGGCTCAAGTATTATTATCCAGTGGAGTTTATGGCGGCACTTATGACTTCTGTAATCGATAATTCTGCTAAGGCTGCAGAATATTTGAATCATTGCAAGGAAATGAATATTGATGTGCTCCCACCAGACATCAATGCTGGGTGGGGTGAATTTACCGCAGAAGGGCCAAATGTAAGATATGGTTTGTATGCGATTAAGAGCCTTGGCCGTCCAGTGATTGACAAGATTATCGAGGAGCGAAAAGTGGGTGGCCCTTATCGCACCTTGCAGGATTTTATTGAGCGAGTTGCAGAACGAGAAGTCAATAAGCGTGCAGTTGAAAATTTGATAAAGGCAGGTGCTTGCGATAGCTTGGATGGTACACGTAAACAGATGACATTCGTGTATGCGTCTATGATTGATCAGGTAACTTCCAAGAAAAAATCTTCTGTAGCAGGACAGATGACTTTATTTGATTTTGCCAGTGAAGAAGAAAAAGCGGATTACGAAATTCAGTATCCAGATGTTGGAGAGTTTCCGAAGGAAATGATGCTGGGATTTGAAAAAGAGGTATTAGGCATTTATCTTAGCGGACATCCACTAGAGGAATATTCAGAGAAAATTCGCAAGAATATCAATGCCGTAGCTTCTGATTTTGCCCTGATGGAAGCAGAGGAGGGTAATCTTGATGCCATGAAAACTGGCATGGAATCACAGGTAAAAATTAAGGATAATCAGCATGTGATTGTGGGTGGATTGATTGCAGAGAAAAAAGTAACATTTACCCGTAATAACAAAGCGATGGCGTATATCACTATCGAAGATTTGACGGGAACGGTGGAGGTCATCATTTTCCCTAGAGATTATGAGAAGTATCAGCGTTTCCTTAATACAGACGAGAAGGTATTTGTCGTTGGACGAGCTTCGGTTGAGGATGATAAGGATGGCAAGATTATTTGCGAACGAATCGTTCCATTTGATGAGACAGGCTGTGAATTGTGGTTTCAGTTTGAGTCGAAAGAAGCTTATCTGGAAAAAGAAGATGTCCTTATGGATATTCTACGTGATTCCGATGGTAGTGACGAGGTCGTGATTTATGTAGCGAATCCAAAAGCGATTAAGCGATTGGGTAAAAATCAGACGGTGGGCGTAAATGAAGAACTTTTACTGACTTTGAAGAATTTTCTCGGTGAGAAAAACGTAAAAGTAGTTGAAAAGAGTATTGAATAAACAAATTGGAAAATAGGAGGCAAAACAATGTCTAAGCAGGTAGAAACAATTGGTGTATTAACAAGTGGTGGAGACGCTCCAGGTATGAATGCTGCAATGCGTGCAGTTGTCCGTGAAGCGCTTTTTAAGGGGAAAAAGGTAAAAGGTATTTCCAGAGGCTTTGCAGGACTTTTGAATGAGGATATCTTTGATATGAACGCATCCGATGTTTCCGAGACAATTGCCCGTGGTGGTACAAAGCTTCAGACCGCGCGTTGTACTGAATTTGTAGATCCAGATGTGCAGAAAATGGCTGCAGAAATCTGTAAGAAACATGGGATTGATGCTTTGGTTGTTATCGGAGGAGATGGTTCGTTCCGTGGTGCGTTGGCATTAGCGAAGCATGGAATCAATACGATTGGTATTCCAGGAACTATCGATTTGGATATCGCTTGTACAGATTATACGATTGGTTTCGATACAGCGATTAACACAGCGATGGAAGCCATCGATAAAATCCGAGATACATCGAAATCACATGACAGATGTACCATTATCGAAGTAATGGGACGTCATGCTGGTTACATCGCATTGTGGTGTGGTATTGCATGTGGTGCAGAAGATATTCTTTTGCCAGAAAAATACAATCATAACGAGCAGGATATCATTAATCATGTTATCGAAAATCGTAAAAAAGGAAAACAGCACCACATTATTATCAATGCAGAAGGCATCGGACATTCGGCTTCTATGGCGAAACGTATCGAAGCAGCAACAGGTATGGAAACGCGTGCGTCTATCTTAGGCTATATGCAGCGTGGTGGTGTACCTACCTGTAAAGACCGTGTGTACGCGTCTGTTATGGGTGCGATGGCAGTTGATTTATTATGTGAAGGAAAATCAAACCGTGTTGTAGCATACAAGAATGGGGAATTCTGTGACTTTGATATCGAAGAAGCACTTGAAATGAAGAAGGATATTCCTGACTATATGAATTATATTTCTAAGAGTTTGGTATAAAATATATGATTACAAGTACAAATAATCAGCAAATGAAGCAGGTCAGCTTGCTGTTGAAAAAAAGTAAAGAACGAAAAAGCACAAAGACATTTGTGGTCGAGGGACCACGTATGGTTGTGGAAGCACCAGTTGCATCCTTGAAAGCAGTGTATGTGGCAGAGGGATATGAAAACAACCCAGAAAACCACGCGGTTTTAGCTGAGTTGAAAACGAAATGTGACAAGGCAAACGCAATCTACGAAGTTGTCGCAGACAATGTATTTAAAAGTGTATCGGATACGCAGACACCACAAGGAATCATGGCGGTGATGGCTATGCCAGAGTATTCGATGGAACAGCTTTTGGCTGGAGATAAAACACATCTTTTGTTATTAGAAAGTATTCAGGACCCAGGAAACCTGGGGACTATGGTACGAACCGGAGAAGGTGCTGGTGTAACTGGGATTATTATGAATAAGACCACGGTGGATTTGTTCAATCCAAAAACGATTCGTTCTACGATGGGAAGTATTTATCGTGTGCCTTTTTATGTAACAGATGATTTGGGTGCGACCATGCAAGCATTACAGAGACAGGGCATTTCTCTTTATGCCGCACATTTAAAGGGGCAAAACTCTTATGATGAAGAAGACTACACGAAGGCATGCGGATTTTTGATTGGAAATGAAGGCAATGGCTTGAGTGATGAAATCGCGAATCTTGCAGATGCGTTTATTAAGATTCCAATGGAGGGTCAGGTGGAGTCTTTGAATGCAGCGATTTCGGCAACGCTGCTTATGTATGAGGCAAATCGACAGCGCCGCAAAAGTAATTAATTTTGGAGAGAAAAATGCGAATTTGGGTAAAGGTATTTGATGACAATGCGCATATGTTAAATTCGGAAACAATTGAGGATTACAGTGAAGAAACCCGCACGCATAAGGTTTTTAATGCCCTGCAGGAGGCGTGTAATCGTCTGGATTTAGGTAAGCCGATTTGGCTGGAATCCAATATTGCGGAGTTTAAGCGTTTGGCGAAAACCAGATTTTATCAGGATAATTTTGTGGAAGAGATTGAATTTCAGTTTTTAGAATTACATGTGATAGAAGAGGATTAGGGAGGTTTTTAAGATGGATACATCTTTGATTTTTAACGAGGACGTGGAGAGCTGGGAAACGTTGATGTTTTTGTACAATTCTGCATTGAAAGAAGTGACCACGAAGCTTGAAATTTTGAATGATGAGTTCAAACATGTACACAAATATGATCCAATTGAATATATTAAGTCTCGTATCAAGACACCAGAGAGCATTGTGAAGAAATTGAAACGTCATAGTCTGGATATCAATGTAGACAATATGATTAATCATATCAATGATATTGCAGGTGTGCGTATTGTTTGTTCCTTTACGTCCGATATTTACAAGGTGGCGGAGATGATAGGAAAGCAAAATGATTTGACGGTTATTTCGGTAAAGGATTATATCCGTAATCCAAAACCAAGTGGTTATCAGAGTTTTCATATGCTGGTTTCGGTGCCTATTTTCATTGGGGAAAAGGTGGTAGATACGAAGGTGGAGATTCAGATTCGTACGATAGGTATGGACTTTTGGGCAAGTTTAGAACATAAGATTTATTATAAGTTTGAGGGGCATGCACCAGCTCATATCAGTCGTGAATTACGTGACTGTGCGACGATCGTATCTATGATGGATGCCAAGATGCTGCAGCTCAATGAAGAAATCATCAAGGCAAAAAAAGAACAGGAAGAAGAGAAAAACAGTTAGATGAATATCATTAACGTAGAAAATATTACAAAGGTATATACAGAAAGGGAGCTTTTCTCAAAAGCTTCCTTTTATGTGCAGGAAAGAGAAAAAATTGGTATCGTAGGTATCAATGGTACAGGAAAGTCTACGCTATTAAAGATTGTAGCAGGTTTAGAAGAGCCAGATGAAGGCTCTGTGATTCGTTCTAACCATGTGGTAATCAATTTTCTGCCACAGAATCCAGTGTTTGATGCAGAACGTTCTGTTTTAGCGAATGTGATGGAGAAAATTATTACAACGGATATGGATGAGACGCATAGATGGAGCATGGAAAGTGAAGCAAAAGCATTGATGCTGAAACTTGGGATTTGCGATTTCGAACAGCCTTGTGGAGAGTTGTCGGGAGGTCAGAGAAAACGACTCGCATTGGTTGCAGCAGTGTTGAAGCCGTGTGACGTTTTAGTCATGGATGAGCCGACGAACCATTTGGACTATGATATGGTAGAGTGGTTAGAGGAGTTTCTGCGTAATTGGCGCGGGGCACTTCTTATGGTGACACACGATCGTTACTTCCTCGACAGCGTGTGTAATCGCATCGTCGAAGTAGATAGAGGCAGCATTTATAGCTATGATACGAATTATTCGGGTTTCCTTGCACTTAAAGCACAAAGAGAAGAATATGCTCGTGCGAGTGAAAGAAAACGCCAATCGATTCTTCGCAAAGAAATCGAGTGGATGCAGCGAGGGGCAAGAGCTCGCTCCACGAAGCAAAAGGCACATATTCAACGTTATGAAACACTTCGTGACCAAGAAGGCATTAAGGAAGTACAGAAGCTGGAGATGAGCTCTCTTTCGACTCGATTGGGACGTAGCACGATAGAGATTAATAATGTTTCCAAGGCATTTGGAAATATTGTTTGTGTGAAGGATTTTACTTATATTCTGCTTAAAGGGGATAGAATTGGCTTTGTAGGGAAAAATGGTTGTGGAAAAACGACCCTCATGAAGATGATTGCAGGATTCTTAGAACCAGATAGCGGGACGATTGAAGTAGGGCAGACGGTAAAAATCGGTTATTATGGACAGGAAATCGTATTTCCAAATCCAGAACAGAGAGTGATTGATTATATCAAAGATACTGCCGAATATGTGCGTACAGAGGATGGATTGGTTTCTGCATCTTCTATGCTGGAACGATTTCTGTTCCCAGCAGAGCAGCAGTATAGTCCGATTGGGAAGCTTTCGGGTGGTGAGAAGCGGCGTTTGAACTTGCTGCGCGTTTTGATGGAAGCACCGAATGTTATGATTTTGGATGAGCCTACGAATGATTTGGACACAGAAACACTGGCGATTCTAGAGGATTATCTGGATAACTATGATGGGATTGTAGTAACGGTTTCTCATGATAGATATTTCCTCGACCGAATTGTGAGACGTGTCTTTGCATTTGAGGGTGAGGGTAAGATTACACAATACGAGGGCGGTTACACAGATTATATGATGAAACGCCCACAGGAACAGAATGAAGTTTCGTCGATAGGATTGAAAAACACCAAGAATGCGGTGGGTGTAGAGTCTGGTGGAATTGCTAGCGAAGCGGGACAAAAGCAGGATTCTCGCGATACCTGGGGACATCAGAAAAAGCTGAAGTTTACATTTAAGGAGCAGAAGGAATACGAAACGATTGAAGCAGATATTGAGAAGCTGGAAAATGAAATTGCAGAGCTTGATGCCGAGATGGTAAAAAATGCCAGCAATTATGGCAAGCTCAATGCGTTATCACAAGAGAAAGAAGTAAAAGAAGAACTTCTCATGGAGAAAATGGAGCGCTGGGAATATCTCGAGGATCTCGCGGCTCAGATAGCTGCACAAGCAACCACATAAATATAAAATAACCCTATATATAAGTGTAAGATTTCTAATAATGAAGTTTCAACTTATATATAGGGTTTTCTTTAATTTTCTTCACTTAAGTCGATTTGTTTTGGTGACAGCTTGTGAAACCATCCTTGTGGAATGCCAAATCCAAAGATGATTCCAAATACGATGGCGCCAGCAATTTCTAGTGTTTCTAATCCCTTGAAACCGGACATCTGTGTGTTTCCAATAAACAGGTAATATGCGGTATAGTAAATACCAGCACCAGGAACCAATGGGAAGATACCTGGTAAAAGATATATGGTTACGGGACTTTTACGGACAACTGCAAATATACGGGCAAGTATCGTCAAGCAAAAGGTTGCAACTAAGGATGCCAAAACTAAGTGGATGCCTTGTTGGGTCATGGCATAATACACACCCCAACCAAGTGCACCAGTAAGTCCGCAATATACGACTTCTTTTCTAGGTGCATTAAAAAGAATGGCGAATGAGATGGTGGCAAACATTGCCACAATAAATTCTAAAATAATCATGGTAATAATGCACCTCCTCCGATGGAATTAAAAACAGCCATTGGAATGATAATACCTACAGCAATACATAATGCAGTAAGTAAAGCATCAATCAAATGAATCGTGCCAGATAAGTAATCTCCATTGTGGAAGTCACGAATGGATGTCGTGAAAGTAATTCCTGGAACCAAGGGCATGATTGCACCGATGATGATTTTGTCCTGTAGGACGGGGAGTCCCGTCTGTAAAACAAGAATACTGCACATGGATACAAAAGCACTTGCAAATACGTTTCTAAGAAAACGTGAGAATTTGTGGTTTGACAAATAGTTAAGTACCATTTGTTCAAATAAACCTATGAGGAAGGAAAAACCGAAATCTATGATACCACCACCGAAAATAAAGGTGTAGCAGGCACTACCAAGTCCACAAAAGAAGTTCTGGATTTTGTTGGAATAGTTTGGTAAGTTTTTAGCTTCCTTCACATGTTCCCATGCCTCCACAATCGTACATTTATGTGTACAAAGATCACGGGTCAACTGGTTTAAGTATGCGATTTTCGATAAATTTACACTGCCTAACGGAACATGACGAATCATACTGCAGGCATCTTCTTTGTCCTCATTGGCACTGGCGAAGATACCGTTGGAAAGTACGTATACGTCAAAGTTTTCTACTTCGTAAGCCTTTAAAATATGAATAACCGTATCTTCAATACGATAAATTTCTCCCCCATTTCGCAGCATCACGTCTGCTATTTCAACGGCAAGAGACAACACTTCCTTAGTGGTTGCCATAGAAAAATCTCCTTTTCCCTTTACATATATCCAATTTAAGTCTAAACGTAAGTCATGTCAATCTTTTTCCATAGAAATGAAGGTTATAAATTTACAGAAATGGTACATACTATCAAAAATGGAGGAATACAAAGATGAAAATTTATAGATGTATTATAGGCTGTTTATTGGTGCTTTTTATTGCAATAGGGGTATGGTATGTGGTTTCTTGTTATGATAAAGGACAATCAATAAGTGAAGGAACCTTGATATGGAGGATAGAGGATGGCACAGACCACAGTATATGTTAAGGCGGCAGGCAACTGTATTGTGTATGATAAAAATATTACACTAGGCGATGTGCTGAAAATAGAATGTACTAATATTGGAATGCGGCGAGCGATTCAGCAAATGGAATTGTACCGATTTAATCATGAGCATTCGGTAGTGGTTTCGATACTAAAGGTAGTAGAGCTGATACATGAAGCTTATCCTAATATGGAAGTAGTCAATTGTGGGGAGTCAGACTTTATCGTGGAGTATCAAAAAAGCACGGTGAAGTCTGCTTGGATAGAGAAATTGAAACTGATTTTGGTGGCGGTCATCGTTTTTTTTGGTTCTGCATTTACGATTATGACGTTTCATGTGGATATCGGTATTCAAAAAGTTTTTGAGCGATTTTATGTACAACTCATGGGGGTGGATAAACCGATGGTTACAGAGCTGGAGATATCGTATAGTATTGGGCTGGCAGTAGGGATTGTTGTGTTTTTTAATCATATTAGTAAAAAGAAATTGACGAAGGACCCAACTCCAATTGAGGTGGAGATGAAGAAGTACAATCAGGATTTGATTCATACCAAGGTTGCAGAATCTGATGAGAAAGGGCATACCATAGATGTTTCTTAAGTCTATATTTATGATATTTGTGGGGCTGGCTTCGGGAATTGGGGTTGCAGCAGGGACATTTGCATTTCTTATTGTTATTCGCGTGATTCCACGCATGGTACAAAAAGCGAGGTTGGAGCACAAGGTAATCTATATCGAAAATATCGTTTTTCGAGGAATTATGTTCGGAACCGTGTTATCTTTGTTTTCGTGGAAAAAGAAGTGGCTGTTTACAATTCTGGGAAAAACATTGCTTACCATATTTGGAATGTCAGCAGGGATATTTGTAGGCTGTCTGGCAGTGGCATTGGCAGAAATTTTGGATACCTTTCCAATTTTTTTTCGAAGAATCCATTTGAAAGATGAGTTTGGAGAAGTGCTGCTTTTTGTGATGGCACTTGGAAAAATGATTGGAAGCCTGTTCTTTTTTTTCACAGGATATGGTACAATCACTCCATGAGAAATGGAGGATGAAATATGGTACCATCAATTGCAAGACAAAGTGTTATTATCAAATGTAATCAACAGACTTCCGTGCTTTTGGGAAATTATGAGTTTTATTACTTAGCTGGTTTGATGAAAAAATTATATAATCTCGAGATAAATGAGGATATGCAGCCATTTGAGCTGTTGGAAGGGATTCAGACGAAACTGGATGATTTAGTACCAGCCAATGAACAGGAAGCATATTTAATCAAATTGGCAAGAAACTTCAAGCCAGCGGAAACACCAGATGAGCAGATGAAAGAGCTCTTCCGTTGGGGAGCAACAGAAGAAAAACTATGGCAGGTGCAAATCTAGTGTAACAATTTAGCGGATAAAAGAATACATTTTGTAGAAACAGATATACCTATGAGAAAGAATATGTGAAAGCAAATTAATTTCCATGGAGGTATATCATGAAAAACGAAAAAATCTCGCCACAGGAAAAGCAGCGAAATGAAGCATATAATGAATATGTCAAGCAGGTAACTCCTACCCACAACCTTTGGGCAAATATGTGTAAGGCATTTTTGCTAGGTGGCTTTATCTGTACAGTAGGACAGTTTATTGTGAATATTGCGATGAACAATTTCGGCTTAGAGCAAAAGGATGCTTCCACTTGGTGCAGTTTAATTCTGATTTTGATAAGTATTATCCTTACTAGTTTAAACCTTTATCCATCACTAGCGAATTGGGGCGGTGCAGGTGCCTTGGTTCCGATTACGGGCTTTGCGAATGGGGTATGCGCCTCTGCGATAGAGTTCAAAAAGGAAGGTCAGGTATTCGGTATTGGCTGTCAGATATTCCGAATCGCTGGACCAGTGATTTTGTATGGGATATTCTCTAGCTGGGTGCTGGGATTGGGATATTGGATTTTGAAAATGATGGGAATATTGTAATCTAATATGATGAAAGAGGAGGATTTACAGGATATTTCCCGAGCACTAACGCATATGTTGTTTCGAAATGTACCTTTGGTAGAAGAGATCCATGCAAAACAGTTGATTATTGACGAAGAAATGATGAAAAATTTAAATATAGAAATTAACAATCGGATTTATTCTATGCTGTATATATGGTTTTATGGCTCTGAGGATGAAATTCAAATGTTATTTAAGCATATTGAATTTAGTAGCATGTATGGTAGAGGAACATGGGAACCGGCGAGAAAAGTCGAAATATAAATTATAATGTAAGATTAGGGTGTCAGAAAACGCTGAAAAATAGCGGGGTCTGGCACCTTTGTACAAATTATATCAGAATGGTCACTCTAAAACTCAATCGTCGGTTCTAAATTAATTGACAAACATACGTTCTGGCGCTAGTATTAATATATATTAGCGAAAGGGTGTGAATATATGGATTCAAGAAGGATTGAACAGATAAAAAATCAATTTGATAATGCAATTCAAGTTACAGAAGAAGAACAGATTGAATATTGGTATGCAAGAGATTTGATGAAGTTGTTAGGCTATACAGAATGGCGTAATTTCGAGAAGGCAATAAAGCGAGCTATTATTTCATGTGAAACCTCAAATATATCGAGCGGTGACCATTTTGTTGAGGTCAACAAAATGGTTATGATTGGAAGTGGAGCTAATAGAGAAGTTAATGATTATATGCTTACTCGATATGCCTGCTATCTTATCGCAATGAATGGTGATACTTCAAAAGGAGAAATTGCTTTTGCGCAGAGTTACTTTGCTGTTCAGACGCGTAAGCAAGAATTGATTGAAGAAAGAATTGCGTACATAGAGAGAAACCAAGTAAGAAACAGATTAAAAGAGTCTGAAAAGAGATTATCTCAGAATATATATGAACGCGGTGTAGATGATGAAGGCTTTGCAAGAATAAGGTCACGAGGTGATCAAGCATTATTTGGAGGATACACTACAAAGGAAATGAAGGCAAGACTATGTGTCAAAGATAACCGACCATTAGCAGATTTTCTACCAACCTTAACAATAGCTGCAAAAAATCTAGCGACTGAAATGACAAATTATAATGTTGAAAATAAAGATTTATATGGTGAGCCTGCAATTACTGGCGAACATATTCAAAATAATACAGAAATAAGAAAAATGCTTGGAGAACGAGGTATTAAGCCAGAAGAGCTTCCCCCTGCTGAAGATATTAAAAAATTAGAACGCAGAACAAAATCTCAAGATAAGAAGATAATAGAAAAATCTGGAAGTTTTTCAAGTTGTGATAATGTATAATTACATTATTCAAGAGGGGATAAAATGTACCTCACTTGAATTATGAGAAGAAAATTTGAAGTTGGTGAAACGATTATGTTTTTAGGAAGAAGTGAAGAATGGTAGTATTGTCATCCCAATATTGAAGTAATAGATTTGGAGGACAATATGAAATTAAAAACAGAATATATTACAGAACACAACCGATTTTGGAGTGAAATCAATAATCTTGCGAAAGAAGCATTCCCTCCAGAGGAATATCTTGCACCGATAGAGTTAGTAAGAATGTCAAAAGCAAACAATTTTGATTTTCTGCTATTGACAGATGACGAACAATTTGTAGGCTTTATGGTTGTGCAGACACATAAAAATTTGACATACTTATTTTTCCTCGCTATTGATTCATCTCGCCGTTCTAAAGGATACGGGAGTTACGCAATCGAAGCATTGAAAGAAGCATATCCAGAGAAAAAGCAAGTTGTTGATTTTGAAATGCTGGATGAAAAGGCGGATAATTATGAACAAAGAAAGAAACGAAGAAATTTTTATCTGCGTAACGGATACAAGGAAACAGGATTGTTTTTATCATACCTTGGTGTTGATTACGAAGTGTTCTGTATGGAGGATGACTTTGATGTAGAAGAATTTAAGGAATTAATGACAACGATTCAGGTCGAAGGATTCAATCCAAAATACTTTAGCAGATAAAGGCTGCTAAGAGGTTTGATTTTGTAATTAAGACAGATAAAATGATTTATGGCATAGAAACAAACTTTTATAGTGGTGGTGGCTCTAAACTTAATGAAACTGCAAGAAGCTACAAGATGCTTTCACAGGAAGCAGATACGATAGATGGATTTACATTTGTGTAGTTTACAGATGGAATTGGTTGGAAGAGTGCAAGAGGAAATTTAAGAGAAACATTCGAGGTCATGGATACGATTTACAGTATTGATGATATGGAGAATGGTATTATGAAAGAGATTTTTGATTAAGCGTTAATGATAGGTTCTGTCCTTGCAAATTTTATGACTATGTTTTATATTTATAACTGTTAAGTAATTAATTATTGAGGTAGGATATATATGTCAAAAGAGATACAGAACGAATTGGTACAGGCAATGTTTCGATTGAAGAAAATGATGAATCGTGGCTTGGGACGTGACTTAGATAATGCCAATATTACAATGTCTGAGTTTATTCTTATGCGTGAGGTTGCAGAGAATACGAAAGAATCATATAATCCAATGGCACTAACAGAAGTAAGAGAGTATCTTTCGGTAAGTAAAGCTGCGGTATCTCAAATGTTAAATTCGCTTGAGAAAAGGGGTTATCTTACGAGAGAGGTCGATGTGAATAATCGTCGTAATATCATTGTTGTTCTAACGGAAGCGGGGCAAGAAGTTTACCAAAAGAAAAATCAGGAGTTTTTCGATAGATTTGAAAAGGTTATTCAAGGAATAGGAGAAACAGATATATCCCATTTCATAGCGATGATTAACAAGATGGCTGATGCTATGGGAGAACAAGACATAGATGAAGAATAGTCCTAAAAGAAGAAACTGTCACAGAAATGTGGCAGTTTTTTTATGTATACGAATAGATAGCAGTTTAATAGTTAAGTGCTTGACTATATGTTTGGGAGATAGTATTATATGTAATATAATAGTTAAGTACTTAACTATTGCGTTTTCTAATTGAATATTGAAAGGAAAGGGAGAAGGATGAAGATTACACTTAGTACAACAAACTTAAAAGAGCTACATGAAGGCAATCCTATGATGATGTCTTATAACGTAGAGTTTGCGGAAGTAACGGGCGGAACTTTTTGGAAAGGTTACACAGAAGCACAGATTGCGGGAACAGAACCATTTGTTTTGGACTTGAGCAGTGGTGATTTCATGGAAATTCAAAAAGGTATGATGCAGGTATATCCACCTGTAGATTTGTACAATGAAAGAATTCGAAAACTGGCAAAAGCATTTGGACCAGCGTGGGTTCGTGTATCAGGCACTTGGGCAACTAAGACATATTACGATTTTGATGGAACTACAAATGGAGTAGCACCAGAAGGATTTGACAATGTCCTGACCAAAGACCAGTGGATTGGAGTTTTAGAATTTGTAAAAGCAGTAGACGGAAAACTTATGGTTTCGGTATCTAACTGTGACGGTATTCATAGTACGGATGAGCCATGGACACAGGTTGAAGCAGAGAAGCTATTTTCTTTTAGTAAAGAATATGGTGTTCCAATCTTGGCTGCAGAGTTTATGAATGAGCCAAATATGATGGCAACCAGTGGTGGTCCAAAGGGATACGATGCTCCAGCGTATGCAAGAGATCAGGATATCTTTTTTGCATGGGTACGTGCAAACTATCCAGAATGTTTGCTAGTAGGGCCATGCGGAAACTCTGGTACAGCAGAAGACAATAAAGAAAAAGCAGGCGGCATTGCATCTATGTTTAATCTTTGTACCACAGAGATGCTGATGGATGGCACAAAAGAACCACTCGATGTATTTAGTTATCATTGCTATAACGGCATTTCAGAACGTATGGCACAGATGGTTCCACATATGCATTGGGGAGCAGACAAAGCGATGTCAGAAGCATATTTAGCGACCCCTGTTGAGGCAGCACGCTGTACGTTGCCAGTGGTCGACACATACTGTCCAGGAGGAGAAATCTGGGTGACAGAAGCTGGTGATGCAGGAGCGGGTGGATGTACATGGGCATCTACTTATTTGGATGTTGTTCGCACTTTAAATGAGCTTGGTGGATTTGCAGCTGTGACTAAGGGTGTTATATTCCATAACACATTGGCATCTTCGGATTATGGATTCTTAAAGCATGGAACCTTTGAACCTAGACCAAACTACTTTGCAGTTTTACTGTGGAATACTTTGATGGGAACTACTGTATTTGATACAGGAATTCCAGTGGTGGAAGGTGCACATGTGTATGCACATAATCATAAGTCAGATGCAGACAAAAAGGTATATTTAGTAATCAACAATTCTTGGACAGATACGACTATTGTAGAATTGGAACAGGACGCAGAACTATATGTATTAAGCGGAAATGGTAATATGCGTTCTACAGTTATGTACTTAAACGATGAACCACTTGTGCTTGGAGAAAATGATGCATTACCAGAGCTAAAGGGACGTACAATTCGTGCTGGTAGTGTTGAGTTAAAACCAGGTAACTGTGCGTTTGTCGTGATGTAATAAAGGGAACAGAGGAGGAAAAAGATGGAAGACAAGAAGGCTTTAAAAGTTGAAATGAAAACCAGAAAGAAAGCTTACAAAAAGGCTAAAAGAAAATATGTACAGCCTTGGAAAGCACTTTCACCAATTTTTGCATTTCTCATGGTAATCATGGTGTTGGTATGTTTTATTGCAAATATGGCAGACAATACCTTTGCAATCATTACTGGGGACACATTCTGGGAATTAGAAAATCCAGATGAAAACGCCATCTATTTTGATGGAGATTATGCTACTACAGAAGAACGTTTGGCGGCAGGGGAAGAAGTGGTATATCGTACCGAAGCAGAAGGTGCAACACTTCTTGTAAATGAAAATAATGCGTTGCCTTTGGAAAAAGGAAACAAAATTAGTTTGTTTTCAAGTAGTTCTGTAAATGTAGTGTATGGTGGAACAGGTTCTGCAAATATTGATGCTTCAGCTTGTGATAATTTAAAACAGGCAGCAGAAAAATCAGGTTTCGAAGTAAATGAAACACTTTGGAACTTTTATGCTGAAGGTGAAGCTAGCGAATATGTACGTGTAGAAGCAAGTCTCTTCTCATCAGCAGAAACAACTATCGCAGAAGTGCCTTGGTCTGTATACACAGATGAAGTGAAAGATTCTTTTGCTGAATATGGTGATGCAGCTGTTGTAGTAATCTCACGTGTAGGTGGGGAAGATGATGACTTACAGTTTACAAAATTCAATTACTTAGAATTGGATGATGTAGAAAAAGAGATGATGGAAAATGTAAAGGCATTAAAAGATGCAGGTGTATTTAAGAAAATCATTGTTTTAGTAAATACATCGAATGCTCTTGAAATGGACTTCTTACAGGGAAATCCTTATGGCGTGGATTCAGTCCTTTGGATTGGTGGCGTAGGTACAGGTCTCAATGCTGTTACTGATATTTTAGCAGGCGATGTAAATCCATCGGGTAGTTTGGTTGTTACATATTGCTATGACAACTATTCTGCTCCAGCAATGGTAAACTTTACACCAACTGTATATGGTGGCTGGGAAGAAAGCGGACTTCCTGATACAGCAGATACTTATATGATTTACCAGGAAGGTATCTATGTAGGTTATAAATATTACGAGACCAGATACGAAGACGTAGTAATGGGCAAAGGAAATACCGCAGGATATGACTATCATGCAGATGTAGCGTTTCCATTTGGTTATGGTTTATCTTATACAACATTTGAATACAGTGATTACACTGTAAATTTCAATGCAGAAAAAGATGTGTTTGAAGTATCTGTAAAAGTAACAAATACAGGTGATATGGCAGGTAAAGAAACTGTTCAGATTTATGGTCAGTCTCCATACACGCAGTATGATATCGAAAATGGTGTAGAAAAGGCGTCTGTACAGTTAGTTGGTTTTGGAAAAACGAATATCCTTGAAAAAGGACAATCAGAAGTAGTAACCATAGAAGTAGAAAGAAAAGAATTGGCTTCTTATGATGCAAATGGCAAAGGCACATACATTTTAGAGGATGGCGACTATTACTTAACAGTAGCAACAGATGCTCATAATGCGGTAAATAACATCTTAGCAGCAAAAGGTTATACTACAGCAAACTCTGCAATGGATGCAGATGGAAATGTAGCATTTACATATAAATATGTAAACGACAAATTCGATGCAGAAACATATGCAGTTTCAGACAATGGAACAGCGATTACAAATCAGGTAGCTGATACTGACTTAAATTACTACGAAGGTGATGACAATGTAAATGTAACATACCTTTCTAGAAATGATTGGGCAGGAACATATCCTACAGACATTATCAAAGTCAACTTAACAGAACAGATGATTGCTGACTTAGATGCACTGATTTATCATAGCGAAGATTATGATGCAATGGAAATGCCAACAACGGGTGCAGATAATGGATTAAAACTTTATGACATGATGGGACTTGATTACAACGATCCTAAGTGGGAAGCATTACTTGACCAGATGTCTGTAGAAGAAATGGCTACACTCATCGGTGATGCGTTCCATTGGACGATGCCAATCGAATCTGTAGATGCACCGGGTTCTCGTGATGAAAATGGTCCACAGGGATTAACCGCTTCATTATTTAAATTCGGTGCGAAGATTGATACGGTTCCATTAACATCAGAAGATGTAATGGCAGCTACATTTAATAAAGAACTTGTTTACGAAGTAGGCAAGGTAGTAGGTAATGACTGTGTGGACAATGGTTACGCGGTTCTTTACGGACCAGGTAGCAATATTCACAGAACTGCTTACTCAGGAAGAAACTTTGAATATTTCTCAGAAGATGGATTCCTTTCTAACATCATGACACAGTACGAAGTTCGTGGTATCGAAGAATATGGTGTAAAAGTAGTTATCAAACACTTTGCACTTAATGATCATGAAAATGAACGTGTAGGTATTTCTATTTGGGCAAACGAACAGGCAATTCGTGAAATTTACTTAAAAGCATTCCAGAATGCATTTGAAGATGAAAATGCATCAGGTGTTATGACTTCATACACAAGATGGGGTACTACATGGTCAGGCTCTGACTATGGCTTAATCACAGGAATTCTCCGTAACGAATGGGGTTGCGAAGGTATGATTATTTCAGATAACTGTAGAAATCATATGGATGCTATTAGTGGTGTTATGGCAGGAAGTTCTGCTTATGATGATATGATGAATGGCAAGGTAGATGACCTTCTTGAATATGCAAATGATCCAGTAGCAGTAAATGCTATGAGAGAAGCAGCACATCGTAACCTTTATACGGTAGCAAATTCTCTTGCTATGAACAATGTTGGTCCAGAAACAACTGTAAAAGCAAAAGATGCACAGATTATTACAACAATTGAAACAATTCGTACAATTTGTGTAGTCGCATTCCTTGCTTGCTTAGTAATCTATATTGTTCGTAGAGTACAGTTTAGTAAAACAGAAGAATATATGGGATATAAAGAATACAGAAAATCACTTAAGAAGTAGTTCCTATATTTCCCTAAGAATCTCCCAGCTAAATATAAAGCTGGGGGATTCTTTTTAAAAAACTGTTTTAGGAGGTTTTAGATATGGATTTAAGAGAAGCAATGAAAGCAAGGCATATGGTACGTAAGTATCTGGATAAGTCAATGCCAGAAGATATTGTCCAGAAATTGAATACGCGTGTGAAAGAGAATAATGAAAAGTATGGTGTTGCAGTAGAACTTAGAATAAATGATACATCGGCTTTTAATTCTCTAATCAAATTGATTTTAGCCAAGGGTGTTCAAAATTTCTTTGTGCTACAAGGAAATGACACACCAGAATTGGATGAAAATCTTGGTAAGTGTGGTGCGGATATAATGCTTTATGCTCAGACACTTGGACTCAATACATGGTGGGTTGGAGGAACATTCAACAGAGGAAAGTTAAATAAAAAATCAAATGGTAAAAAAGTTATTGGTGTAATAGGTGTAGGATATGGTGCAACACAAGGAGTTCCACACAAATCAAAAACATATGAAGATGTGGCAAGTTATATAGGTGAAATTCCAGCATGGTTTATAGATGGAGTGAATGCAGCACTGTTAGCCCCTACTGCACTTAATAAGCAGGAGTTCACTATAAGGGGGGTAGGAAGCAAGGTAGTAATCACTGCAAACAAAGAAAGTATCTTTAGTGGTGCTGATATTGGACTTGTGAAATATCATTTTGAATTAGGGGCTGGAAAAGAAAATTTTAGTTGGGACGAGTAGAAATTGTGTACAGTAAAATTATAATTCAATTCATTTAAGTAGGAGCATTTCTACATTTTGTACAACGATATTTATTTAAGGTTCTTAATCGAAGAAGCCACAAACAGAGTTATACATGGGATGGCTATATTGAGATGTTGAAAGTGTATCCGTTAGCAAAGCCAAAGATATATGTTAAGTTATTCTAGAAAAGAATGTTGTTATGAGGAGCCGTATGTGGGAAAGCCGCACGTGCGGTTCTGTGAGGGGCTAATGTTGTGAGGCATTAGTCTACTCGACTGATGGAGCGTCAAATTCCAATTTGTCTAACACTTGAAACTTTCAGTTTTCTGAATATATATTTTTGTACTATGCTTGACAGAATGGGAGGGACAGGTGTTTGGTATAGGCTGTCAGATATTCCGAATTGCTGGACCAGTGATTTTGTATGGGATTTTCTCTAGCTGGGTGCTGGGGTTAGGGTATTGGATATTAAAAATGATGGGAGTGGCTTAGGCCACTCCTTTTATATTGAATTCACACAAACCACGCATTGCGTTACTTACCTGTATGTGTTATAATGTAGAAAAATAAGTTGGGGTGTATTATATGAATGCAGCAAATAGAATTAAAGAACTTAGGGGAAGTATAGGAATGAATAGAAGGGAATTTTCAGAGTATACTGGAATTCCGATTCGTACACTTGAAGACTGGGAGGCTGGAAGACGTACGCCGCCAGAGTATGTGCCAAGGTTATTGGCGTATATGTTAAAGTACGAGGAATTGATGGAGATAAAGGAAGGTAGGGGTGAACATGTCAGAGATAAATAACAAAAAATTACTATTATTTGAAAATCAAGAAATTAGATCAGTATGGGATGCTGAAAATGAAGAATGGTATTTTTCGATTGTGGATGTAGTTGGGGCGCTTACAGATGCAGTGGATTACAATGCTGCCAAAAATTATTGGAAAGTAACAAAACACAGGATGATAAAAGAAGGCAATGAGTTGGTTACAAATTGTAACCAACTGAAATTAAAATCACCTAAGGACGGAAAAAGCTATTTAACAGATGTCGCAAATGCAGAAGAACTTCTTCGAATTATCCAATCTATTCCATCAAAAAAAGCAGAACCATTTAAACTATGGTTGGCAAAGGTTGGTAAAGACAGATTAGAAGAAATTGCAGGTAATGCGAGAAAAGAGTTAGAAGCAAAGCTGGGAAGAAGTGTTATTTCTAGTTCAAATGCAGCAACACCAGAATTACTAGATGATTTAAAAAAAATAAAACCATCCCCATAATTTAACGAGATATATGGTATAGGGACCTATAGTGAAAGAGGAGAAATGTCCATGACGGATGAGAGAATTGTGGAGCTGTATTGGAACAGGGATGAGTCTGCGGTAGCGGAAACGCAGTCCAAGTATGGCAGATATCTTACGAAAATCGCATATAATATTTTGACGGATATGGAAGACAGTCTGGAGACGGTCAATGATACATATATGTACGCATGGAAGTCTATGCCTCCACATAGACCAAGTGTATTGTCTACTTTTTTGGCGAAAATTACGCGTCGAGTAGCGATTGATGTTCTGCGTAAAAAGAGTAGGGACAAGCGTATTCCGTCCGAATACACATTTTCTCTATCGGAATTGGACGATGTGGTTTCGAACGGTCGCACTACGGACGAACAGCTCGAAGCAGAGGAATTGGCGAAAGCAATCAATGGCTATTTAAAAACTATTTCTGCTGAAGCAAGAGCACTGTTTATTGGTAGATATTTCTTCTTGGATTCACTGAAGGATGTGGCGAAGTATTGTGGCATGAGTGAATCGAAGGCGAAGAGCATGCTGTACCGTACGAGATGTGGTTTAAAAACCTATCTGGAACAGGAGGGATACTATATATGAGAGAGGAAAATAGAAGTGAAATCATCCATGACGCCTTGAATCTTTTGGATGATGCGTTGATAGAAGAAGTAGAAGAGCTGCGTGGTGGTGTAGTAGAAAAAGAAATACCTAAGAAAATATATTCTTGGAAAAAATGGACGGCATTAGCGGCAAGTGTATGTGTTTTTTTTGTCGCCGGAGCAGTGTGGAATTTAGGTTTGGAAAAAGACATCTTTAGTATAGGGTTTGTGAATGTAGAATCAAAAGATGCAGAGGCGGGGCTGAAAAATGATGCAGACGAGGATATGGAGAATGAGGAAGTAAAAGACCTGCTTGATGGCAACATTTCAGATGGTATAGATGCAGAGGCGGAAGAAAGTGCAATTACAATTCCTGCATTAAATGTAAATTTAAAAAAAGAAAATGGTCTAGCCAGTGATATGATAGGGTTCTTTATTTATGAAGGCCGATGCTATGTGCAGACCTGTGATTATATGACGAAGGATGTAGTTGGTGATTATGTGTGCACTTCCACTGGGCTGATTGATGAGTGGACATCGAAAGATGGCTACGTAGAATTCGCTGGAAGCATTGAAGCAGAATTTTATGAAGTAAAAGGGATAAATCCAGAATTCATGCTTTGTACCGTGTATGAAGATGGAGTTGTAGAAACCTTTGTGCATAATAATGGCATTACATTAGGTAGAGGCTGGGAGCTGCTGGCAGACCGATTGGGTATGGAGGAAGAATTTAAGCAGGTTTCTTATTTGACAGGAGAAGAGTGGGAAAAACAGTATCAAACAAAGCAAGAACCAACGACTATCTCAGACGAACATAGGGAAATTTTTGACAAATTCTTGGCTTCCTATGGTGAAAATAAATTTGTCTTGAAAAAGAATATTTCCACAAATGCAAAGGCGGAAGCAGTATATCATCTCTATATCACAACAAAAGAAGATGTTCCGCTACATTTCCTGCTACTCAGGGATGGCTACGTTTCCTATTATGGATTGGATCAGGTGTGCGTAAAGATTGATGAAAAAATTTATGAAGCTGTAGTAGATATTTTGAAAACAAGTGAATAGTTATAGTGAGGGGGTACGTACTATGAAGAAGTGCTTTTTAAACAAGCGAATGATTGCACTTGGTCTTGTGCTTTGTCTAGCCTTTTCCCTTGCCGCCTGTAATCATGGGTTTGGAAAAGACCTGCCATTAAAAGGGCAGAAGGATAGTGCAACTAAGAGTTTATATGAGAATGATAGAACCCTAGAGAAATATTGCTTTGATAATTCGGTGATTGCATTTGATGGATACGACGAAGAAGCGACAAATACCGCATTAGCGGATTTTTCCTTGCGATTGCTGGAAGAGAATATTTCTGTATGGGGCGAATCGGATACGAATATCTTGATTTCTCCGGTCTCTGTACTGAGTGCCTTAGGAATGACCTCTTTTGGAGCAGAGGGAGAAACGTTATCTCAGATGGAAACGATGTTTGGCGTTTCTAGAGCGAACTTACATGTTTACAATAATAAGTGTTTAGAAAAACTTTCCGATGAAGTGAAAATGGCGAATTCCATCTGGTTTACGAATGATGAGCGTGTTACCGTGAATGAAGCATTTTTACAGTTTAATGAAGAGTTTTATGGGGCAGAACTCTATGAAACAGCTTTCAATAGTGCTACATTACTTAGTATCAATGATTGGGTGTCGAAGAAGACAGATGGTATGATTCCGAACATCTTAGACAAGATTCCGCCAGATGCGGTCATGTATCTCATCAATGCATTAGTGTTTGAGGCCGAGTGGGAAGAGAAATATGATAGCATCCAGATTTGGAAAAATGCGGAGTTTACCACGGCTGCTGGAAAAAAGCAAACGGTAGATATGATGCACTCAGACGAGAGTTTGTACTTGACGGATGAGATGGCAAAAGGCTTTATCAAGTATTACAAGGACAGAAATTATGCATTTGTAGCGTTGCTTCCAAACGAAGGGATATCGATTGCGGAATATGTGAAGTCTTTATCTGGAGAACAGTTACAGAGCTTGCTTTCTAATCCGCAGAATGCTATGGTAAATGCATACATCCCACAATTTTCGTACGAATACAAGGTGGAGATGAGTGCGTTGTTAAAAGAGATGGGAATGATGGATGCGTTTGATGAAAGCAAGGCGGATTTTTCTAACATGGTGACTTCGACCAGGGGGAATGTTTATATTACTAGAGTCTTGCATAAAACATTCATCGAGGTATCCCCAGTAGGTACTAAGGCTGGTGCAGCCACGGTTGTTGAAGCGGCAGACGAAGGCATGGGATTTTATGATGAAAGCCATGAAGTTCGGTTAGACCGCCCATTCCTGTATATGATAATTGATTGCGAAAACAATCAGCCAATGTTTATCGGTGTGGTAAATTCGGTAGAATAGTTTCATTTTTTGCGGAGGGGGGAATTAGTGTGAAGAAAAAGTGGATATTAGGCATTCTGATAGTAGTGCTTGGCTTAGCAGTTATTGCAGGATATCTGATTTTGACAGCTCCAGAAATTGGCGAAAAGTCAGACTACAATGTTGTGAATGATTTCCCGATGGGGACCCTGAAAATGGTTGAGCTTTCCCAAAAGGAAAAAACCATTACTGTTGAATATGCTTATACAGGAGAAACCTCAATGCGATATGGGACTTATCATCAATTTGAGATTTGGCGGGAGGATGGATGGTATAGACTTATACCGAAAGCTAATAATCTGACTTACCCCGATATTGCATACATTGTTTCCAATAAAGCACCACAACAGAAAACCTATGGCTGGGCAGGATTGGGACGGTTGCCGAAAGGACGTTACCGATTTGTGCAGGAAGTGTGGCAAGAATGGGATAAAGAAGGTGTTGGCAGAAACTACGCGCTTGCGGTTGAATTTGAGATAAAATAGTCGGTTAAGAAGCAGTAAAGAAGTGTTTAACTCCGTTGACGAAGAAAAAAATCATAGGTATAGTAATATGGGTATGGTTATTTTTATATAAATCATACCCATATTTTAGTAAATTTGGAGGAAGTAGCTATGGCAAAATATAAGCAGATTATAAAGGATTTGTTCTTTACGGTGTTTATACTTGTACTGACCTACTTCCTTAGTTATTATATGCAGTTCGTATTTGATACGGATACACTGGTTCCAACGTTGTTCGTGTTGGGGGTGTTCTTCGTGTCCTTACGAACAGAGGGCTATGTTTGGGGTGTAGTAGCATCCTTGATAGGCGTTATGCTGGTAAACTTTACGTTTACGGCACCATATTTTGAAATTGACTTTATTACACCTGTGAATATGTTTGCGGCATTGGTTATGCTCGTGATTGCCATTATGACAAGTACACTAACAACGCAGATTAAGCAACAGGAAAAAATCAAAGCAGAAAGCGAGAAGGAGCGAATGCGAGGCAATCTGCTTCGTGCTGTTTCGCATGATTTGCGTACCCCGTTGACATCCATTTATGGTTCAACTTCGGTTATCTTGGAAAATTATGATTCGCTTAGTAAAGAACGACAGGTGAAGCTCTTAAAAGAGATTCACGAGGACTCCCAGTGGCTGATTCGTATGGTGGAAAATCTCCTGTCCGTAACACGAATTGATGATGGAGTTGCACATGTTGCAAAAGAGCCAACCGTTTTGGATGAGTTAATCGATGCAGTTATTGTGAAGTTTAACAAGCATTATCCAGAACAAGAGGTGAAGGTTGAAATTCCGGATGAGTTTATTAGTATCCCAATGGATCCAATGCTGATCGAACAGGTCTTGATTAATATTTTGGAAAATGCATTGATTCACGCGGAAGGTATGACAGAGTTGCAATTAGTTGTGAGGGAAGAAGAAAACAAAGCGATTTTCGAGGTGCTAGATAATGGCTGTGGTATTCCAGAGGAAAAACTAGCTAAGATATTTAGTGGCTATATCGAAAGAGAAAATACACCAACAGATGGTACACGTAATAATATGGGAATTGGTCTATCTGTTTGTTCTACCATTATCAAAGCCCATGGTGGAGAAATATATGCAAAAAACAGACCAGAAGGTGGTGCTGTATTTGGTTTTTCTTTAGAAATGGAGGAAGAGGATGAGTAATAATAAATATAAGATATTGGTAATTGAAGATGAAGCGAATATTTGTAATTTATTAGAAACAAGTTTGACTACAAACGGATTTCAGGTTGTGTCCGTAGGAACCTGTCGAGATGCGATTATGATGACATTATCCTATGTACCAGATTTGGTTATTTTAGATCTAGGACTTCCAGATAGAGACGGTCTCGAATACATCAAAGAGGTTCGCAAGACAGATGCAACTCCAATTCTTGTCGTTTCTGCTCGTAGTGATGAAAATGATAAGGTTTTGGCTTTGGATTTGGGGGCGAATGACTATATTACCAAACCATTTGGAAATGCAGAGCTTTTGGCAAGAGTGCGTGCTGCACTTCGTAACAGACGTTCTTCTGAAATTGAAAGTGTATTGGATGGAAAATTCCGTTTGCATGACATGGAAATCGATTATGCAAGACGTTTGGTATATATTGCAGGTGAAGAAATTCGATTAACGAGAACCGAATACAATATTTTAGAAATTCTTTCGCAGAATCCAGGGAAGGTACTTACTTATGCGGCAATCATCCGCAAAATATGGGGACCAACTGACGACGGCGGTGTAAAAAAGCTTCAGGTAAATATGGCGAATATTCGCAAAAAACTTGGTTCCAAACCAGGGGATAATAAATATATTATCAATGAGCTTGGTGTAGGTTATAGAATCAGTGAGGAATAAAACAAATGCTCAGGAAATTAATTTCCTGAGCATTTTTGCATGTCTAATTTAATCCGAGGTTTGCGATGATTTCCTGCTTTGGCATGAAACCAACGGAAGTCTTTTCTAATTTGCCATTCTTGAAGAGTAAAAGAGTAGGAATGCTGGCAACACGATACTCCATAGCGAGTTCGTTCTGTTCATCTACATTCACTTTTCCAACCTTCACTTTGCCTTCCAATTCTTCTGCAAGTTCTGCAATTACTGGAGAGAGCATCATGCATGGTCCACACCAGCTCGCCCAGAAATCTACCAATACTGGAATATCACTATTTAATACTTCTGCTTCAAAATTCTGTTTTGTTAAAATTACTTCTGCCATAATTTATTCTCCTTTTTTATAATCAAATTCGTATGTGTGATTTAAAAGTATCATAACACATCTTGTTTACAAAATATAGTATATCATAAATTTGGAAAAAGAATGTGACTTTGTCACAGTTCAATGATAATATAATTCTTATGAAAAGAAAAGAGGATAAAGCATGAAAACAAAGAGACTACATTTGATCGATGAATATCGTGGCTTTTGGATTGTGAATATGATTATTTATCACGGAATTTGGGATTTGGTATATATATTTGGGCAAAACTGGCAGTGGTTTCGTTCAGATTTTGCACATATCTGGCAGCAGTGGGGATGCTGGAGTTTTATTTTTATCTCTGGATTTTGCTGGCAGATGAGCAAGCATAACTTAAAACGAGGACTGGAAGTATTTGGTGCAGGTCTTTTGATTACGGTGGTGACGCTTATCTTTATGCCGGATTCTCGCGTGATTTTTGGGGTGCTGACTTTGCTTGGTTCGTGTATGCTTTTGATGATTCCATGCCACAAAGTGTTCCAGAAAATCAACCCTTGGCTGGGGGCGATTGCAAGCTTTGTGATTTTCTTATTTGTGTATCCAGTGAATGATGGATACTTGGGTTTCGCGGGCATGAAAATGGTTGAATTGCCAGATGTGTTGTACAGTAGTTTATTTGGAACATATCTTGGCTTTACGCAGTTAGGCTTTTGGTCGACGGATTACTTTTCACTGCTTCCTTGGTTTTTTATGTATGCAGTAGGATATTTTACCTATAGTGTCGTGTTCAAGGGAAAAGCGGGACGAGGAAAGACAACGACGAAAGAAATCATGGCAAAGTCCATTTGCCAGCCATTGGGCTGGGTAGGGCGTAATTCTTTAATTATTTACATGCTGCATCAGCCTGTGATATATGGAATTTTATTTGTATGGAATAAGATGAGATAAGGGGAATAGCACCTAGTGTTGACAAATGTAAACACTAGGTGCTATAATTTGTTTACAGAAGTAAACAGATTGTGAAAAGGGGGAGGAACAATATGGAAAATAACCATATCAATCTTACAAGTGCAGAATGGAATGTGATGGAATGCTTGTGGGAAAATGGTTGCATGACAGGACGTGAAGCAACGGAACTGTTAGAAAAACGTATGGGCTGGAATCGTAGTACGACGCTGACACTTCTGCGACGTTTGGAGGAAAAGAGCGCAATAGCAAGTGACAGCAAAGGTAAGAAAAAATTGTTCCACCCAATCGTAAGCCGTGAGGATGCGGCATTACAGGAAACGGAGGATTTTCTGGAACGCGTATACAATGGCAGCATCAGCCTGATGCTTTCTGCGATAACGAAAAAGCAGGCGCTTTCGAAGGCTGAGATTGATGAGTTGTATGCGATGCTAAAAGATATGGAAGGAGGGAACTGATTATGTTGAATTGGATAATTACCTCTTCGCTACTTATTTTGATTGTGATAGCACTTCGTTTTGTGTTAAAGGGAAAAATCAGCCTGCGTTTGCAGTATGGTTTGTGGCTTCTGGTGTTGATTCGTTTGTTGTATCCGTTTTCGTTCGGGGAAACAGCAATGAGTATCGGCAACTGGCTGGATTCTGCCGCAGATACGGTAGAAGGTCAGCAGATGGAAGAGTTTGTGCAGGCACCACTTCCTAATATGAGTTATGAGGAAGCTTTTGATAGTGTTGCAGATAAATATTATGAGCAGGGCATCGATATCAATCAGATTCCAGAGGCGGACCTATCGGAAACGATAGAGGATGAAGTGCTAGATACCATGCGTGGCGGATATACGCCAGAAGAAATCCTGCAGATGATTTGGATTGCAGGGATGGTAGTGCTGGGACTTTGGTTCGTTGCAACGAATTTGCAGTTTTTCTGGAAATTGAAAAAAAGCAGGGTATACCTTGGTGTGGTTGGCGAGGTTTTAGAGGATACAGGCTTAGGATTTAAGTCGCCTTATGTGGCAAATATAATTCCAGTATATCAGACGGAGGTCGTAGAGACTCCTTGCTTATACGGGTGGATTGAGCCTTCGGTTTATGTAACCAAAGAAGTTATGGATAATAAGGCGTGTCTGCGTCATGTATTGGAGCATGAGAGCACACATTATCGTCACTATGATTTTTTGTGGTCGACGGTGCGGGTGATTTGTCTGATACTTCATTGGTACAATCCATTGGTTTGGTGTGCAGCATTTCTTTCTCGTAATGATGCAGAACTGGCATGTGATGAAGCTACGATTGAACGCTTAGGAGAAACAGAGCGAGCAGCTTATGGGCGTACACTGATTGGTTTAACCTGTGAAAAACGACCGGCTGTTTTAATTACAGCTACCACCATGACAGGTAGTGGAAAGAGTATCAAAGAACGTATCGCCTTGATTGCCAAGAAACCAAAGATGGCGGTAATTACAATTGTTTTGTTGGTATTTATTTTCCAAGCGGTAATCGCATGGACCTTTACAGGAGCAAAGCAAGAGTATGCGAGTTTCTCGGAATGGGCGGATACGATAAATAGTGCACAATTTCAACATTTTAGAATAAACAAAGGACTTGCGCCTACGGAATTATATTATTATCCAACTCAGGAAGAATTTGGAAAGTTATGTGAGTTGTTGCGTGCAATTCCAGAAGAAGATTGTTATCGTAGAAAGCAGACGGTGGGTGAATATGAAGAATATCACCTTTATTTCTTAAGTGGTGGAGATGAAGTGATTCTGAAATGTTTAGAGGATGGAACTGTTCTTTATGGTGGTTCTACCAAAATGCCGAAATTCGCCCCAGGTGGTAAGTCTTTGATTATCGACAGTCCAGAGCTTTGGCATTACATCGTGGATACGGTAAATGAAAAAGGGAAGGTGCCTATTACGGAATCGGATCAAAGTGCGCAGAAAAAGTACGAACAATGTATCTATGAAACTACGGCGGATTTGAATCATGATGGATACGATGATTTGGTAAAAGTCATGACCGTGGCAGAAGAAGGCCGGGCTGTGTTGGATGTGGCTCATAATGGAGCCTATATTAAGGTGTTTACGGGCAATAAAGATAAGATGTATGATTCGGAACCTGTATATACTAGTGATGTTGCGGCAAGTTCACACTCCGAAAACGGCACCTTTGTATTATCCGAAAAAGATGGAAAGGATTACCTTGTATATTCGAAGATGTACGAAATGTGGGGATTAGCAGATTATGCCTACTCGGTAATGTGTTTAGAAAACACTGAAATGGTTGTGGTGCAGAGTGATAAAGTGAGTTTTTGTTGTGACCCATTTAGATGGGAGTATTGGCAAGAGGGACAACGGAGAGAGGATGTAGTTCCGCAATTTAAAGCGGGATTTGAGCCTTGGATTGAGAATGCGATGATATTGGTATCTTATGATGTGTCAACTCCAGACTATATCATTTCAGAAGAAGAGGAAACTCCTGCAAATACATATTACGATTATGTATGGGCAAGAAATGAAGATGACCAAGTAAAGGAGTTTTATGATGCAGTTGATATGGAATATTCTCAGGTTGGAATTGAGAAATGGGAGCTGACATTGTATTGGGAGTATTTTTCGAATTATGATGTAGTTAAGGGCTGGTTTGAAACACAGCTTTCAAGTGATTATTCTCAGTGGTATACGGAATATGATGGAAGTAAGCTGCAAAGAATTGATAATTGCACCCATGGTCCAAATGCCATAGGCTGTGGTGTGCCTGCAAGCTGTGATGTGATTTTCTATCGTGCTGGTGTAGGAGAAGATGAGAGCGATGCTTTGTACAAAATGATTGAGAAGATGATACAAGCAAGAATGGTAGAATCAGATTATCGTTCTTATGTAATCACAGATTATGCAATACCAGAACAAGAGCTGGTTCCAATTTCCGAAGATATGTGGCTGATAACTTTTTTGAAAGGATATTATGCATACGAAGGCTCTGATTTAGTAACCATGCAGGAAGCTATAGATGTGGGCGAACCTGTTACAGAAGATGGCTTGATTTCATTCATAGCCCAAGGGTCCCCTGGTAATTTCTACCACATCTTGATTGAAAAAGATGGTGTCTACCGCCTTGAACGATTGGGCAATATGATAGATTGGCAATCAATAGATTGATTATGATAATACATTTGAATAAGAATTGAGGGACACTCATAAAGTATGAAATCAGCCTGCTAAATTATAGCAGGCTGATTTCGTAGTATATAGAAAGTCTCAATTCTTAATGAAATCATTTATTTTTTTAGTGATAATTATATTGTAATGTGGTACAATAAATTGATAGATTATGGAAAACTGTGCCCTTTTACATGACACAGTGGAAAGTGAAGGTGGGGTTTATGAATTTATTCGATATTATTGGGCCAGTTATGGTTGGACCATCCAGTTCTCACACAGCGGGGGCAGTGCGAATTGGGAATGTGGCGAGAAAACTCGTAGGCAGTGATATCAAGGTTGCGAAGATTTATTTCCATGGTTCGTTCCAGTTGACAGGAAAAGGACATGGTACAGATAAGGCGTTGTTGGCGGGGCTTATGGGGATGCCCGTAGACGACGCACGGATTCCACGTAGTTATGCAGAAGCGGATATTCGAGAGATGGCGTATGGATTTTTCCCAATTGATTTGGGAGATGTGCATCCAAACAGTGTGAAACTGGTATTAGATGGAAAGAATGGCAGACATCGTGAAATCGTAGCCTGCTCGATTGGTGGGGGACGTATCGAAATCACAGAGATTGATGGACTTGCCGTAAGTTTTGGCGGGGATCATCCTACATTAGTTATCCGCAACAAGGATATTCCAGGACAGGTGCAGCAGGTAACGACTTTCCTTGCAGAAGAGAATATCAATATCGGTGCAATGCAGTTGTATCGTTCCAGAAGAGGGGAAGATGCTGTAATGGTTATCGAATGTGATAAAGAGGTTCCAGAAGATGTGGTAGGTGCATTAGAGGGATTAAATGGAATCGTTCGTGTTACATACTTAAGCTTAAAGTAGGAGAGGAAAATCATGTTTAAATCATTGGAAGATATTATCGTAGCAGAGAAAGAGAAAAATCTGCCATTTTGGAAAATAGTCATGCAGGATGACTGTGTGGAATTGGATATTTCAGAGGAAGAGTCCTTCAACAGAATGAAACGCATGTATGAAGTTATGAAAGAATCGGACAAGGCCTATGAAGATACGCTTATGTCACGAAGTGGTTTGGTTGGTACGGATGGTAAAAAGGTACACGATGCGAGAATTGCAGGCAAATTGGTTTGCGGTGATTTCATCGGACGTGTGATTGAACGTGCCATTAAAATGGGTGAATCCAATGCATGTATGAAACGTATCGTTGCAGCACCAACAGCGGGCTCCTGTGGTGTTATTCCAGCCGTTTTTATCACGGTACAGGAAGAAAAAGGATATACCGATGAGCAGATGACAGAGGCGATGTTTGTCGCAGCGGGTATCGGTGGTGTCATTGCACATCGTGCATTTTTAGCAGGTGCAGCAGGTGGATGTCAGGCGGAAATCGGTTCTGCATCATCCATGGCAGCAGGTGCGATTGCATACTTGAATGGTGCAGATGCAAGTGGTATCGCACACGCGGCAGCAATTGCGATGAAGAATTTATTGGGACTTGCCTGCGACCCGGTAGCGGGTTTGGTAGAGGTACCATGTGTCAAACGTAATGTCGTAGGTGCGGTAAATGCTTTGACCTCCTGCGATATGGTGTTGGCGGGCATGATTAGTAAGATTCCACCAGATGAAGTATTTGATGCGATGCGTGCAGTCGGCAGAGCGATGCCAGAAAACGTAAGAGAAACAGGAACAGGAGGGCTTGCAGCGACTCCAACAGGTATAGAAATGAGAGAACGTATCACCTCATTATAGTTGCTGCAAATCATAAATTGGAAAATTTTGAACGAGTAAATGAATTGAAAAAAGAAAGACTTCGTGCCAGAAGGCGTCAGAGAAGAAGAAAGCTTTTGTGGCATGTGGCTCTTTGTTCGGCAGTGGTAATTAGCTTTCTGTCGATTGCAGCCATCTTTTTAAAGGCGAAAGCGAATGAAAAGGAAGCCAGCAAGGAAGGCGTGCTGATGCAGAGAGTAGAAGATGCTCCAGTGGTCAATCCTCAGCTTTTGACAGTGAATGAATATTCACGTCCGGGGACGAAGTTAGAAAAGGTAAATGGCATTGTTGTGCATTATACAGGTAATCCAGGAACGACTGCCATGCAGAACCGCAATTATTTCGAAGGCTTGAAGGAGTCGAAAATTACGAAGGCGAGCAGTCATTACATCATAGGTTTATCTGGAGAGATTATCCAATGTATCCCTTTGGAGGAAATTGCGTATGCTTCCAATGAGCGAAATGCGGATACAATTTCGATTGAATGCTGTATCGATAATGATGCGGGGAGATTCAATGAGAAGACATACGATTCTCTGGTTCATTTAGTGGCATGGCTGGTTGGAGAATATGATTTGAAGATAGAGGACATCATACGTCATTATGATGTTACCGGAAAGATATGTCCGAAGTATTTCGTAGAGCACGAAAGTGCCTGGGAAGATTTTAAATTGGATGTAGAAAAGTATATCGACGAAAATGGTGTCAAAAAATAATACGAAAGAGGTACTCTTTTGGAAAAGATTTTAAAGGAATTAACAGAACATAATAATATAAGAGCAAATTTGAGTGCGCTTCGCCAGATGGTAAAAGAAGTGGATAAAAAGGCAATGGTTCTGAAACAGGTGATGGAGCAAGAGGACTTGTTTTTATCCTTCCTCAAACATGAGGATGCTAAGACCCGAAAGAATGCCGCACTTTTATTGGGCGATTTGGTGTATCAGAATGCATTAGAGGCATTGTATGAAGCCTATGTATCGGAACAGACCTTGTTTGTTCGTGCATCTTATTTGCAGGCATTGGCAGAATTAGATACAGGGGACAAGCTTGCGGCATGGAAGGAAGCATTGGCAAAACTGTTGGAAACAGAACCTGAACCAGAAAATAAAAAGCATGTGGATGAAGAAATCCGAGCACTTCGAAAGCTCGTGATACGCGAAGAAGGCATTCGTCGTCACACACCGGATATCAAAGATAAAAAGGTAAAGGTGCTTTTGGTTACGAATCGTACGCAGCGTGAAACGATTCGCAGAACGATTGATTGTGGTGTTGCAAGTGTACATCCTTTGGGAGTGCTGGTCGAAACGGAGCAGTTAGAGAAACTGATGCAGCTTCGTACCTATCGTGAAATGGTATTTCCATTGAACATCGAAGGTTATTTGTCAGACAATCCAGTGGAAGCTGCAAAAGCGATTTGGGATAGCAATATTCTTGAGTTATTGAACAGTGTTCATAAAGAGGATGGTGAGTACTATTTCCGTATCGAATGTAAGAGCGCAATGGATTTGGAAAAACGTAGTGTATTTACCAGAAAGCTTGCGACAGAGCTGGAAAGCCTGTCTAAGGGACAGCTTATCAATTCTACCAGCGATTATGAAGTAGAGCTTCGTTTGATTGCAAACAAGGATGGTTTATTCTTCCCTTGCTTGCGTCTTTTGACGATAAAGAATCCACGTTTTGATTATCGCAAGAATGCGATAGCAGCATCCATTCATCCTTCGACTGCAGCTTTAATCATGGAGCTTGCGAAGGATTATTTGAAAGAAGATGCACAGATTATGGACCCATTTTGTGGAGTGGGGACTATGTTAATCGAGCGAAACAAAAAGGTGCCTGCCAGAGAAATGTATGGTACGGATATCTATGGAGAAGCGATTGCTTATGCGAGAGAAAATACCGAAGCAGCAGGTATGCGTGTAAACTATATTCATCGTGATTTTATGGATTTCAAGCATGAGTATTTGTTTAACGAAATCGTGACGAATATGCCGTTAAGAGGTATGAAAAGTAAGCAGGAAATGGATGCGTTTTATGGTGCATTTTTTGAGAAAGCAAAGACGCATTTGACCAAAGATGCTGTGATTATTATGTATACGAATGAGATTGGCTTTGTGAAAAAACAGCTACGTCTGCAGAAGGAGTTTGCACTTTTGCAGGAAACCTGTTTACAGCCAAAGAATGATTTTTATTTATTAATTATGGGGTACAAGGGGTAAACCAATGAGAAAAAATCTCATAGACAAAGAATTGCTAGAAAAATTACAAAAACACTTTTGCAGAGCCAATGATGTGTATCTGGCATGTGTGGATCGCGAACGGAATGTGCTGACTTCACATTATGGAAGTGAAGAAGAGCAAGCATTCTTGAATCAGTATCGTCCGGCAGATGTTGGAGAAAGACTATTTCAGGCTGTTGCGATGAGCCAAGTGGAAACCATCGTGGAAATCGATATGGATGTGCCTTTTTTGAAGCAGTGTGCCATTATTAATCGTGTGAATGGTTCAGTTGCGATTATCTGGGTAGTGGTTGCGGTGATAGAAGAAAAGATTCCAGATGATATCCAGGTGCCAGATTGTGTTTGTAGAACGACGGAGAACCATTTTTATCGTTCTATGGCTTTTTTGGAAGCATTGTCTCGTCAGATATTTATCATCAAAGAACATGAAATTTCTGCTCATGAGGCTATGGAGCAGGCAATGGCTGCGGAAGAAAAGTATAAAACACAGTTGCATCGTAGCGAGGCAATGGCCACAGTCGTGCGTATGATGGAGTCAGAGGAAGAGTTTTCTCAGATTGTGGACCATGCGGTTCGCGAGGTTTGCGAGGTTTTGGATATTCAGGGTGGCTGTTTGATTCAGATAAAAGACGATGAAAAAACAGTAGATGCCTTATGTGAATATAGCGCAGAAAAGACGTGGAGCTTGGGTGAAAAGATTCAGGGGAAACCAGTGGCGAAGCTTCCGTTTTTCGATGGAAAGCCATATATGCTTTCTTCGGATTCAATGATGCGAGAGGATTTGGAAAACTTCTTTATCCGTTATCATTTGATGGCAGGTGTGTTCCAGCCGATTGAAATCAATGAGCGAAATGATATGTATCTGTGCTTTTATGAGTTTGAAAAAGAACGTACCTGGAGCATAGAAGATATCAAGTTCATCAATGATGTGAAACGTGTGTTACAAGGAATTTTGGAGCGTCGTATTGCGAAGACCTCCTTAGCAGGTTCGTATGCTTCTATGGAAGCGATTTTGGAGAATGTAGGTTGTGCCATTTATGTGGTAGACTATGACAATAAAGAAGTCCTTTACATGAACCAGAGATTCCGTGAATTAATTGCGAAGGACATGGATCACAATGGCTTGCAGCAGTATTTCTTTTCTGAACAGAATGTGCAGCGTGTGATACCACAGACTGAGGTGCATTTAGAGAGAAATAATCTTTGGCTGGATATGAACCAGGTGGAACTTAGCTGGATTGACGGCCGAACAGTAAGCCTTGGTACGATTTACGATATTACCGATAAAAAATTGTATCAGCAGAAGATAGAGCGTCAGATTAGCAATGACAATTTGACAGGACTTTACAATCGTATGCGTTGTGAGCAGGATTTGGAACAGTGCATCAAGGATGCAGAGAAAAAAGGCAGTGAAGGTGCGTTCCTTTGTATCGATTTGGATGATTTCCAGAATATCAATGATGGTTTGGGACATCAGTATGGGGATACCCTGTTGAAAGCGATTGCACATAATCTGCCTCGCATTGAGGGGATTGAAAGCAACTGTTATCGTATCAGTGGGGATGAGTTTGCCGTAATCGTACACGGAGACGCCTATAAGGAATTAAGCCGTATCTGTAAAGATTTGCGAGAAATCTTTGAACGTCCATGGTTCCTGAAAAATGAAGATTATTATTGTACGATGAGTATGGGTGTTGTTTGTTTCCCAACCGATGGAAATAACGTAGATGACTTGACCAGAAAAGTAGATATGGCATTGCAGACCGCCAAGAAAAAGGGCAAAAACTGTGTGGAATTCTACAACGAAAAAGTAGAGGATAGTTCTATTTATCGTTTGGATTTGGAACAGAATATGCGTCGTGCAACCTTGAACTCCTGCAATGAATTCGAGGTTTACTATCAGCCAATCATTGTACATGGCAAAGAAGGCAATCCTTGCTGTGGAGCAGAAGCCTTAGTACGTTGGAATTCTACCGAGTTAGGATTTATACCACCGAGTGACTTTATTCCATTGGCAGAATATCTGGGACTTATCAATCCAATCGGAGAACATGTTTTATACGAAGCAGTGAAGCGTTGCAAGTATTGGAATGATTGTGGACATCCAGACTATAAAGTGAATGTCAATATTTCGGTTATCCAGCTTCTTCAGCCCGATTTCGTGGCGAGAGTGAAACAGGTTTTAGACCGTGTGAAAATCAATCCAAAGAACGTAACCTTAGAGGTAACGGAAAGCCTTGCAATCAATGATATGAGCCGTATGAAGAAGGTGCTCGGGAATTTAAAGGACTTAGGGGTATGTGTAGCTCTAGATGATTTCGGAACGGGATATTCTTCTTTGAATCATATCCGCGAAATGCCGATTGATGTAATCAAGATTGACAGATGTTTCGTGGAACCTTTGTCAGAGGATGAATTCGCAGGCGCATTCGTTAAGATGGTTTCCGAATTGGCCAAAACCATCGGCGTACAGGTTTGCGTAGAAGGGGTAGAGCAGCGCAAGCAGCTCGAAGTGCTGAAGGATATGAATGTAGACATGATTCAGGGCTATTACTATGGCAAACCAATGCCTGTAAAAGAGTTTGAAAAAATTTATTTGTAAAAAAAATAAAAATACCTATTGACAAAAGAAAAATGATTTGCTATTATAACCAAGTCGCTGCGAGAAATCGTAGCGCGTATGCGGAAGTGCTGGAATTGGCAGACAGGCAAGACTAAGGATCTTGTGTTTGTATAGACGTGTGGGTTCAAGTCCCATCTTCCGCATTGAAAACAAAAGGACTCAGACGAGTAATCGTCTGAGTTTTTTTTGTTTTCACATGGCGAGGAGTCCCTTGAACCTAGGGTTCAAGGTCTCCTCGCCACGGAGTGGCTTCGTCGGTCGGTTCGACGGGAAAAAGGTTCGCTGGACCTTTTTCTTAATCCGTCTCACCCCATCTTCCACTAGGAAAAATAGTTTATGAATATGCGTTTGCAAATGATTGGAGTGGTGGTTGGTTTTTCACTATCACTTTTGACCCTGAACAAGTAGATAGTTTTAACTATGAACAATGTTATAATCGTGTCTATCAGTTTCTAAAAAATGTAAAAGACCAAAGCCCAGATTTTAAATATCTATTTGTTCCAGAGTTGCACAAAAGCGGACGCTGGCATTTTCATGGTATCGGTGTTAATTGTGATAAGTTGAAATTTGAAAATAGTGGCATTGTCAAAAATGGGAAAGAAATCTATAACATCAATAAGCGTAGTTTCAAATATGGTTTCATTACCACCACTAAAATAGAAAGCACCGAAAAAGTGAGCAACTACATCACAAAGTACATAACCAAAGAACTAATTACCATGTCAAAAGGACAGCACCGCTATTTGTACAGGAAGAACCTAGCCAAGCCACAAAGTGAAACGCTATTTGAAGAAGATTTGAAATTTATGGAGTTGCTTCTTACCAAGAATAAAGACCTTGTGAAGATTAAAAAGGTAAAAGATGAAGAGCGCGGAATGGAAACAACATATATCACAATTAAAAAAACAGAATAAAATATGATTGTTCATGTTAGAAAACGTGATATAATGATTAGAAAAACAAATTTGAAGTTGGTGGTGAGAGTATGAAAGATGTTATTAAAAATTGGAAAGGTATTTTATTATGCTTTGCGATTGCAGTTCCATCATGGTTTTTGGGAAAGCAATTTGAAATTATTGGTGGTGCTGTAATTGCGATTATCGCTGGTATGATAATCACTTTGTTTTGGAAAGAGAAAGGTGTATTTGAAGGAGGTATCAAATTTACTTCCAAGAAAATATTACAATGGGCAGTTATATTGCTTGGATTTGGTTTAAACTTGGGTGTGGTATATCAGACGGGAATACAGTCGCTACCAATTATTGTGTGTACGATAACTATCTCGCTTTTGATAGCATTTGTGTTACATAAGGTGTTACATATTCCAGGAAATATTTCAACATTGATTGGTTGTGGTTCATCTATTTGTGGAGGTTCTGCGGTTGCGGCAACAGCATCCGTAATTGATGCGGATGACGAGGAGGTTGCACAGGCAATTTCGGTGATTTTCTTTTTTAATGTATTGGCAGCAATTTTATTTCCACCATTAGGAACAATACTTGGTTTTTCTACGATTTCAGGAGATGCATTTGGTATCTTTGCAGGAACAGCAATAAACGATACATCTTCCGTAACAGCAGCGGCTTCAACATGGGATAGTATGTGGGGTCTAGGGTCGTTGACTTTGGATAAGGCTGTCACGGTAAAATTAACCAGAACACTCGCAATTATCCCTATTACATTAGTATTGGCATTTTTCCGCACAAAGAAGTCTGGAAAAGAGGGAAAGAAAGTGGAGTTAAAGAGAATTTTCCCATTTTTTATTCTATACTTTATAGGTGCATCACTTATTACTACAATAGCTGTTGGTTGCGGAGTGTCAACTAGCTTTTTTACACCATTTAAAGAACTTAGTAAGTTTTTTATTGTAATGGCGATGGCGGCAATAGGATTGAACACGGATATCATTAAACTTATTAGAACTGGTGGAAAACCCATTATTATGGGAGCGAGTTGTTGGATAGGAATAACAATTGTCAGTCTTGTATTACAAAGTGTCATGGGAATATGGTAAGAGTAAAAGTTTTAGTAATATAGAGCGATGAATTTGAATTTTTTGGTGCGACTGAATGAAAAAATCTGTGAAGAAATCTACCGTCTTTACATTTTTTTTCATATATGCTAAAATGAGTTAGTTAAAACTAACAAAGGAGATATAGTAAATGAAAGATTCAAAGCTTGGAGTTGTAGAAGATACCTTATATGTACCCATGCTTGGCAGAATTTATGCCAGTGAGAATTGTAAGCATATATTATATGATAAAAAATCGTTAGAACTTAAAAGTAAAATGCCAGAAGGTTTGATTGAGCATGATACACAGACACAGTATACATATCTTGCTTCGGCATCACGTTCTGCAAATGTGGATAGATATATCGAAGACTTTATAGAACGAAAATCGCAGGGCATTATTGTGCAGCTCGGTTGTGGTTTGGAAACTACATATTACAGAAATGATAATGGACGTACTTTATGGTATAGTGTAGACCTGCCTCATGTAATAGAGTATCGTAAGGAACTGTTACCAGAAACAGAAAGAGAAAAGTATATCGCTGGTAGTGCCTTTGAAGAAGAGTGGATTGAAGAAATTCGTTCTGAACATCCTACTGAACCACTTTTAGTTGTGGCAAGTGGACTTTTTTATTATTTTGAGGAAGAGAATGTTTTAGACCTTATCAAACTGCTTATGAATTATGGAGATATCGAAATCTTGTTTGATACCGTTAATAAAAGTGGCATGATGATGATGCAGAAAAAACACATGAAGACTGTAGGACATGAAGAAGCAAAGATGTTCTTTTATGTGGATTCAGCAACTGAATTAGCTGCAAAAGTTGACAGCAAAGTAAAGGTGCTTGCAGAAGAAACATTTTATAGCCATATTAGCAAGAAAGGGCTTAAGTTTTCTACAAAGTTTAGCATGATATTTTCTGATTTGCTAGGAATGGTAAAAATGATTCATTTGAGTCTGTAAGCATTTGGTTTATTTTAAGTGTACCAAATAAAAGTAAAATTTCAGTTTTCCGCATTGAATATTTTAAGTTGAAACCCTTGAGTTAAGCGGACTCAAGGTTTTTTTCTTTGTCAAATTTGATGACTTGTAGGTGTGATTGAGGTGTGACCTTGTTTCTGTTATAGTAAAAAATGAAACAAAAATTAAAGACAGTACATCCTCGTGTGTGCTATAATCCATTTTAGATAGAAAATACTATGATGTAAAAGAATTAGATGAAGAAGATCATTACAGATTGGAAAAATTCAAAAAAGTAGGCGAATCTGCATAATTGTATTTTTATGAAAAGATATTATTATACATAGATGTGTTTAAATAATTTAGGAGTAATATCATGAAACGACGAATATATGCCACCTTGCTTATCGTTGCTATGCTTATAGCAATGCTCGTGAGTGGTTGTGGAGCAAAGCAAGAGAGTGGAGAAAATGCAGAGCATGGGTCGGAATCGATTGGAGCAGAGATGACAACAGAAACGGAGCGCATGACGGAGTCAGAAAGTGCAACAGAGCTTATGACGGAACCTGAGGTAAAACCGGAAAACGAGTCACAACCCGAGCAGGAGCCAGAAACTCAAGTGCAGGTAGCGTCTCCGGCTCCAGTTGTGATGGAGTCTTGGGCGAGTGGGTATTATGTATATGATCCTTATAATACCAGAGGATTATCCAACGTGAGAAATGGCTATGCGTATGGTGTTGCTGCAAATGAGCAGCGTCCGGTAGATTCGGTAAATATGCAGGGATATTTTGATGGCCTCGGTTTTTTAGATGCATTATCCATTGATTTGAAATCTACGGAAAAGGTGTTGTATCTGACATTTTCCTGCGGATATGAATATAATAATAACACCATGAAGATATTGGATACGTTGAAGGAAAAAGGGGTAACAGCGGCTTTCTTTGGGGAGCTGGGATATTTTAAGAAGAATCCGCATCTGACGAAACGTTTTATTGAAGAAGGACATATTTTGGGAAATCATACTGCAACGCATCCAGATTTTCCAACACTTACACGTGACCAGATGGCTTCGGAAATCTATCGTGTTGACAAGTTTTTGAAAGATAATTATGGATATGAGTGTCGATATTTCCGCTTTCCAGGTGGATATTATTCCGAGAATGCATTAGAACTTGCAGCAAGTGTGGGACATAGATGTGTGTTTTGGTCTGTGGCGTATCGAGATTGGGACCGAAATGAGCAGCAAGGTGGGGATTATAGTTTCGATACGGTTACAAGTCGACTTCACCCAGGTGCGGTGATTGTATTGCATACGGTCTCAAATGATAATGTTGAGGCATTGGGAGCAATTATAGATTATGCTCGTGAAAAAGGCTATACCTTTCAGAGTTTGGATGCATATCCATGGGATTAAGTAAATATACTATTCTATTATGTAGTGAGGAGAAAAACATTGGCAAAGAGAGTATTTATGATAATGGCGGTTCTGTGTCTGTTGGTGGGCTGTGGTAAGACAGGAGAGCCGGACAAAGAAAAAGATACACAGCAGACGGAACAGTTGGATACGGAAGAAGATTCTACCGAAGCCGGAAGTGAGGTATCAGGATTCACATATACTGATTTGGATACGGTTATGTATACGACAGCGGCTGTAAATGTAAGGGCGTTGCCTAATACGGATGGTGAGAAGCTGGGGGGATTAGCGAAGACGCAGGAGGTACAGGTTACAGGGCAGTGTAAGGAAACTGGCTGGTATCGAATCGAGTATAATGGGGCAATAGGATATGTAAGTAATGAGTATCTGGTAGATGAGATGCCATCAAGCTGGGTAAAGGATTTGGATGCAGCAAAGAATACAACACAGATGATTGTGGTTGAGGGAAATGGTACTCATGCGACAGTTTCTATGCATACAAAGAATTCGGATGGAGTTTGGATTGAGAATTTTTCAGCAGCCGGACGGATTGGCTGGGCTGGCTTAGGAAAGCAGAAGGAAGGCGATGGAAAAACGCCAATCGGTATATATCGCTTTATGGCGGCATTTGGGATTAAGGAGAATCCGGGACTTTCGGCATTGCCATATTTGCAGGTAGATGAGAGTCATCATTGGGTAGATGATCCAACATCCAAGTATTATAATCAATGTGTTTCTACCAATGATGTAGAGGTGGATTGGTCATCTTCGGAGCATCTGTATAAATATGTTCCAGATTATCATTATGCGTTGGCGCTCAATTACAATGAAGATTGTGTTCCATACGTAGGGTGTGCAATCTTCCTTCATTGTCCAACACCTACGGTTGGTACAACTGCAGGCTGTATTGCAATTCCAGAAGAAAATATGGTTCAGGTGATGCGTTTGCTTCGCACAGATTGTATCATTATTATTGATACGGAGGAAAATATTACAAATTACTAAAATAAACGTGGGAATAACTTTTGCTTTACATTTTTGGGGGAATGTGGTAATGTATTCACGTTGAGCAGGAGTGGCGGAACGGCAGACGCGCTGGCTTCAGGTGCCAGTGGTAGCAATATCGTGTGGGTTCAAATCCCATCTCCTGCATAGAATGAATGGATAGGGATACCTATCCATTCTGTTTTTGAAAGGAGATTTAAAGATATGGATATGATTAAAAAATTATTCCCACATGCAATGCAGGCAAAGGATGTAAAAGGTTTAATTATTGCGATTCTTATTTACGCAGTGGTACATTTGGTAGGTGGTCTTGTACTTGGCCTTTTAGATAACATTCCATTGGTTGGATTTGTGTTTGGCGTGTTAGGCTGGGTATTAAGCATCTATTGTGCAGTAGGTATTATTTTAGCTATTCTTGTATTTTTCAATATTTTAAAATAGGAAGAATTAGGAATTTGACATCGACCTTTGGATACAGTATGATAAGGGTATGAAGAAGTTAAATATATTTTTTAGAAAACACAAAAAGTTAATAGCATTATTTTTAGTTGCAACATTTTTGGTGAGTCTTCCATACGCAGCCGAGCGTGTATATGGTACAAGTGCTCAGGATAAAAAAGAGGAAGCCGAAGAAAACTTAAAAGATGTCGAAGATCAGATGAACGATATCAAGGATAAGCAGGAAGAAGTGGAAGGCGAAATCAAGGATGTGCGTAAGAAACTGTCTAGTTTGATGACCAAGCAGAATGAGTTGAAATCAGAAATATCTGGTACTCAGGCTGAAATTGAGCAGACACAGGCAGAGCTGGAGGTTGCAAGAGTAGACGCTCAGGAACAGTATGAAGCGATGAAGATTCGTATCAAGTTCATGTACGAGAATAGCAGTAATGATAGTATGTGGACCGCAATTTTTGAGTCAGATGGCATTGCAGATATGCTGAATCGTGTCGAATATATTTCCACGATTTATAAGGCTGACAGAGAATTGACCGAGCAGTATAAAGCGACGGTTGCTCAGATTGAGGAAAAGGAAGAGTTGCTTCTGGTTAAGATGGATGAGCTTCTGATGAAACAGGAAACCTTCCTCGGACAGCAGATGGAAATCGAGTCCATGATTGCAAGCTTAGAAGATGCACAGAATGAATTTGCAGCACAGTTAGCATCTGCGAAGAAGCAGGCAGAAGCATACAAGAAGACCATTAAGGAACAGGAAGAAATCATTCGTCAGCAGCAGGCTGGAAATAGTAATTCTTCTTATCCGGGTGGAAAGAATGTATCGGGTGAAACCCTTGTAAATTATGCGCTTCAGTTCGTTGGTAACCCTTATGTATGGGGTGGAAATAGTTTGACAAAGGGCTGTGACTGTTCTGGTTTTGTACATCAGGTATATAAATACTTTGGCTACAATTTAGTTCGTTATTCATTATCGTTCTTATATGAAGGCGTTCCAGTATCCAAAGATGAGATGAAACCGGGTGATATCGTCGTTTATCCAAGAAACAGCGAGGGTATCGGACATGTAGCAATTTACATTGGTAATGGTAAGATTGTAGAAGCACAGTCTACCAAAGCGGGCATCACAAGCAATCGTCCTGTATTTTACAAGGAACCGCTTGGCATCCGCCGCGTATTACCTAATCCATAAGAACAACATACAACACCGTATCCATTGCCGATACGGTGTTTTCTTTGCCTTTCTAGAGAATTTTTAGTTGTACCTTCTTTCATTATTGTTTCCTCTCTTGCCCCAGTGCTTCGTGCTCGCATTTTGCAGCCTTTAAGAAAAATTTTGCATTTTCTTGAAACTTCTTTCTCACTTAAATTTTGTGTCTTACAACTGCTTCGACAATCTGTGCTACGTTGTCCGTTGTGCAGCAGACACTGTACTCGTATTTCTGTTTCTCTAATGTGGGCAGTCTTATAAAGTTGATATTAACATGAGCCATGCAAAAACTCCGCACAAAAACAGTGCGTCAGACAGTTTGCATGGCTCATGACATTTTATAATCCTGCCCACATAAGAGAAACAACGAAATCTTCGTAAGAGTGTCTTTGTGCACACGGACAACGTAGCACAGATTGTTCGAACATTTGGAAGACATAAATAATCAAATAAGTGAGAAAGAAGTTTCTTAGAAAATACAAGTTTTTCTTAACAGAGGAGAAATGCGGGCACGAAACACTGGGGCAAGAGAGGAAAGTACGAATTCAAAAGGCACAACTAAAAATTTTGTAGAAAAATCGAAAATAAAAAAGGAAATCGGCAATGGATACGGAATATTTATTATGTAGGCTGTTCTTTGGTCTGTTATAAAGGAGATTAACATGACGATACGTGAACAAATTCAGGAAATGGAAAAGGAAACCTTAAGTCCTTATGCCTGCCTTAGTGCGAATAGCAGGGGACGTGATAGAGAGGAACCGGAATGTGATATTCGTCCAGTGTTCCAAAGGGACAGGGACCGTATTTTACATAGTAAAGCATTTCGCCGTTTGAAAAATAAGACACAGGTATTTTTGACTCCAAAGGGAGACCATTATCGCACGAGATTATCACATACACTTGAGGTATCTCAGAATGCCCGTACCATAGCCAAAGCCTTGCGGTTGAATGAGGATTTGGTAGAAGCGATTGCGTTGGGACATGATTTGGGACACACACCTTTTGGACATGCGGGAGAGCGTCTTTTGAATGATGTTTATGAAGGTGGCTTCAAGCATAACGAACAAAGTGTGCGCATTGTAGAGAAATTAGAAAAAGACGGGGAAGGCTTGAACCTGACCTGGGAAGTGCGTGATGGGATTTTGAATCATCAGACAGGCAGAATGCCACATACCTTGGAAGGGCGTATTGTAAGACTTTCCGACAAGATTGCGTATGTGAATTCCGATTTCGATGATGCAATTCGTGCTCAGATTCTCTGCGAAGAGGATATCCCATTGGAAATTCGAAAAACCTTAGGTTTTGACACGAGAAGCAGATTAGATTGTCTGATTCATGACATTATTATAAATAGTATGGGACAGGATGACATCATCATGTCCGAGGAATGTGCAGGTGCACTGAAGGAGCTGCGCGGATTTATGTTTACGAATCTCTATTTGAATCCGGTGGCGAAGAGTGAAGAGGTTAAGGCGGAAACGATGCTTCGACAGCTCTATCATTATTACATGGAGCATTTGGAGTTATTGCCACCGAAGTTTTTGCAGATGATTGAGGACGGAGAGTCCAAGGGACGTGTGATGTGCGATTTTATATCGGGCATGACTGACCAGTTTGCTATCAACCGATTCACCGCATTCTACTTACCGGAAGCTTGGCAGGTAGATGGCTTTTAAAGCGAAAAAATAAGGAGGGCGTATGGCATTTTATTCAGATGAATTAATTGAAGAAGTGCGTTCACGAAATGATATCGTGGATGTCGTCGGCGGCTATGTACGCCTTCAGAAAAAGGGGAATACCTATTTTGGACTTTGTCCATTCCATAATGAAAAGACGGGGTCGTTTTCCGTAAGTCCACACAAGCAGATGTATTATTGCTTCGGTTGTGGTGCAGGCGGAAATGTATTTACTTTTCTGATGCAGTATGAGAATTTTACCTTTGGAGAAGCTATGCAGACCTTGGCGGACAAGGTAGGGGTAGAACTGCCGAAGCAGGAGATGTCTGCGGCACAGAAAAAAGAAGCGGACAAGCGAGCATTGCTTTTGGAAATCAATAAGGAAGCGGCGAAATATTTTTATTCCTTGCTGCGCCATCAGAGAGGACAGAAAGCATATACCTATTTTAAAAATAGAGAATTGTCCGATGAAACTATGCAGAAGTTTGGATTAGGATATTCGGACCAGTATAGCGATGATTTGTACCGATATCTCAAGAGCAAAGGATATCAAGATGAGATTTTAAAAGAATCGGGGCTGATTACCTACGATGAGGTACGTGGTGGGCATGATAAGTTTTGGAATCGTGCGATGTTTCCAATTATGGATGTGCACAACCATGTCATCGGGTTTGGTGGCCGTGTGATGGGAGATGGTGAGCCGAAGTATTTGAATTCGCCAGAAACCAAAGTATTTGATAAGAGCCGTAATCTTTACGGATTAAATATCGCCAGAAGTACGAGAAAAGACCAATTGCTTTTGTGCGAAGGATATATGGACGTCATAGCTTTGCATCAGGCAGGCTTTGACAATGCGGTAGCATCTTTGGGAACCGCACTTACGAGTGGGCATGCGAATCTGCTCAAGCGTTATACCAAGGAAGTATACTTAACCTACGATAGCGATGGTGCTGGTGTAAAGGCGGCACTTCGTGCCATTCCGATTTTGAAAGAGGTCGGAATCGTGACCAAGATTATTAATATGCAGCCATATAAGGACCCAGATGAGTTTATCAAGGCAATGGGGGCTGAGGAATATCAGAAACGCATTGACAATGCGGAGAACTCATTTATGTTTGAAATCCGTATTATGCAAAAGGATTATGATATGAAGGACCCAGAGTCCAAGACTGCATTTTATAATGAAATTGCAAAGAAGCTTCTTGGTTTCTCGGAGGAATTGGAGAGAAACAATTATATCGAAGCGGTTGCAGGGAAATACAATATCAGTTTTGATGACTTGCGGAAGCTGGTAAATAACCTCGCCATGAAAGGCGGCGTTGTAAGTAAGCCAACTCAGCTAAAAAGTGGTATCCATGAGAATAAGAAAAAAGAAGACGGAAAGAAGCAGTCACAGAAACTGCTCCTCACATGGCTCATTGAAGATACCAGACTTTTTGGGAAGGTTTCCAATCTCATCTCGCCTGATGATTTTACGGAGGAGCTGTACCATAAGGTTGCGACAACCTTGTTCGAGCAGTTTAAGATGGACGGAGCAGTGAATCCTGCGAAAATCATCAGTATGTTCGAGGATGAAGAGGAACAAAAGGAAGTGGCAGGACTTTTCAATGCGCGTATCCATGAGGTAGAAACCCAAGGAGAAATGGAAAAAGCATTGAAGGAAACCATTATCCGCGTAAAACAAAACAGCATTGAATTTCGGGAAGCACATGCAAATCCAACCGATATCAATGCGATGATGCAGTTTATCAAGGAACGCAAGGAGTTGCAAGAACTGGAAAAACTGCATATTTCCATTAATTAAGGACAAAATAGTAAATAACCTGAGAGGATGAAACAAAAATGGCAAAGAAAAACGAAACACCAGTAGTAGAAACAGAAGAAATGAAACAGAAGTTTCAGGAAAAGTTAATTGAGCTTCTCGCACTTGGTAAAAAGAAGAAAAACATCTTGGAATACCAGGAAATCAGCGACTTCTTCAAGGACATGCCTTTGGAAGCTGAAAAAATGGAGCTTGTATTAGACTACCTGGATCACAATGGAATCGACGTTTTACGAATCAGCGATGATGACGACGATGATGATGAAATCATTTTAAGTGAAGAAGACGATGTAGAAGTAGAAAAAATCGACCTTTCTGTACCAGAAGGTGTAAGTGTAGAAGATCCTGTTCGTATGTACTTAAAAGAAATCGGTAAAGTTCCACTTTTAAGTGCAGAAGAAGAAATTGAACTTGCACAGAAGATGGAAGCAGGTGCGGTTGCTACCGAAAAAATTGCGATTTTGGAAGAACGTATGGAAGAAGCAGAAGATGCTGAAATCCAGGAATTGAAAGATGAAATTGCAAATCTCCAGAATGATGTGGATTTAGGTTCTGAAGCAAAGAAACGTCTTGCAGAAGCAAACCTTCGTCTGGTTGTAAGTATCGCAAAACGTTATGTTGGCCGTGGTATGCTTTTTCTTGATTTGATTCAGGAAGGTAACTTAGGTCTTATTAAGGCTGTAGAAAAATTCGATTACCGCAAAGGGTACAAGTTCTCTACCTATGCTACATGGTGGATTCGTCAGGCGATTACTCGTGCAATCGCTGACCAGGCGAGAACGATTCGTATTCCAGTACACATGGTAGAAACTATCAATAAATTAATCCGTGTTTCAAGACAGCTCCTTCAGGAACTTGGTCGTGAACCATCTCCAGAAGAAATCGCTGCAGAAATGAATATGCCAGTAGACCGTGTTCGCGAAATCCTTAAAATTTCTCAGGAACCAGTATCTTTGGAAACACCAATCGGTGAAGAAGAAGATTCACATCTTGGCGACTTTATCAAGGATGACAATGTGCCTGTGCCAGCAGATGCAGCTGCATTTACCTTGTTAAAAGAACAATTAGAAGAAGTGCTTAGCACTTTAACAGATAGAGAACAGAAGGTACTTACTCTTCGTTTTGGCTTGGAAGATGGACGTGCACGTACTTTGGAAGAAGTAGGTAAGGAATTCAACGTAACCCGTGAACGTATTCGTCAGATTGAGGCAAAAGCGCTTCGTAAGCTCCGCCATCCAAGCAGAAGCCGCAAGCTCAAAGATTACTTAGAGTAAGATGATTAAATTATCGAAACGAATGAGGGCCGTTGCATCCATGGTGACACCGGGAAATGTACTTGCTGATGTGGGTACAGATCATGGTTATGTGCCAATTTCCTTGGTGCAACGGAAGAAAATACCAAGGGCAATTGCGATGGATATCAATAAGGGTCCGTTAAAGAGGGCCTGTGAGCATATTGCCGAATTCCAGTTGGAGGAATTCATCGAAACCCGCCTTTCGGATGGGGTAAAGAAACTAGAGGTAGGCGAAGTGGATTCCATCCTTATCGCTGGGATGGGAGGCGAGCTGGTTATTCATATTTTATCTGGCGGCATGGAAGTGTGTCGAAATGTCAAAGAATTGATATTGCAGCCACAGTCTGAGTTGGAAAAAGTGAGACAGTTCCTTCGGGAGAATAAATTTAAAATTGTAGATGAAGATATGGTGATTGAGGACGGGAAGTACTACCCGATGATGAAGGTGGTGCCCGTGGAAGAGGATGAATTTTGGGGAAACATCCCAGAAGAGGCGATTCGTGCCTGCGATATGTATGGTCCTATGCTTCTCAAAAACGGGAATCCGTCACTTCGAAAGTTCCTGGTAAAACAGCACAAGCAGTTGGAAAAGATTCTAAAAGAATTAGAAAAACAGCCAGAGTCAAAAAAGATTGCCAAACGTAAACAGGAAGTATTAGAAGAAATATCTTTGAATGAATCTGCATATACAATATTGGGGGCGATAAAAAATGCAGGAATATAATGTTATTATCAAAATCAAAAATGAATTTTTTACAGAACGAGTGGCTGAGGACACTCGTTTTCTGTCTTTAGCAGAGAAATATCAGACACACTACAAGGACAAAATCGTGCTTGCGTCTGTAAACAATGGTCTGCGTGAATTAAATAATGTGGTGGACTGTGATTGCGAAGTTGAGTTCGTGACCATGACAGAACGAGATGGAAAGCGTGCGTATCGTAGAAGTGTAACCCTTCTTTTGCAGAAGGCGGTGTACAATCTTTGGTTAAATCAGGTGCGTGTAAGAGTGCTTCATTCCTTGGGTGAAAGCTATTATTGTGAATTAGAGAAACAGCCAAAGGAAAATGGAGTAGTTGAACAGTGTTCACATGCGATTGACGAAGATGATATCGTGGAATTGAAGAAAGAAATGCTGCGTTTGGTAGAGGAAAATCATACCATTGAGAAATGTGTTATCAAGACAGAGAAAGCAAGAGAGATGTTCCGCAACTTTAAGATGCATGACAAGGAATTGCTTATGACCTATCGTCGCAGTTCTAGCGTAAACATTTATTTGTTAGATGGTTTTATTGATTATTATTATGGATATATGGTTCCATCCACTTCCTATCTGAAATGTTTTGATTTGAAGATTTATGAAGACGGTTTTGTGCTCATGTTCCCAAATCAAAATAGTGAAGTAGTAGAACCATTAAACACTTCCAAGAAACTGTATCATACACTGGACGAGGCGAAGGAATGGAGCCGTATGCTTGGCGTAGGCACGATTGGAGCTTTAAACGAAGCGATTGCACAGGGCAGAGGAAATGAAATTATCCTTCTGCAGGAAGCTCTTATGGAGCAGCGTATCGGAAATGTTGCAGCACAGATTGCACAGGATGGAAACAAGAAGTTTATCATGATTGCAGGCCCATCCTCATCGGGTAAGACCTCCTTCTCAAATCGTTTGTCGATTCAGCTCAGTGCCAAGGGACTTCGTCCACACCCAATCGCTTTGGACGATTATTATGTAGATCGTGAAAAGAGTCCAAGGGATGAGAATGGAAATTATGATTTTGAATGTCTCGAGTGTATTGATGTGGAGCAGTTTAATATTGATATGACACGTCTCTTAAATGGAGAGACCGTAGATATGCCATCCTTTAATTTCAAGACAGGTAAACGAGAGTATCGTGGCAAGAAATTAAAGCTTGAGGCAGATGATGTACTGGTTATCGAAGGAATTCACGGCTTGAATGACAAGTTGTCATATTCCTTGCCAAGTGAAAGCAAATTCCGAATTTATCTTTCTGCGTTGGCACCGCTATCGATTGATGAACACAATCCATTGCCAACGACAGACGGAAGACTTCTTCGTCGTATGGTGCGTGATGCACGTACCCGTAATACTCCAGCGCAGGAAACCTTGCGTATGTGGTATTCCGTTCGTCGCGGTGAAGAAAAATATATCTTCCCATTCCAGGAAAGTGCAGATGTGATGTTTAACTCTGCATTGGTGTACGAAATCGCAGTGCTCAAAACCTTTGCAGAACCACTGCTATTCCAAATTCCAAGAGATTGCGAGGAATACAAGGAAGCGAAACGACTTCTGAAGTTCCTTGATTACTTCTTAGCACTTCCAACAGAAGGAATTGCACAGAATTCGTTGGCGAGAGAGTTTATTGGTGGAAGTTGTTTTAATGTATAGAACCTATTTAGCCAAGTTGGCCAATGAAAAAGACATGGTTGCGATACCATGTCTTTTTTGTTGGACGTATTTGGTGTTTAGTCAAATAGCGATGCCTAAACACTTCTTGCTTCTTCACTTACACAGTTGCAATTCCTAATTGAGTTTCAAGCTGCTTAATGTAAGCATCTTTTTCAGCAACAGCCTCAGCAACAGCCTCAGCAACAGCCTCAGCAACGGCTTCAGCAACAGCCTCAGCTACCGCCTTGTCTAGAGCCTCCTTTTGCTCTCGCATGATTCGTTCGCCATGAACTTCCCAATACAGATCTTCTAATGCTTTACACACGACAGTCACCTCCTTGAATGCTTCTTTGTTTGCGTGCACGATGATATCCATAACTGATTTGTAGTAGTTGTTTTTCTGATGTTTTTCGTATTCGGAAATAAGAGTGTCTACTACAGAAGGGTCCTGGATATCGTTGGTTAAATTATGTAACCAAAGATTTTGTTCATCGGTTAAATCTTTTGTAACTAAAAGCTGAATCGGAAAGAAATCTCCGTTAATGTAATATATTCCTGGCTCAACAAGTTGAACATCATACCTATGTACCTTTTTCAAATGTGATATCAAATGCTTAGGAAAATGGCGACTGATTAAGGTGATTGTGATGTCTTCAATATTAATTTCTGATTCCGGAGATTTATCTGATTTATATAGACAAGCATAACCATATACAAGATAGTAATCATTAATGCTAATATAATCCTTAGGAGATTTATATTCAATAATATTATGCTTGCGAAAGATTTTTCCAATGTTCTTTTCAATAGATGTATTATCATCTTTTTTTATGATTACTACATCTATGCGTTTGGGTTGAGTACCGAGATGGTGCTCGTTTTCAAAAATAAGTTTCTCGGCTTCTTTTTCAAACTCAATTTGAATGCTTGCATAAAATGCTTGATGCCACTGCAGCTTTTTACCTGCTGTGGCGGTAATTTCTACAGTTCTACTCATGTGTAGTCCTTTCTAAAAGATTTAGTCTTTTGAGAAAGGAGTCTCAATGTCATATATATTGTAGCTCAGCATGCCATACGGTTGCAAGGAAAAATGAGAAAAAATAAAAATGTTTGTATAGCTTTCATAAATTCATATATGTGAATTTGGATATATTAAATAAACGTTCGTGCGAAAATCACCTGCGTTCACGCAAATGCTATTTACTTTTAAAAAATTCACAATTATTTTTATTCCCCGTAGCGAATTGACAAGGGTTAAAACGAAAGGGGAATAAAGAGATGTTTGACGTATGGGCAGAATTTTTTAAGTGGCTTATTGGTTATTAATTTACTACCATATACGGTAGTGGTTTCTCTGGAATTTATGATAAAATAATATAATTCTGGAGGGGATAGAATGGAACTGCTACTAGAGCTAATTAATACATTTGTATATTTCTTGTGTGTAATAAGCATAGGGGAATTGTTTTTAAATTATAGACGAAAAGAATTAAAATATGAAAAAGGAATGCTATTTGCAATTGCTTGTGTGTCTGTAATAGCATTAATATATTTCGATGCAGTGTTAAAGATTATGGTGCATATAGTAAGTATCACTGCGGTAGGAAAAGTCTGGTTTAAAGAAAGCTGGAAAAGTATTTTAGGATTATACTTTGGAAGTGCTGCAGTATTATCTATGCTGTCAAAGTTGTTTGATGTGATTTCAACAGAGATAATTTCTTTATTGAAAATTGTCGAGGCAGATAATATTGTACGGATTATTAGTTTATGCTTTATTTTATTAGTTATACAAGTAATTGGAAAATATTATAAAGATAAATATGAGATCGGAATTAAAAACATTGGTGCCAAATATTGGTTATTGTTCATAATCATAATGTTTTTCGATTCATTTGTAACTATAATTTTGGGTGAATTTATATTAGATACTCTTCAAGTCGAGAGAAGACTCATCGTAGTCTTCTCCTACTGGTGTGTGGTAATCGGACTTCTCATTCAATTAGTCCTTTTAATTAACATGCTAGTAACAAGAAATGTACATAAAGAAAATGAAAAGCTAGCAAAACAGTTCCTAGAAAGCCAAAACGAACACTACCAATATTTAGAAAAAAGAGAATATGAAACGAAAAAATTTCGTCATGATATCAAGAATCATCTGTTGCTCTTAGAAAATCTGATAAACACAGGAAAGTATGAGGATGCGGAAGAGTATTTAAGTAATATTAATGAAAAAGTATCTTCGTTTAATAATCAAATTAGCGTAAACAATGGTATAGCAGATGCGATACTCAATCGTTTCTACACAGAAGCAAAGGAAATAGGAATTACACTCAAGGTAAGTGGACATTTTCCGCTGGAATGTTATATCACGGCGTATGATATTTGTACAGTATTTTCCAATCTGCTGAGCAATGCAATTCGTGCAGAGTCAGAAGCCGAAGGAAAAATTGTTGAGGTGCATATCAAGTACATCGAAAACAAGGTACTTCTTACAGTAGAAAATGACTATGTAAATGAACTGAATGAAGTAGATGGCATATTCAAAACTACTAAAGAAGATAGTTTGGGGCATGGCTATGGGCTAAGTAACGTAAGAGAATGTGTAGAAAAGAATGGAGGATATCTCTCTATTTCTACCGATAATCAGCACTTCAAAGTAATGATTATGATGATGAACGAAAATGAGGAAATGCTATGAGAATTGCAATTGTAGATGACCAGGAAAATTGGCGTGTATGTGTAGAAGAATTAATCAAAAAACACTATGGACCAAAAGCACCACTGATAGACCAATTTGATTGTGGTGAGAGCTTTTATAACCAAGGCAAGTATGATGTGGTATTTATGGACATCGAGATGGGAGAGATGGATGGTTTTGAGACCGTCAAACGCTATAAGCAAAACAATAGCGATGCCATCATCGTATTTCTAACGACACATGTAGAATTAAGCAGACGCGGTTATATGGTAAATGCGTTTCGTTATATCGACAAAAAATTTATTGTAGATGAAGTAGAAGAAGCACTTAGTGCGATTGATGAGTTGCCAAAGAAAGACCATGTTGTTGTGTTCCATGTGGTGAATATGGCAGAAATGCATATACGAGCAAAAGATATTTTGTTTATTGAAACAGATAAGCGAAATATCATCGTACATACCATGGAAAGAGACTACATTAGCAACAGAAGTCTAGAAGAGGTGGAAGAGGAACTAAAGGATTGTGGTTTCTACCGCTGTCATAAATCCTATTTGGTAAATCTTGAGCGTGTCCGCAAGATTGATAGGTTGTATGCTTATTTTGCAAATGGTACAAAAGCAATGATAAGCACGAGGAAGTATACGGAGATGAAGGAAAAATATTTCGAATATAATTCCAAAATTGCATATTCTTAAGAAACGAGAAAAAGAAGCAGATTTTCGACAAGAAATCTGCTTCTTTTTTGCGTTGGTGCAAAAATTACCTGCGGTCGCGTAAGAGGGCTAGTATCACTCTGACAGAAATAGTAAATTATAGATAGCTTAATTAAGTTAATTTTGGCAAACCTATGGAAATGTAGGGACGCAAAGCTAGAAGTCTAAAGTAGCGAATCGCTACAATGATGGTTCGGTTGCAATGATAGTTTTCATTGCAGCCTTTTTATTTTTAGAGAGGGGGATTCCATTGGAAAGAGGTTATTTGACACATTAACTAGAATAATAGGAGGAGAAGATAATGAAAAAAATAATAGCATTAATATTAGCAGCTATTACAACAGTAAATGGGACTTCAAGTGGGGTAATAAACGAAGCAAATATACACGAATATGTGGCATCTGATTGTGAATCTGTAGCGGAGTTTATTATTGATAATCTAGAATTTTTTGCAGATGAGTACAATAAAGAGGTTCAAGATGAAGCATTAAAATTTGAAGCAACTTCATGTGAAAAAATGATACCAGTATATGTGGTTTCAACTGACCAAGAAGGTTTGTATGTTGATTTTAATGATAATAATGGCTATATGATTATTGTAGATGATTATTCTGTTCAGGCATTTGAAACTAAAGGAGACCTTGAATATCTTAAGGAGTTGAAATATACTTATTATAGCATATACGATGGTTTTCTGTATCTGGGCGAAGATGGAAATTATTTGCCATTTGAATTCAATCGAATGAGTGAAAGTGATTTAGAAGATTATATTCGTGAAGGCCTTGGCAAATCGTATAATGGACAAAGTGATGGAACGGATGGTTGTATTTATAGTCCAGATGCGTATGTGAAAGATAGATATGGTAGCGGTTATGTAGTAAAAAGCGGTGGTAGTAAGTCCCTGAATAAATATGAATATATGGAACAGTGGGATTTAACTATATATTATAAGCTTACCGATACTGGAAAAAGATCAGAAGAAAATTGTGTACTATCTTCGTGCTATTCATTGCTAAATTATCTACAGCTTACTGGGAAATGTTCGAACCTGTCTATGTCATCTTCTAAAACAAATTACTATGCAACAAAAGATTCCTTCTATGCAAAATATAAAAATAGAAGTGACTATGAGGTTGAAACACCAAAGTCATTACCAAATTTATATTTAGCAGTAAGACAATATGCAATTGATAATTATGGATATGAAGTAAGTGCTTTGAATCCGTTTGATATTGGCGATATTATAAAGGGTGTGGCTAAACAGTACGGGTATAATTTGACAACAAAGGATATTATTGTTTGGACATATGAAGATCAAGTTGTAAAAGAAATAAATGGCGGAAATCCAATTATTTGGAATATGGCAAATAGTACATCATATGGCCCACATTCAACAGTTGTTACAGGATATAGGACATATACAAAGACAACAACGGTTTTAGGTATTAACTTTTACTCGTATGTTCAATTAATGCAGCTAAATGATAATTGGGAAAATGAGGCAAGATATTTTGATTTTACAAATTATTTGGCAATTGGTTCATTTACCCAGGTTAGGTAGAGGAGGATATATATGAGGAAATATAGTGGAATATTATTTATATTTATGTTTTCTCTATCAATGTTAATTGCTTGTGGTGTAGTTGGAACTCCAGAAACACGTATAAGAATAGGTGCAGAAATATCACTTTTAAAAAATGAGACATTAAAAATAACTAGTGCAACAAAAGAAGATGGGAAAATAGTTGTAGTAATGGATTTGAATTTTAATGCAGTAACATTAGAGAATTTTGAGATATTGCTGAATGGATATAATGTTGATGCTATGGATTACGATAGAGAAGGAACCGCAGTATGTAATGATGCAAGTGTTTTTTCTAAAGGATATGTTGGTTCAGTATTTATTGTATTCACGGATGATAGTATTACGAATAAACAGGAATTATCGGAATATACGATGAATGTAATATATGATGATGGCGATACAAGAATTGGATTAGGCAAGTTTATGCTAGAAGATGATTTGGGGAATTAATGATGAAATAGTTTCTCCCCATTTTGGACATATTCTTAGAATTCGAGAAAAAGAAGCAGATTTTCGACAGAAAATCTGCTTCTTTTTTGCGTTTGTGCAAAAATCGCCTGCGTTCGAGCGAAGCCACTGAAATCTTTGGAGAGAAAATTGTAACATTAAAGTAAAACAATTACGAAAAAAGGGGGTTTTTACAATGAGCAAGAAGAAATTATTGGGGCTTGCTACATCAGCAGTGGCACTGCTTTTGGTAGCAGTACTTCTGTTTCAGGATTTGCATCCACTGATAAGGCTTGCAGGAAGCATTTTCGATAACCTGCATACCTGGGTGGATATGTCTCGGCCAGACGGCTGGGATTCGCTGGGAGATCTCGGCATTGACGACGAGGACGGCGAAAACACCGAAACGGTGGATGACGATTGGGATAATACTTACTATGCGAAAGAGCCAGAGGATTATTATTCCGAAGATAAGGAACTGGAGGAACTAGGAGTTACCAAAGAAAATCTGGTACATTACGATGAAAATTCCAGAACCTATGTTACAGGGAAAAACCAGTATGTCACTATCTTTGGGGGAAACACAGGGACATACGTGGATGAAAATGGCGAAGTACATCTCGTAGATAATACGTTAGAATCGACCAGATTTACCATGTTGTCGGGAAAGACCATTGAGGGCTATACCAACAAGGAAAATAGCTACAAGGTGGTATTCCCTAAGGTGGTGACGACAGAAGAGGGGATTGCTGTTACAAAAGGAGACTACTATGTGGAAGTCATTCCGATGGGTGGCGATTATAGTCACTCCGTAGTAAAAGAAAATGCGATTGTGTACAACAATGTTTACGACAACATCAATGTGCAGTACACCGCAATTGCCAATAGCATCAAGGAAGATATTGTACTCCTTAAGAAAAGCAGTCAGACGTCCTTCCGCTATGTGGTAAATGCTCCAGGAATGGAAGCAGAACTGGTGGACAACCAGCTCTATCTCTATCCGGAGGGAAAGACCGTAGAGGACGTAGTATATATTCTCGAAGCACCTATCATGGAAGATGCAGCCGGTGAAATAAGTATGGCAATCGAGCTGGAGCTTAGCGAGCAGGATGGAAAAACGATACTCACAGTGAAGCCAAATCAGGAATGGTTAAATGATGAGGCACGTCAGTATCCAGTACGAATTGACCCGACGACAGTAGTGGTTGAGAAACAATTCATTAGTTTCGCATGTGTGGAAGAAAATACTCCAGGTACGCCGATAGGCGACAATGCATTTCCATACGTAGGCTATGATGATGGTGGAAAGAGTGGGATTGGTGATAAGTGGCATGGAAACTGTCGTACCTATGTAAGAATCGACAGTGGTTCCATGATGGAAACCATCCCAAAAGATGTAAGGATTATCAGTGCTGCATTTCATGTCAGCCAATTGTCAGATTACAGTCAAGGAAAGACAAATATCGGATTGTTCCGTGTGGATGAGAAATGGAATATGGGTGTTACCTGGGATAACCAGCCGAAATTGCACACCTTTGTGGATTCGGAGTATGCAGCAATCACAGAAAATACCTATATTGATTTTGACATCACAACACTGGTAAATGATTGGCTGAAAGGAACTTATCCTAACTATGGATTTGTCCTGAAAGCCACGGATGAAGCAGGCTACGAAGAAGCCGGTATGCAGTGCGAGATTTTAAATAACAAGACAAAAGATTACGGACCAAAGATTGTAATTGAGTGGGGGTCTACAGTAGACCCATTCCTAGAGACACTTACACTGGATGATACTGTCGTAAAATTACGTCCAATGACCGAAAAGACCTTAAATGGTATGCAGAAGGTTGATGGCGTGTTTGTAGATGGGCACGCACAGTATGATGCAACTGTTTACTATTGCGTCACTGCTGGAAGTAGTCAAAGTGTTGTTTTTGAGACACAGGCACTGGCAGAACGTGCATTTCCAGACAGTACGGAATTTAACAAGATTTATCCGAATGCAACGAAATACACACTGAATGAAAGCAACTGGCAGAGTGCCTTATTTGATAGTTTGCAGAAGGATACCATATATCAGATAAGAGCCGTAGCAGCGAAAGAGGTAAACGGACAGATTGAGTATGGAAAAGAAGTAGTTAGTGACAGCTTCTTAATTTACGAGGTAAAACAATTTGATACTCTTCCAAAGATAGCCAAATATTATGGCGTATCTTTAAAAGACATTATGAAAGATAATCAGGTACAGGATACCCTCGTAGTAGCCGGTAATACCTTGTTTATCCGTAATCCAAAGACTACAGTGCCTTACAACCCACCAGCACTGACCGATTTGGATAAGATGAAAATTGACGGTGCGCTCATGGGACGTGGACAGCATTGTCAGTTTGGATTTGAACCAGTAAACCTAAACACAGGTAACTTTTACATGGATGAGACGGATGTTTCCATGAATGAACTGGGTGGAGCATTTGAAATCGGCAGAGGTTATAACTCTCTTTCCGCAGAGATGAACTCCATGTTTGGGCGAGGTTGGAGCTTTACATACGACCAGGCATTGTATCCAGCAGGAAATGGCGAGTTGATGTACAAGCGAGGAGATGGAAGTTTTCTGTTCTTCACACCAAATGGAAACGGTACATATACGGCACCAGACGGATATACTTACACATTACAAGAAATCATCTATCAGGAAACAGCAGAGGATGGAAGCATCGTAAATGTCAAAGGATGGCAGATGACGGATGCGGCACAGAGCAGACTGTTTTTCGATAAGTATGGTGTACTGAAAACCATCACGGATGTAAATGGATTTGTTACTACCCTAAGTTATGATGCAGATTATAACTTAAGTGGTATTACGACACCTTCGGGGAAAAAATTTGGAATTATCCAAAACAGCCGTGGTTTTATCGCCTGCATTACACTTCCAGACGGAAGCAATCTTACCTACGATTATGATGGCAACAACAACTTAATCGCAGCGACAAATGCAAACGGTGATACTTGTACCTACCAGTACGATGCTAGTCATCGTATGACAAGCTGGTCAGATGAAAATGGCAACCTCGTAATCAAAAACGTATATGACGAGAAGGGCCGTGTCATCAAGCAGACGGACGCCAATGGCAGCGTGGCAACACTTATTTACGGTGAAAATACTACTACCACCATCGACAACGAAGGCAACAAGACCGTCTATAAATATGACGACAACAAGCGTACCATTGCTATCACCTATCCAGACGGAAGCTGGGTAAAAAACGTCTATAATGACAACAACCAGCTCGCATCGGAAACGACTGCGAAAGGCACCAAGAAATACACCTATGACAGCTTCGGAAACATCGCAACCGAAACCAGAGAGGATGGAGCCGTAGCGACATATCAGTATAATGCACAGAATAAGCTGATATCTGCCACAGGCTATGAAGGCGGAACAGTCACATACACTTATGATAGTGCAGGAAACATGGTTTCCTATACACAGGCAGACGGCAGCAAGGTAAGCTATACCTACGACTCTCTGCATCGTCTGATTTCACAGACCGATGGCAGGGGTGTCACCATCACCTACACTTACGACGGACCAAACCAGACCACTTATGTGGACGGCAATGGAAAGACATGGAAGTTTACCTATGATGTGATGAACCGTATGACCAGCACGACTGACCCGCTGGGCAATACGACTTCCGTGACCTATGACAGAAACGGAAACAAGACCTCGGAAATAGCAGCAGATGGAGGAAGAACCACCTACAAGCTGGATGCACTCGGCAACATATTAAGCAGTACCGACCCACGAGGCAAAACCACGACCTACGTATACGACAAGCTCTACAACGTCATTCAGTCTACGGATGCGAATGGAAATACAGTAAGCTTCGCATACAACAAAAACAACCAGGAAATCAAAGCGACGGATGCCCTTGGAAATACCATCACTTACACCAGAGACAGCATGGGAAGAGTGATAAAGGAAACCAATGCTGCCTTTGGAACCAAGCTCTATAAATATGATTTGGCAGGCAACCTGGTTCAGATAACCGACGGAGAAGGTCATACCACAACATCCGAATTTAACAGCCAGGGAGAGGTTGTTAAGGTAACAGACGCCCTCGGCAATGTAACACGTTATGAATATGACTTCCTCGGCAACGAAACCAAGGTCATCTATGCCGATGGAAGCTATGAGACGAAGGAATACGACAGCACAGGCAGACTCAGCAAAGAAGTAAACAGACTCGGGGAAGTACTGACCTACCGCTATGATGCCAACGGTAATCTTCTTTCGATTACCGACGACAGTGGTAGAAGCTGCACTTACGTGTATGACCATACCAACAAGAAGGTAAAAGAAACGAACCCTGAAGGCGGCATAAGCACCTATACCTACGACGCCGCAGGCAGACAGACTTCCTACACAGATCCGCTTGGACGTACCGAATACTATACCTATGATGCGGTCGGCAGAGTGACCAGTGTAACGGATGCTTTGGGACAGGTTACCAAGAACACCTACGACCTGGCAGGAAACCTTACGAGCAGTACAGACGAAAAAGGACATGTTACGAAATACACCTATGATGCTCTCGGCAACATGACCTCCATTACAGACCCGCTCGGCAATATCACAGCCATGCGATATGACGCCAACGGACAGCTTGTGGAAACGCTGGATGCCTTAAAAGGAATTACGACCTACGAATACGATGCCGCAGGAAACAAGGTGAAGATGACAGATGCCCTCGGCAATGTCTATACTTACACCTACGACAAGAACGGAAACAATACCTCCCTTACAGCACCGGATGGTTCAAAAGCTACGATGAGATACAATGCCATCGGACAGCTCGTATCCATGACCGATGCACAAGGACTGACCGTAACCTACCAGTACGACAGCCAGGGACGTGTGGCAGGTCAGAAGGACAACGCAGGAAACGAACTCCGCTACACTTATGATGCAGCAGGAAACGTCACCAGCGAAACCGACCAGCTCGGCAGAACCAAGACCTACACCTACGATAAGTATGGACGTCTCCTCACAGAAACCGCACCAAACGGCGGCGTAACCACTTACGAATATGACGTTATGGACCGTGTAACAGCCGTAACGGATGCCGCAGGTACACGTACTGCGTTCACCTATGACAAGGCAGGCAACCAGCTTACCATGACAGAAGCAGACGGTGCACAGTACAGCTATGTCTATGACGCCTTAAACCGTGTAACAGCAGTGACAAATCCACTCGGCGGCACAGAACGCTACACCTATGACGCAGCAGGAAATGTCGTAGCACATACAGATGCCAACGGAACTACCATCCGTTACACCTATGATGACAACGGAAACAACACCTCCATCACCGATGGAAAAGGAAATCAGACGACTTACGTCTACGACGAACTCGGACGTCTGATTAAAGAAACTGCACCAGAAGGCGAAACCAAAGAGTACCGCTATGACGCCCTCGGAAGCTTAATTAAGTACCAGGATGCAGAAGGTGCAGTAACACAGTACAGATACGACAGTCTTGGAAACATGGTCGAAACCATCTCTCCAAAGGGCAAGTCAACTACATACACCTACGATAAGCATGGCAACGTACTGAGTGAAACCGATGCCAAAGGCAACGTCACGGCTTACGAGATGAACTTAAACGACCAGGTCGTAGCACTCACACAGGCAAACGGCGGAACCTATACTTACGAGTACGACGAAGCAGGCAGAATCATTAAGATGACCAGCCCGCTCGGCTTCGTCACAGAATTCACCTATGATGTGATGGACAATGTCGTGGAAGAAAGCAACAGTCTTGGACAGACCACGACCTACACTTACGACATCTTGGGACGCATGACAGGCAGTGTAAATGCGAAGGGCGGAAGCACACTCTATGCTTACGACTTCAGAAATAACCTGATTAGCGAAACAAATGCATTAGGTTACACCACTTCCTACACCTACGACGTATTAAGTCGCATGGTAGAAGAGAAGAATCCGCTCGGTCACATCACAGCATACACGTATGACCCAGTCGGCAACTTAGCGTCAGTCCTCGCCCCAGGCGGAGCGAAGACCACATACAGCTACGATGCGAACTACAACGTAGCAGATATGACAGACCCACTCGGCAACGTGACGAAGTATGCATACGACAAGAGCAACCGAATCATTACAGAGACGGATGCCCTGAACCAGAACGTAGGATACACCTACAACGCCAACGGACAGGTCATTACAGAAACCGACAAGGCGGGCAACCGCACCGGCTACACCTATGACATCCATGGAAATGTCATCACCGTAACCGACCGTGCCGGCTACAACACACACTACAGCTATGATGAGCTCGACCTCATGACCAGGGTCGAAACCGCAGGCGGAAGCAGTGCAGCCTACACCTACGACAGCATGGGCAGCCTCATCACCTATACAAGTGCACTGAGCAAGGTAACCACCTACACATACGACTTAGAAGGCAACCAGACCTCACGTACCGACGGAGAAGAGAGAACCGAAACCTACGTGTACGATGAAGCAGGAAGACTCACCTCCCTCATCTCAGCAGGTGGAAATGTAGTCACATACGACTACGACGAACTCAATCAGTTGATTGAGAAAGCATACAGTAACGCAAATGGCGAGACCACCGCTGAAAGCGTTTTATATGGCTATGACGCCCTTGGAAACCGTTTAGCCATGACGGACAGCATCGGCGGTGCAGAATACCTCTATGACGCCTTAGGACGCGTCACAAGCGTAAAGGACAGTGCAGGACAGACCGTAACCTATACCTACGACGAAAGAGGCAATGTAACACAGATCGGCTACCCGGACGGCACAGCAGTAACCTACGAATACGATTTAAATAATAACTTAACCAAGGTAACAGACCGAAACGGCGAAAGCACAACATACGAATACGATGCCTTAAACCGTATGGTAGCTACTTACAGACCAAACTACCTGGCGACATACGTGACCTACGACGAGCTCGACCACATCACGAAGCTCGAAACCATCCACATGGTAACGGGAAGACTGACCGCTTCCTACGAGTACATCTACAACGAGGAAGGTTATATAACCAAGGAAATCGTAAAAGAAACCATCGTCAGCCAGTGGTTTGAGGAAATCTATGACCTCTTCCTCGATACGATTTTGAAACATATCGATATCGACAAGTATGACCGTATCATGGAAGAATGGAAGAAATTCTATGACGCCCACCACATCTTCTGCGACCACAACGACGCAGACGGTGACGGACAGTACGACAACTGCCTGTGGAGCTACATGACTGCCACATCCACCTACGAATACCGTTATGATGAAAACTGGCAGTTGACAAAGTGTACCGAAACGTTACAAAATGGAATCATAACTGAATATGACTATCAGTACGACAAAGACGGCAACAGAAGCAAGTATGTAAAGACCGTAAACGGCGAATGGACAGAGTGCTACACCTACGAATACAACGCAGCCAACCAGCTCGTATCCCGTAAGAACGAGAGACTCTGGACAGACAACGTAACCACCTACACCTACGATGCAGACGGCAACCTTTTAAGCGAGAAGACAGGTCTCTTCGAGAAGACCTACGAGTACACCGCAGAGAACCGACTCGCAGTCGTAAAAGCCCAGGGAACAGTCCTGATGGCAGCCCTCTATGACGGAGACGGCAACCGCCTCTTTACCATGGACTACACAGGTGAAAACAATGACCGCTGGGATATCTGGATTCCAGAATGCGGCGGTAACGCAGACAAGGTGGACGACAGCGCGAAGGACGCCATGAAGGAACTGGCTTCATTGGTATCGTGGAGAGACAGAAAAGACTACACCATCACCGAATACGTCAACGATGTAACCCGTGAAAATGAGGAAGTCCTTGCAGAACTTAACCCTAGAGGAAAAGTCACTACCGCTTACACCTACGGCTACAACCGCGAATCCGCAGATGTATACGGAGATACCCAGTACTACCTCTACGACGGAAAGGGAAATGTCGACCGTATCAGTTCCGAATGGGGACGTGTCAAGGAAGCTTACAATTATGACCCATACGGCAACCTGACCTATGGAATCCCTGATACAGTAAACTACTATGGTTACAATGGTGAATCGTCGAACCTAGCAACAGGCTTACAGTACTTAAGAGCACGTTATTACAGCCCACAGACTGGTAACTTTATCACTGAAGATACCTATGCTGGCGATACGACGAACCCACTGACCTTAAACCGTTACACCTATACATCCAACAACCCAGTGAACCGCATCGACCCAAGCGGACACTCATGGCTGGATGATGTAGGCAAGGCAATCGGCAGCGGTATCAAGAAAGTCGGAAACGCAATCGAAACCGGTGTCAAAAAGGCAGCAAAAGCAGTAGCAGACACTGCGCAGAAGGTAGTAACCAAGGTCAAGGAAGTAGCCAAGGATGTGGTACATGCAGTCACCCATCCAAAGGAAACCATCCAGAAGGTTCAGAAGGTTGTAAAGGAAACCAAGCAGAAGGCAGACAACTTCGTACAGGAAGCGAAGAAGGATCCAGTTAAAGTATTTACAACAGTTGCTGCAAAAGCCACAAAGCATGTCAGTGAAATTAAGTCAGCGGTTAAACGAGCTGCATGTACGAGTGCGGAGTACATCCAGGAAGGTCTTGGTAAGGTGGACTGGGCGTCTGTTGGTAAAACAGTCGGCAAAGCAGCAGCAGGTGTAGCGATCGTAGCAGGACTTGGAGTGGCATCTGTTATGACTGGTGGAGCTGCAGCGGTAATACTTGGTGCGGCATTTACAGGAGCAGCATCAGGAGCAGCAATTGGAGCTGTTGCAGGTGGTGTAGCAGGAATGATGTCGGGCGAAGGATTCTTTGCTGGGGCAGCCGATGGCTTACTAACTGGAAGTATCACTGGTGCAATTACGGGATTAGCAGGACAGGTTATTAGTACCGCTGCAAACTCAGTCAAACTGCTAGGTAACAAATGGGTGCAGAATGGACTCGAAAGTGCAGTAGAGACAGTAGTAGATACAGTTGATACAGCAGTCCATGGCGGAGATGTAAATGCTGGAACTATTGCAGCAAGTTTTGCATTTAATTTTGTTACGAATGGTGGAGATGCTCCTAATAATGTGGTGGATGAAACTACAAATATTGTTAAAAAGCAAACTGGTTGGAAAGTTGGAGATCCAATTGATAATTTGACAAAGTCTGGAAAAGAACCGGCATGGAGTACAGTCCGAGCAAGATATTGGAAAAATGAAGCATATTATAATGCAGATTTATATTCTAGTAAGAATTTGGAACGGATGAAGAAAGGCAATGCTCCAAAACATAACTCAGTTGATGTATCTAAAGAATTGCACCACATAAATGGACGCGATATTGAAAATCCACATAGTATTGACAATTTAATGCAGGTATGGCCTTGGGAACATGCAGATATTGATCCTTACAGACATTATAATGGTCCAAGACCTTAAAGAGGAATAGTAATGAATAGTGAAATTGGCAAAAAAAGAATATATAATGACTTGTTTGATTATCAAACAAAAGTAGTGCATTGGGATGTTTTGGAGATAGACAATGAGCAAGAAATTATTCTAGAATTTATAAAAGTAAACTCAAAGTATAGGCAGGGGGTACGGCTTGCAATTGATATCGGAGAAGGGTATATAGAAATAAATGGTATCCAATCGAAGGGGATACATTTGTGGGAGGATACTTGTCCTAAGAGAGTAAAATTAAAATGTATATCAAGTCAAGGTAAGATGAGTGTATACAATATTTTTGATATGGGAGTAGAGAGAGGAGGAGTTAAATCTCAGACGGATTCAAGTGGAATGATTATTCAAGAAACAAAAGAAGGTATACTTTATAGATGCAATGATGTTGGATTCAATAGCAATTTTGATAAATTGGAATTTAAAATTCAAATACTATAAAGTGAAAATTTTCGTAGCATATGTATATCAAGATAGTGATGTAGTTATCACTTTACGATAGAGTTTGTTTCAAATTTACGAAGGCTAAGTTATTATAAGGGTAAAAATATAATTAAAGGAAGGTACAAATGAAAGTACAAGAAGTAATAACCAAAATGAAATCAAATAAACTTATAGACGACAGAGAACTCATGGTGTATGCCACCAAGAAAGGAATACTTGGTGGTGCTGTGGGTGCAGCAATGAATCTTGCTATATTAAGTGTGTATAATGATACACTTTATATACATCGTGCAGCTATAGATAATTCATATAATGAGCAACTAGGAGCATACGAATTATCAAAACTCAAAATCTTAAAATCCAAAGCAGGTTTCTTTGGGGGAGATTTTGTTTTCGAGTATGAGGGCAAGAAGGAGCATTATACATTGCCTTCAAAGTCAGAAAAGTTTGCAGAATTTTTTGCAGGTAAATAAAGGAGAGAATTTTGGAGAAATGATTCAGTTAAACGAAGATGATTTACTGGAAATCCAGATGGATTTAGAAGGAATATCCAATATGCTTGTAGTAATCGAAGCATCTGAATATTACAATAAACAAGACGCTGGTGTTTTTAGAGGGATAAGAAACAGTATTGATTTTACAAAGAGTAAATTGGATGCATTAATCCAAACTGCAAAAGAAACTGAATAATGAAAGAGAGATGCACTTTTCATAAATAAATATTTGTGAGAAGTGCATTTTTATAATCCTATACCGATGAAAGCGTTTTATACGGCTATGACGCTCTTGGAAACCGTTTAGCCATGACAGAAAATGGATAGGCCCTTTGACATTTGCGCGAAAAAAGGGTACGTTTGAGCAAATGGGCTAGTCGAAACAAGAAAAGTAGTTTAGATTAGACGTAATGCAACAATTAAAGTAGACGTATTACTTGTGGATAAATGACAGATGACAAAAGTTCAAACAATATTAATTGAAAGAATAGTTCAGCTATGTAGGGAGAAAGGATATTCATATTATGCATTGGCATATAAAGCAGCAATTCCTTTTACTACATTAATGAATATCATAAATGGAAAAACTAAAAATCCAGGCATAGCTTCCATTATGAAAATTTGTAATGCATTTGAAGTATCTTTACAGGATTTTTTTGATACAGAAGAATTTGAAACTGTTTTAAAAGAAATTGATGAAGAGTTGCTAGAATAGTGCAAACTAGAAAAATGGCTTGTTACCATAATGGTAATAAGCCATTTTTAGATATTAATCGGTTTTTGCCCCCTTGTTTCTAGAACTCCGTACGAATAGTTTATCTAGCGTATGGAAGAATCGGGATTCTTTCCCGTACTCGCTTGATAGAACCATGTCTAAAAGAGTGGTTAGTTCTGGAATAGTATCTTTGGACGGATAGTAATGTTTAAGGATGCCGAGTATGGTATCATCGTCATATGGGGGTGGGGATACCTCTTTTTTTATCGCACAGTATAGTGCAAATTCCATTTCATCAAGAATAATATCTACCAGTTCTATAACTGTAGAGAACTGAATAAAAAATTCATAATAACAATATTTTTCTCGATACTGATACACGAACCACTCGTCTTTAATTGTGGAGTGTGCGACATCGATGTTGTTCGCAACGAGAAAGTCACGATGCTCCGTTATAAATTCTTTGATTTCTTTACTGTTTTTTGTCATTTGTGTAGGCTCCTTTTGTTTGTTAATTATAGTTTATATAAAAAAACAATAGAGAAAATGGGACATAGCTGTCAAATTGAAAAGTTTCTCTTCGTGTAAGTGAAAAATCTGCATATAAGCACGAGTTTATTGAATTTATGGTGGCTTCCATTTTAGAACTCCTTCAAAGTCCTGTAAATGCTTGATTTTACTGGAATTATGGACTTTTGGTATAAATAACAACTTATCGTAATTTGATGTAAAATAATGTAGTTTAGTGCAAAAAGTGTGTAGTAAAGTGTGTAGTAGCATTAACATGACATGTTAAATATCAAGATGAATATAGAGGTCCATGTACTTGTGAAAGAGCAGGTGCATGGGCTTTTTTGAACATAGGTTAACAACATGAGATATTGTATCTAGATTAATATTAGTATGTGTAAATTTGTCAATTAATTTAGCTAACCTAATAGCATTAATATAAAGAAAAAGTTGATTTTGTGTAATTTGAACAATCTATAGACCTCATTTTCTACGCGATTACGACCATATATGGTAAGCATTGGGAAATTCAGAAGAGTATAATGGTTCCAAAATACAATGGGATAATTGTATGTAAATTTGAAGGTGCGAGAGAAATATTTTTGGGAGGTGTAGAGATGGAAAATTCAGAAAGAAATTTTGTGAAAATAATTAAGGAAATTTGCGAGGAAGAAAATATTCAAATAGAATCATTTTCTTATGATTGGATTTTTAAGTTACATAAAAATGGAGTTTACAATTATATACTAGGATATCAATTTGGATTAAATACATGTTCAGTTCATTCAATATGTTGTGACAAAAGTGCAGCAAGTGAAGTTATGTCAGCTTTAAATATACCTAACATTGAACATATATTTTTTATGTCACCAACAAATCAAAAGTATGTTGGAAAAAATGGAAATTGGCTTGCTATGACCGAACTATTAAACACATATGGAAAATTAGTATGTAAATCTAATAATGGTACAGGAGGAAATTCGGTATATTGTGTTTCAAATCAATATGAATTGGAAAATGCAGCTTTTAAAGTTCAAAGGTCTTCACGTGCTATGGCAATATCACCATATTATGATATTGAAAATGAATATCGTACAATAGTATTAAATGGTGAAATTAAATTAGTTTATGTGAAGCAGCGTCCATATATTATTGGAGACGGGATTCATAGTATTGCTAATTTGGTTTGTAAAGAAATTGAAAATGGTAAAAGTGTAAAATTAGATGAAATGGAACAAAAGGATTTTTATAAAATCTTAGATGAAAATGAAATATTTTATCTAGGATGGAAGCATAACTTAGGAAAGGGGTCTTATGCAGTAATAGAAGACTCTGATATTGTGATACGAAATATTCAAGAAATTGTTTACAATGTAGTTGAAAAAATGAATATTAGATTTGCATCCATTGATATTGTTAAGTGTAATGGTGAGTATAAAGTATTAGAAATTAACAGCGGTGTAATGATGGAACATTTCTCGCAGCAAGATGACAATACTTATAAGATTGCAAAGAATATATATAGAGAGGCAATTTTAGAAATGATGCAATAAATAGGATGGTGAAATATGCTAAGAAAACAATTAATTTTTCCATTGATTAAAAAAATTTGTGAAGAGGAAAATATTATATTTAAAGAAGAGCCATCTAGGGGCATGTTTGGTGTAATGATTTTTGACGATGGAAGGAAATTCTTTATAAAAGATGTAAATTTCAATTTAAATTATGTCTCGTCAACTCGTATTACAAAAAATAAATCTTTAACGTCGTATTTTTTGGATTTGTTTGGATATAAAGTTCCTTTATATACTGTTGTCTATTCGGATGAAAAGAGAAAACGATATAAGTTAGAGGATAGCATGGAAAATGGCATAAAGTTTATCAATGAAATAGGGTATCCCGCTATTTTGAAATTGAATGATTCATCTAAAGGACGGGGCATATATAAAGTGTATGATATAGATGAATTTATTGAGACAGCAAAATTAATTTTCCAAACAACAAATACTTTCCAAATTCAGAAATATTACGATTATAATGACTATCGTGTTGTTGTTTTAGGGGACAAGGTTATTTCTGCTTACCAACGAATTCCTTTAAGTATAATCGGTGATGGAGTAAGTTCAATTAGAGAATTATTACTTTTAAGACAAAAGTTTTTTGAGGAAAATGGAAGAGATACCATTATTAATTTTGATGATATTGATTTACAAACTAATATAGAAAAACTTGGTTATAGTTATGATTCCATATTAGAAACTGGTAAAAAGTGTAAGTTGCGATATATTTCTAATTTATCTGCTGGCGGTGAATGCTTAGATTTAACAGAAAATATTCATCAAGATTATATAAATTTATGTGTAAATATTGCACATGATTTAAATTTGAAACTTAGTGGTATTGATATTATGTGTAAGGATTTATGTAGTAGTTTGGATGATTATATTGTGTTAGAGGTTAATAGTGCTCCAGGCTTAGATAATTATGCATATACAGGTCAAAAACAAGAAGAGTATGTAAAAGAACTATATCGTCAAGTGATTTTATACATAAAGAAAAATATAAGATAAGGTAAGAGAAAAATGGATTATATAGGGTTATTTTTAGGATTTGTTTCAGGATGTATTGCATCAGCAATTGTTTCATTGGTTTGGTATAAAATTTTTGTGCCTAAGATTAAGTTTGCAGATACAATTTGTAAATATGATTCTATGCACGAGGATGAAGTGTATACATATAAGGTTAAATTTAGAAATACAGGAAAAAGAGACATTTTTGAAATGTACTTGTATTGTACATTATTTATGCCAGATTTACTGATGAAAGATAGTGTTCAAATAGCAGAATTAAATGTAAGTTATGATTTTAGACCACTTTTTAAAAAACGCAAAGAGAAAAACAATATGAATCCGGATGGATTGATAAGAATATGTTTTAATGATTCAGATATGATGTCTGAATTTGCACGTCCTATTTATCCTAAAAAAATAAGAGACAAAGCAGAGAAGAAACAACTTACACTTGAAGACTTATTAACTATAACGTCAACGTCCTACCTCAAATTTTATATTATAGCTCATGACAGATTTACTGGTAGTAAAAAAATATTTGAATCACCATCATATACGAGCGGAAATGTAAAAAAAGGTTTATATAAATCGGGTGAATTATATGTAGTTAGCTAGAAATATGTTTTATAAAATGAATACTGTTTTAAGAAAAAATACGATAGAAGAAAAATAGTCCTTTTAATACGGTATAGACACAAAGGAAGACACTTTTCCTCATGAAACAATAAGAATGCGAATTTTATTGGATATATACTCTGATTTAAAAGAAGGAAAAACATTTTATATTAATATTTTTAAATACAAGAAACTGTTCTGATATAAAACGAAATGGTGGAAAAGATTATATGAATACAAAAGATACATCTGAGGTTGTAAAAAATACAACAGAAGCAGCAAGGAATATAACAGAGGTTGTTCAAATTCTATTGCAAGCTAGAGGAATTGATGCAGCAATTCAAGAGGGGCATAAAAAGATAATTGAGGAGGTAATGGCATCTAATAAGTATTCCATTGCAGAAAAAGAGTTTTTTCTTATAAATTATAAAAAACAAATAAAGGAATATAAAAATTGTAAAAAGATAGCGGAAATAGCGTCATTTAATATCTTACCTGAGAAACAAATTGATGAAGTGGATGATGACTGGTTCTCATTTTTCTTTGAAAAGGCAAAATTGGTATCTGATGAAGCTATGCAAAAAATATTTGCTGCTATATTGTCAGAGGAAATAAATTCTCCCAATTCTATAAGTAGATCACTGATTCACACTTTATCGATAATTGATAAAAAGCAAGCAGAGTCGTTTTGTAATCTTTGTAGATTTTGTTGGTTTGATTTAGATTATGATAAAGTTCATCCATTTATATTTATTGCTGAAGCTCATACTGCATATAAAGATTCTAAGATAACTTGGGATAGGCTCAAAGATCTTGAATATTTAGGCCTTATTAGTTGTGATTCGGATCCTGGATATGCATTAACAGGACCTAGACGCCTTAGAACTGGTAATATTGTTGTAAACGTAAAAGGAACACCTGAAAGCAGAGAACTAATTTGTGTCGGTAATGTAATGTTTACTCGCAACGGAAGAAGACTATATGATTTAGTGGATGTTGAATATAAACAATATAGAAATGATATTTTTTCATTTATTGAGAATGAATTGTATAATCATAATTGTGTAGTTGAGAGTACGAATATTGTACGAAGACATTTATAATTAGTCAAAGAATGTATTATGAAATGTAAGAAAATAAAAAATAATAAATCTGGCATATAGTGTTTCTGTAGTATGTGTCTCCAAATAAGAATTTTATATTAGGAGAGATGGTCAAAGTGGTAACTGATAAATAAACTCTTTTACTGCCATATTTGGTAAGTATGATGGAGAAAAATAATATAAGTATGTTGTTAATTTTAAGAAGAGATTAGATGAAAAGGATTTATGCCTATGAATGTAAAAGAAATTAAGAAATCTGATGTAGAGTTGGTGTATGTATATTTTGATAAAATGAATGAAGAAAATGATGGCAAATGTATGGAGCATTTTGCAATGAATCTGTCACCAAAATTTGATTTTACATACGATTATCAGAATCAAAAGATAAATCTTGAAATAAAGGAGGAGATTTATAGTGATGATTTCTGGAGGATTAATGATAATAATAATATTACCAATATTTCATTACTGCTGGGAGAAAACGGAGTTGGAAAGACGACATTATTGCGTCTTATAGTTGCTCGTGCTACGGAAATTATTGAACATGATACATCGCAGAAGTATATCCTAATATATTACATTAAGAATCAGGCGTTATTTTACGTAAAAACGACATGTTCTGACCTTTTGGAGATAAATACAAAAGATGTATCTGATACAAATGCCGTTGTTTCTGTTTTTTATGAAGGGAATAGAAGAGGTGAGAAGGTTTCAGGGTATTGCGGGTTGGTTACATTAGGCAAAAATAAAAAATTACTTACATATGGTTCTGTGAAAGAAGTATATAGACTAGAAGATTTAAAGACGAGTTTTGCAGAAATGCTTCCAATGGAATGTATTTATTTACCACTTGTATCAGACGATAATAGTTCCATATATATTTCTAGAAAATGGCTTTTACATACGAAACGTGATACTGGTATAGAAGATATTTTAGATTTTCTTGTTATGGATTATGAAAGTACAAATTATCACTTTATTAGTAAATATCCTAATTTTATTATCAAGGCAACAGCTTCTTATGAAGCTCAAAATCAAGAATTTAAAGATGTATTATTTGAATTATATCAATGTTTTGGTCTAGGTGAAAATTGTATATCTAGTAAGAGAGGAAGCTATCGAATTGCTTATAGGAAGTTAATGCATGAAGGAGCAGATTTGAAAAGTGTGTTCTTTATTAATGCAATGCTTACTTTTATTGCAAGGTTAATTTCAGAGAGTAATGAAAAGCATACTGGTATTCTATTACTTTGTAGAGAATTTATGAACAGTTTATCTAATCCTACTAGCAGTGAATTATATAACTTCTTATGTATGATTATTAGAGACGTAATTTTTGCTGAAACTCCTGAAAAAGCGTATTTTGAAAGAGTGATTTCTGCAATAGATGCAATTCCAGTAGAAGTATTTTCTAATGCAAATATTAGGGGAAATCCTTTAACGAGAGTTTCCTGTAAATTGCAGTTAAGTAGTATTTGTGGGAAAAGCAAGGCGAAAGTTATTGAGTTTATTAAAGCAACAAAAGAATTAGAAAAATCATTGAATGGAAAGGAATCTAATTTCTATTTTGTTAACTATAGATTTAGTGAAATGAGTACAGGTGAATATAGTTTGATTAAAGATGTTTTTGCGAGATTATTTTCTCTAATTGAAGAAGTAAAGGTAGCCCAGCAAAAGAAGAGTATATTGATTATTATGGACGAGCCAGATTTTACATTGCATTTACGATGGACACAATCATTTTTATATTCATTGATCGAACTTTTAAACAAACGATATCCACAGTATGTTTTTCAGATCATTTTGTCTAGCCATATGCCTTTTTTAGTAACAGACTTTCCTCGCTCGAATGTATTTTGTTTATGCTCAAAAGAGTGGAGGGAATTGCATAGCAACAGTGAAATAAATTGGTGTGACAATTATATAGAAGATACGATGGGAATGCGAGCTTTTCATCCAAAGAATGGATTTATGTGTAATTATTATGATATTTTAAGAGATGCATTCTTTATAGATATTCCTATAGGAAAGTTTGCACAAACAAAATATGAACAAATTCATAAGAAAATATTGGATATGAATAGTGAGGTTTCAGAAAAAACTCTTGCTGTCTTGTGGCGAGATATTAATGTAATTGATGAACCAGTATTAAGAACCGTTTTAAAAGAAAAATTAGATAGTTATATGGATAAGAGAAGATATGTTAAAGAGCTTAGAGATAAAGCAAATGAACTTTTATTAGAAGCAAAGGCAATAGAGAAGGAGCTTAGCAAAAATGATACGAATTAGATTAACACCAATTGAAGAAAAAATACTGATATTGGCTTTTTTTAATATGTTAAGCCAAAAATCTGCGATAAATGAATTGAAAGAGACTAATTATTTAAATAAATTAAAAACGAAATCATTGGTTGAGATAGAACAACTCATTGAACAGAGAGAGTTGGAGAGATTAATTAGTAAATATTCAGATATAGTTAATTTAATGGAGGGAGCTAGTTTTAAAAGTTATTATCAGAAGTTTTTAGGATATCCTTTCTCAACTGGTACAAGAATTACACCTAATAAAGTGACGTTAAGCCGATTGCTGTTAGTGAAGCAAAGTAATTTGCAAAATATCTTTATGATAGATGAATGCATGTTAGAAATCAAATTTTTTTATAGCATGCAAATTTTAAGGATTATATTCAAGTCTGAGGATACATCCAAGCGATTAATTGAGCTTTCAGAGTGGTATATAAACTGGAGAGAAATTATAACGGTATTTCTAGATAAAAAGGGTGTTGATTTTATTACGATCTTTAATGAAAATCGATTTTTTAAAGAAATAATTATCAATAATAATCTTACATATTATAAATATCTAAAGAAGAAATGGTCAAAAGAAGTGGATTTTTTTCATGCTTTTTTTGATGAGGTATTCGATTATAAAAGTTTTATTGCAAGTTCAGCAGAAAATCGATTTCTATTGTCACAGCTAATGAAAACCAGTGTATGTCCATATTGCAATAGACAATATATTTCTGTTCTAAAAAAAGAAAAGCGAACAACTGCAACATTTGATCACTATAAAAGAGAAGCAACATTTCCAATGTTAAAGATTTCATTATTTAATCTTATTCCTTCTTGCTATGCATGTAATTCTTTGTTTAAAGGAACGAAAAATGCTGAACATTTGTATCCATGGGAAGATGATGATAAAGGATTAAGGTTTTCATATGAGGCGTTGGACGATACGAATCCAAATTTTCTTTTAAATTATTATAGTATGAATAATTGTGATGATATTCAATTAGTTAAGATTATAGTCGAAAATGAAAGGCATGAACCCAAAGTAGATAATAGTATTCGATTATTTAAGTTACAAGATGTCTATCAAACTCACAATCCTTATGCTAGCACTTTGCTTGCTAAGGCTTTTAAATATGAAAATGGGAACTACAAGAAAGACATTATGGATTTTCTTCGAAGTAAAAAGGTTCTGAATGATGAAAAGAAAATAGACGAATTTCTTTACGGTGTACAATTTGATAATGATGCTGAAGACAAAAGGGATATGAATACGTTACTTTATAAAATGAGTAATGATTTAGTTAAAAAGGTGAAGCATATGGTGAGTTTGTTATAGATTATCGTTAAAGAAGGACATTAAGCAAGGTCTGTTGTGCTTATTCTCTTTTGTATTAATAATACCATATATGGTAAGTGTTCCAATTTTAAAAATGATATAATATATGCAATAAATGAAGCAAAAGAATTTTTATTATGGTGAATGAATATGAGTGAAAAAACTACAAAAGAAAAACTTACACAAGAGAAAAGATTATCCGATTTACAAATCACAAAAGTTGATTTGTATTTAGAGCAAATTAAATACATCACTGCGGAGAACAATAGTATCCAAGAAAAATTTTTAGCTGGTGTGGATATTCCTTTAGCTGCGTTAGGTATATTGATTTATTATTTAGAATCAATAGAAAGTGGTATATCAAAATTGTATTTATTATTGCCATTTTTCTGTCTTTTTATTTTCTATAATTTGCTTAAATATACGGTTCGTATTTTTATTAATAATGGATATTTGCAGCATTTAGAGGCTAAGATAAATAATATTGTGGGAGAAAAAGTATTTTTAATGAATCAAGGTATGAGAGATATCAGTACATTTAAAAAGTTAGGATTTGCTGTTTTAACGACAGGAGCTCAAGTTCCTATATGTATTGCAATTAGTGTTTTCTTAGGATATCGTTTTTGTGAAGCGTGGAGTACATATGAAGATATAAGGGTGTTTTCGAATTTGTTGATAATCTTATTGGGAGTTGAACTTGTTTTCCTTGCAATGATGGGCAGGGATGCCATTAAGGTGCGAAAAGAAGTTGTCGAAAAAGCAAAGAGGTTATTCGCTAACAACGAGAATTAATGTTTGATAGTACATATAGTATAATATTGTTTTTGAAGGATAATTCGTAGTTATCT
>JAFQRZ010000017.1 GCA_017409825.1 Agathobacter sp. | reverse complement strand
TCCTCAAAAAGTAAGAAAAGCACAGGGAGCATATATAAAAGGGGACCATTAGTGGCCCGTCGTTACTTAATGAACAGACCACAGTTTGTGGGCTGTGAATTTAGTAACGCAACGAGGACACTATGAGCGAAAGACGTGTCCACATTATATATATGCTCCCTGTGCTTTTCGTAGTATTTAAGAAATCAACCGAGTGCACAAATCGGAATTTTATTAAAATGCACTTTACGAATCGAAGAAATAATATATATTCGTTGAAGTAGAAGGCGTTTCGGAGTATAATGTGGACAATAGGGTAATTATATCCAAAACTAGAATTTAAGGGGCATAAGATGGAATTTTTAATTGGATTATTAGGGACTATATTGGTGATAATTGTACTGTTTTTGGTTTTTATGGCATGCTTTGCTGTCAGACCGAAGGTGCACACATTGGAGTATGAATTGGGGCATTTGAAGCAATATCCATTTACAAGAGAGGAAAATCTGGAAATAGAAAATGAGCATACGGTGAAAACGTTTGATGGACAGGAACTTTGGGTTGGTTTCGTACCAGGAAATCCAGAGAACAAGCATTACGTTGTATTATCGCATGGATATACCAGCACTCGTTATGGAATGTACAAATATGTTGTGCTGTGGAGAAAAATGGGATATAACTGTGTGATTTATGATAATCGTGGTCATGGAGTGAATAAACCTGCGACAATTACATTTGGTATCAAAGAATCCAGGGATTTGATGGCGGTAATTGAAGATACCTACGAAAGATATGGCAGAGACATTCGTATTGGTCTGCATGGAGAGTCGATGGGGGCAGGACTACAGTTGATGGCATTGGAATATAAGCCAAAGGTGGATTTTATTATCAATGACTGTGGCTATAGCGAAATTCTCCCAGTGCTTCGTTGGAAGACGTTGCAAGGATTTCGATTCCCAGGCTGGCTGGCGGATTTGGCATCGCCAGTTTGCAAATTGTTATTTGGCTATCGTTTCGAGGAGGTTCGTCCAATTGACCGTTTGAAAGAAAATGAAATTCCGATTTGCTTTGTTCACGGAACGAATGATACCTTTACGGCACATTGGCATAGCGAAAAGATGTACGAAGCCAATAAGGGCTACAAGGAGTTGCATCTTTTTGAAGGTGTGGATCACGCGGATTGTGTTGTAGATGATACCGAACGGTATATGAAGATGATGCAGGCATTTGTTGAAAAAGTATACACGTAAAGGACTATGATATAAGATACATATTTCAGGGAAAAGAGGGAAATATAATGGAAAAGAAAAATATGCTAGAGAAAATCGGAAGAAGAGAATGGATATTGATTTGGGTAGTAGGTTTGGCAGGTCAGCTTTGCTGGAACGTAGAGAACCAATGGTTTAATACCTTTATTTATGCAAAAATCGGACCTTACGCGTGGATTATCAGCTGGATGACGGCAATTTCCTCCATCGTAACGACCTTTAGTACGTTCTATTGGGGTACTATGAGTGACCGCAAAGGAAAAAGACGTCCGTTTATTTTTATCGGATATGTGCTTTGGGGTATTTTTACCATTTTATTCGGGGTATCCGAATTCCTTCCAAAGAACGAGATTATCGCAGCGGCAGTGATGATTGTTGCGATGGATGCGCTGATGAGTTTCTTCGGAAGTATGGGAAATGACGCTGCATTTAGCAGTTGGACGACGGATATCTCTAATGAAAAGAACCGTGGACAGATTGGTGCAGCATTAGCAGCACTTCCGATTATCGCAACTATCGTTGGTACCGTGGTAAGTGGTATTTTAATCAGTATCTTAGATTACTTTGCATTCTTTATCATTATGGGCGTTTCGGTAATGGTTATTGGTACGTTAGGTTTCATCTTCATGAAGGAAGGCGAAGGCTTACAGCCAAACCGTGATGAAAAAGGCTTTTGGCACCAGTTCTTTTCTGTATTTAACTTTAAAACCGTAAAAGAAAATAAAGAATTGTTCTGTGTATTTTTGACAAGCTGTGTATATTTTATCTGTTTCAATTTCTATTATGCACATATCGGAAATTATTTTATTTATGTGTTAGGCTATGACGAAGGTATGTCTGGCATTTTACAAGGCGTTGGTTTAGGACTTGCGATTTTAGCTACGATTCCAGCTACCAAGGCGATTAATAATGGGCAGCATATCAAGATGATTATTGCAAGTATCGGTTTCTCTGTTGTGGGATTATTTGTAATTGGTATTGCAGGTAAAACGATTCCGTTATTGCTTCCAGGCATTATTTTAGCAGGTATTGGCTATGTGCTGATTATGCAGACCACGACAGCTTGGTCAAAGAATTTGTATCCAGAAGGAAACTTCGGACAGTTTGAAGGGGTACGAATCATTTTCAACGTAATGATTCCTATGGTACTGGGACCATCCACAGCGAATATTATTATTCAGAATTTTGGTGCACAGGTAGAAATCAATGGAAACGTAGGTATGGCACCTTCCAATGTACTATTTTTTGCAGCAGGTATTATGAGTGTACTTACTTTAATTCCTACATATTTTGCTTCTAAGCAGAAAAAATAAAGATTGAGGTAGTAGTAACAGTGGTTTGGTTTTTGGTAGTTTTGGTACTGCTGTTTGTAGTATTTATAGTAGTTTTATATGATGTCATTTTTTCTTCCAATAAGCAGTATATGGGAGATGATAATAGTCTGCCGCATGGGGCTGGCTATGATGCGTATCATGGTACGATTACGAAATGTGTGAAAGAGGTTATGGCGGTTCCTTATGAGGAAGTGCAGGTGAAATCGGAAGATGGACTTCTTTTGTACGGGAAATATTATCATTTGAAGGATGATGCACCACTTATCATGTTTTTTCACGGATATCGATGCAGTGCAATTCGAGATGGCAATGGGATTTTTCTTTATACCCGAAAATTAGGATTTAACGTGCTTTTGGCAGATCAGAGGGCACATGGAAAAAGCCAAGGGAAAACGATCACATTCGGAGTGAAGGAACGATACGATGTGCGCTGCTGGGTGGAATACTTCACGGAGCGATTTGGGAAAAATCAAAAGATTTATTTAAGTGGATTATCCATGGGTGGAGCGACGGTACTTATGGCATCGAATGTAGGATTGCCAGAAAACGTAGCAGGTATTGTAGCGGATTGTCCGTATTCTTCACCAAAGGCAATTCTCTGTAGTGTGATTAAGCAGATGTGCTTTCCTGTAAAGGTCACATACGCATTGGCGAAACTTAGCGCAAAGTGGATTGGTAAGTTTGATGTAGAGGAAAGCTCTGCTGTAGAAGCGGTAAAGGAAAGTGATATTCCGACACTGATTCTGCACGGGGATGCAGATGATTTTGTGCCATGCTCGATGAGTATGGATTGTCAGCTGGCAGGAGAGGATCATGTACAGCTGGTTTTGATTCAAGGTGCAGCTCATGGAATGAGCCATTGCGTGGATACTCCAAGCTATGAGGCTGCAGTTTATAACTTTTTTGAGAAAACAGGGGGGATTTACTATGGCGACAGCATACGAATGCGCGAACTTAGTAATGGATGAAGTAAAAAAGGTAGTAACCGGTAAGGATGACCGAATCGAAAAGGCACTTGCAGCGATTTTGGCAGGTGGACATATTTTGATAGAAGACGTACCCGGTGTAGGAAAGACCACTCTAGCAGTGGCTTTTTCGCGTGCAATGGGCTTGATGAATCAACGTGTGCAGTTTACACCAGATGTTATGCCTGCAGATATTTTAGGCTTTTCTATGTATCAGAAGGAAACGGGGCGTTTTGAATACCGTCAGGGGCCAATCATGTGTAATCTTTTCCTTGCAGACGAAATCAACCGTACCTCACCAAAGACGCAGTCTGCGCTTTTGGAGGTTATGGAAGAGGGCGTAGTAACGATTGACGGGGTGAGCCATCCAGTACCAGAACCTTTTGTGGTAATGGCAACCCAGAATCCGAAGGGAAGTGCAGGTACACAGCTTTTGCCAGAATCTCAGTTGGACCGTTTCATGATTTGTATGAGCATGGGATATCCAGATTTGCATAGTGAGATTGCGATTGCAAAAGGGAAAAGTGTAAAAAATGATATGGAACAGGTGCGTGGTATCTTGGATGCGAAGGCCTTGACTCAGATGCAGGAGGTTGTAGAGCAGGTGCAGGTACACGACCATGTGTACTCTTATATCTGCAAGCTGGTGCAGAGTACGAGAGAAAATCCATACATTGAATTAGGTATCAGTCCTCGTGGAACCTTGGCATGTGTGCGTATGGCAAAGGCATGGGCTTTCTTGGAAGGAAGAACCTATGTGACACCAGAGGATGTGTATCAGGTGTTTAAGGATATCGGGAAGCATCGAATTGTACTGAATACAAAGGCAAGAGTAACACATGTAACAGAAGAGGCTGTATTGGATCAGATTTTATCCGAAGTGACACAGCCAGCAAGCTATATGGAGAAGAGAGAATATCGTGGTTAGTATAATCATTGTCCTACTAATTGTGGCAGTTTGCTTTTATCTTGGGATTTTGTATACGAATACAATAATGCTGACAATCGGGTATGCTCTAGGCATATTGTTATTCCTTTCCATCGTGGAACTTATTTATCGCATCATTACGATGAAATGTTATATCGATGTTCCGATTTCTATGACGGAGTCGGGACGCCCGGTTGGTGTGAATATCAAAATTCGAAATAAAGGCGTATTGCCAGCGGGAAAAGTAGAAGTACGTGTGAAAAATAAAAATGTGTTACATAAGAATGGGAAGAGCCAGTGGATTGCGTTCGAGGATGTTTCGGCAGGAGAGCGCAACTATTCGATAAAGATGGAGTTAAAAGGAGCTGGCTGTCATGAGATTTCTTTGACACAGATGAAAATATATAGTCTATTTGGACTGATTTGTCTAAAACGTAAATGTAGGGATTTTAGTTCGGTGCTGGTTATGCCGGAAGTGTATTCTGCTAATGTACAGATTACAGAAGCTGTTCGTAATTTTCTTGGCGATGCAGATGTATATGATGATTTTCGTCCAGGACATGATTCTGGGGAAACCTTCGAAATACGTGCATATCGGGAAAAGGACAAGCTGCAGAGTATTCATTGGAAGCTTAGTGCCAAGATGGATGACCTGATGGTAAAAGAGAATAGTTTGCCGAAGGCCTGCGCTGTAGTATTGATGCTGGAGCTACGACCTTTGCAGTCAAAAACATTACGGAAAAAGGAAATCGAGGCGGGGGCATATTTGGACTTGGCAGCAACCCTGTCTTTTGCGTTGATGGATCAGAAATGTCCGCATTATGTAACATGGTATAGTGAGGAGAAAGAAGGGATTCGTCGTATTCGTGTGGATGATGAAGAAAGCTTTTATCTGTTTCTGGATGCATATTTACGAGAAGCAATTCCGAAAGAAAAGAAGATTCGAGAGGAATATCGTAAGGATTTCAAGAATGAATGGTATCTGCATGATGTTTTGGTGAATGAGAACCTAGAACTATACAAAAATGGCGAATTTATAACGAAACTAGATGAAAAGAAGATAAAAGATGAGTGTGAAAAACTGGAGCTTCTCTTATAACAGAGAGAGGAAGAAGGAATGGAAACAGAATATCTTAGACACGATTAGCCTGTGGGGAGCCATAGGCTTATTGTGGTTTTCTTTCCTTTCTATTATTAAGGAGTATTTTCCAGAATTTATACAGGTAGCGGTGCTTGCTGGTGAGGCAGATAATCTATCCGCGCGTTCCGTTGTTGGAACGAATCTTGTCAAGTACACGATGGACTGGTGGGTCATCGTTCTTTTCATATTTGTACTTTGGTTGGGATATGACTGGCCGAAGAAGTACTTAAATAGGCTGGTGCTGCCATGCCGTGTGGCAGGGATTGTAATACCAGTGGCTTATGTTGTAGCGAATTTTGAGAGAATTATCGATGGTTTTATTCAAATGGCTTGGCTTTATTTGCCACATTTTAATTCTTACTACGACATGAATTTGTATTTGGGATTAGCTACTGCAAATGAAAATGCCGTATTTGCATTTACGGCAATCTGTTTACTGCTTTGGGGGCTTGCATGGTTTTTGGCGTATGGCTGGAAGAAGAGAATTCTTTTGGTCGTATTTCCGGTACTTGCATTGGTGTTGGAACTGGTAGTAGGTTTATCACCAGTTGGAAATGGCTTGTTATATATGTTTTTTGCGGCAATGCTGCTTGTACTACCAGGTGGAACTTCTGTTGTAAAAAAAGTAGTAGTATTAGGTTGTGTTTGGATTAGTGTGCTTCTGGCAGGTGTAGGTTTTGGAGAAAGTATCCAGAATTTGGCGACAGATGAGGCGAAACAGACGGTTTTGGATTGGCAGAATAATTTGAGCTTCGATAATTTGGAAAGCTTCAATATTTTTAAATTGTTGCAGATTGATTTGCATTTTAACTGGGAACAGTTGAATAATAGCGCACCAGAATATACAGGAAAAACGGTGTTAGAAATCGAAATGGATAAGGAACCGGAGGGAACCGTGTATCTCAAAGGTTTTTATGCGACGAATTATAATAATGGGAATTGGACCTATGATGATTCTGCATTTATCGCGGCTTGCAGAGCTGCAGGGAAAAATTCGGAAGCGGTTGCAGAACAGGTTTTTCAGATGCTGTATGAACGTCAGCGCGAATGTTATGGGGACAAATTTCTTTGGGATAGAGCATTCAAGATTTCATACGTAGGTACAACGGGAGACGTAGCTTATGTGCCGTATGGGACAGACTACACTTCCCTAGATCAACCGTATACACTTATGGGCGATTATCTTTTCAAGAAGGCGATTTGGGACAATACAATAGAGGGGAAGGAAATCGAAGTTTGGACCAATTTGAATCATTGGATGTATCTAAATGACCGAATTGAAAAAGGCTTTGGAAATAGAGATGCTTTGTTGTATTGCTTGGACGAACCAATATATTTGACCGACCAGGTAGAGGAGCTTGCATTTTTAAATGCATTATCGGAGGCTTATTTGCAGGTGCCAGAGAATGCAGACTATCTTTCAAAAGCAGGAGAGGTCATTGATAGATTTTCGCCATCTGGCGAAATTAAAGTGTATGGTCATGTGCAGAATGAAAATTACCGACGAATTCATTGTGCACAGATTGTATGTGAGTACTTGGAACAACAGATGTCTTATAGCTTGAAATTGGATCGTATTTCAGCAGGGACAGACCCAATTGAATATGCATTGACGGTGAGTCATGAAGGGTATTGTATGCATTTTGCCAGTGCTGCAACTTTGCTTCTACGAAATGCTGGGGTTCCGGCTCGTTATATTTCGGGGTATGCTGTAGAACCTTCGGCTTTTGTTGAAGATATGGAGACCGGTGTGTATAAAGCACAGGTGGGTGATTTTATGGCACATGCCTGGGTAGAGATTTATTTGGATAATATCGGATGGATTCCAGTGGAAGCGACACCAGGCAGTAGTTTGGATAATTTACCAACAGAAGAAGATATGGAACGTTGGGAGGATGTTTCAGAAATTCATCGTCAGGAATTGGAGGATGAAGAGCAGGCATCCGAGACAGAAGAGACAGAGCAATCTCCGGAGAATACAGAGACAGAAAGCGAAGATTCACAGGTAGAGGAGGAAACGCAGGAGACGCAGGATACGACCTTGCCTGAGCAAGAGACTGAGGATTCAGAAGGAAGCACCCCAAATGACGATGGTGATACAGATAAAGATACCAATACGGATAGCATGGCAGCTTTGAAGGCAGTAGGTAAAGTATTGGGTGTTGTTGCGGTGTTTATATTGCTTGTAGGGGTAATTTGGGCAGCAATAAAATATGGATTTTCTCGTTATGAAGCTGTTTTGGTGCAGGAAATTGAGAAAAAATGGACGCGTCGTGCGGTAAAACGTATCAATCGAAGATTGTATTTTAAACTACGATTGATTCAGGTGGGCAGTTGGTTCCAGCGAAAATGGACGGATGCAGCATATAGAGATGCTTTAGTGAAACAGTTTACGGATATCGGCGAGAAAGAATGGGATAGATTCATGGATATCGTGAAGAAAAATCACTATTCGCATGAGACGATTTCGGTGGAAGAAATGCAGTATTGCTATGAATGTTATAAGAAGGCAAAGCTGTTTAACATTTCTTTAACAAAGCTATGGGAAAATAAAGACTAATATGCCGAAATTATAAATTATATATAGGAGGGGCCAGATTATGTTTCACATTTTAGTAGTAGAAGATGATAAAGATTTGAATCGTACCGTTTGTTCATACTTGAATCAGAATGGATTTGAGGCGAAGGGGGCGATGGAGCCAGAAGAAGCATACGATATGATGTATGAAACGGTTTTTGATTTGATTATTTCTGATATTATGATGCCTGGCACGGACGGATTCGAGTTTGCAGAAAATGTAAGAGATATGAATAAAGAGATTCCGATTATCTTTATGACGGCAAGAGATGATTTCGAGTCCAAGAGAAAAGGATTCCGCGTTGGTATTGATGACTATATGATTAAGCCGATTGACCTAGAGGAGCTTTTGCTTCGTGTAGAAGCACTTCTTCGTAGAGCAAAAATCAATACCAATAAGAAATTGGAAATAGGGAAGCTGGTTTTGGATGCAGAAGAGCATAGTGCGTATTTGGATGGGGAAGAGATTATCCTTACGGTACGAGAATTTGATATTCTCTATAAGCTTTTGTCCTACCCAAAGAAAACGTTTACTCGTACGAAGCTCATGGAAGAATTCTGGGATGCAGAGTCGCTTTCCGGTCCTAGAACGGTAGATGTATATATGACGAAGATTCGTGACAAGATGTCAGAATGTGAAGATTTTGAAATTGTGACAGTGCATGGTCTGGGATACAAAGCAGTAATCAAGTAGTTGAACGGTGTTCAATTTTATGGAGATGCAGTTTTTCGTGAGTTGATTATGCATTTAGGAGGAGTTATGAGTAAGAATTGGTTGAGATGGCTGAGTCGATTTGCCATGGGTATTGCTTTATTCAGCTTTATCGTAATATGTAATTTTGTGTTATTTTTCAGCTATGAGCAAAAGTGGCATTTGAATGGGAATTATGGAACGATTATTATCGTTGGGAATATTTTGTTTCTTGCAGTTCTTTTTACAGTTGCAGATGCCTGGTATCGAAGAGAGACGGTGACGAAGCCAATTAAACAGATTCGCGAGGTGCTTGATCAGGTGGTAGAAGGTGACTTCTCGGTGCGAATTGATTATATCAAAGGACCAAATAGCGGGAACGAGTTTGACGAAGTGATTACATATCTCAATCACATGATAGAGGAACTTTCTGGTGTGGAAACCCTTCGTACGGACTTTGTTGCAAATGTATCTCATGAGATGAAAACTCCGATGGCGGTTATGCAGAACTATGGTACACTTTTGCAGGCACCACAGATGGAAGATGCAGACCGTATTGAATATGGGAAAGCGATTACAGAGCAGACGAGACGTTTGTCAGCACTTGTTACAAATATTTTGAAGTTGAACAAGCTGGAAAATCAGCAGATCTATCCAAATGCAGAGAAATATGACTTGGGGGAACAGCTTTGTGAATGTATGCTGGAATTTGAGTCGGTTTGGGAATCAAGAGAAATTGAAATCGAAACGGATATTACCGATGGCGTTTATGTGGAAGCGGATAAAGAGCTGTTGAGTCTGGTATGGAATAATCTGCTTTCGAATGCACTGAAATTTACCGAAGCAGGTGGGGTAGTAACATTAAACTTGTATGCAGATGAGGATAATGCGTACATTCAGGTGAAGGATACTGGTTGTGGAATGTCACCGGAAACGGGACAGAATATTTTTAAGAAATTTTATCAGGGAGATACCTCTCATGCCACGAAAGGAAATGGTTTGGGGCTTGCACTGGTAAAACGTGTCATTGATATATGTAAAGGAGAAATTTCCGTAAGCAGTCGTCTGGGAGAAGGCAGCACGTTTACGGTGAAATTGAATCGTTGTAAAGATGAATAAGTTTGAGAATGAAAATGTAGATATGGAAAACAGAAAAGAAATAGACTGGATGGTGATTGGGAAGAAGGTGCTTTTTCCACATACATTTATCGTGTTTTTGCTATTTAATCTTACGGTTGCAGGTTTGATTTATATATTTGTGAACCATTTGGAAGAAAACATACTTGCTATATCATTTTATATGGTGGCATTTTATACTTTGGTAGTTGTATGTGCGAGAATACCTGGAATCGTAAAAAATGTGAAAAATGGACTTTATGCGAATAAATATAGCTACACCTATTTGACGGATAAAGATTTGCGTATGCGTTTGTCGATGTATCGTGGGTTGTTGATTAACATTTGTTTCGCAACATTTAAGATTATTTTAGGCTTTGTGTACAATTCTAGCTGGTTGTTTGCCATGGCTGGTTACAATATGATTTTAAGCTTGATGCGATTCGTTGTAATTGCACGTACACAGAAAAAAGGCCTAACGGAGCAGGAAGAGCAACGTAGAGGCTTGCACAGCTATGAAGTTTGTGGCTGGCTGGTCATGGTTTTAAACATCGCAGTATCAGTGATTATGTTTATGGTAATTGTTGAAAAGCAGACGATTGAATATCACATGATTGTGACGATTGGATTGGCTGCATTTACGTTTTACTGTTTTATCATGGCGATTATCAATATGGTGAAATACAGAGCACGTAAAAATCCTGTATATGCGGCGGTTAAACGTATTGACATGGTAAAGGCGATTGTATCCATTTTTACGTTGCAGGTGGCTATGCTTACCAGCTTCGGCGGTCAAAATGCAGCTACGCCGGGGGTACAAGCCGATTTTAATCCAAATTTGATGAATACATTGACAGGAATTGCAGTAACGGTTGCAATTAATACCATTGGAGCAATGATGATTGCTGGAGCAAGAAAAGATTGTAAGGAGCTAAATGTAAATGGAGAACAATAAGGAAACGTTTGAATATACATATTCAGCGGAGCAGCAGGCAGAGATTGAAAAAATCAAGAGCAAATATTTACCTAAGGCAGATGATAAATTAGAGCAGCTTCGCAAGCTGGATGCCTCTGTGACCAAGAAGGGTACCGTAATTGGTTTGATTATGGGAATTATGGGATGTCTTGCTTTTGGTGGAGGTATGAGTTTGGTGTTGGTAGGTGGTATGGATTGGCTTCTTCCAAGTATTGTATTAGGTATAATCGGAGTTGCAGCCATGGTATTTGCATACCCAACCTATAAGAAAATTACGGAGCAGGAGCGAGAACGCATTGCACCACAGATTCTTGCACTGACTGAGGAACTTGGCCAGTAAAAAATGGTAAATGATAAGAAAAGAAAAAAGAAGTAGGGGGAAGAAATTATGGGATTACTTCTAATTGCACCATGGCTACAATTATTAGGTGTGGCAATACCGCTTTTGGGCTGTATTGCATTATTTAAAAAAGAGCCAACCAAGGCATCCATGAGTTTGCTTTTAACCAACATAGGATGTTTGTTTATTAACTGTATTTATTTACTGATGCTAGGTGCGACCTCGGAAGCCGCAGTATTGATGGCAAACAAGATTTTATATATGGCAAATACTTTGTTTTATTTTGCCTTTATGCTGTTTGTGGCGACCTATCTCAATTTGGGAACGCAGAAAATGCGTACGACAGTTTTGTCAATTTGGGCCGCGGTTGAGATTCTGTTTTTGTTTAATCTGTTTATCGGAGACCCTTTCCATGTCGTATTTTTGGATATCAATATTCAAAGGTTTGATAGATTAGGTCTGAATTTGGTGCAGACGGTACCAAGTGTATTGTACATGGTAAGAAACTGTATTTTATGCGTGATGCTTGTGGTTGGAATGATTATTACGACGATTCGAATGTTTAAGGTAAAGGCGACGGAAGAACGCTATAATTTGGCACGTTTGGCAGGTGCTCAGTTTGTTATCGTACTTGGTTTGCATATTCGATTGTTGTTCTTGATTCCATACGATATTGTTCCATTATCAGCATCCCTTTCTATTTTGGCGATTATCCTGGGTGTTATTCGTGGTAATTTCTTCTATGTGACAGACCAGGGGCGTGAATGGGTTATCGAGCATACGGATAATGCATTGATTATTGTAGACAATCAATATGGCTATTTGGATGCCAATCCTGCGGCAAAAGCTTTGTTTTCGGAACTTTCTAACTTGGAAAAGAGCCAGATGGTGCCAAGCGATGTGATTAGGCTGTTTTATGATTATAGCTTCTGTGTCGATTTGCAGGACAAACATTTTGTAAAAGAAGTAGAAGCAATTACCCAAAAGGGAAGAACGATTGGCTATAGTATGCTTCTCATTGATAATACAGAGCATCATAATCTGCTCGAGCAGATTGAAGCGGAAAAAGAGCGTGCAGAGGCAGAAAAGGAAAGAGCGGAAGATGCCAATAAAGCGAAATCGGCTTTTATGTCCAATATGTCGCATGAAATCCGTACACCAATGAATGCGATTGTTGGTATGACAGATATCCTTTTGCGAGAGGATTTGCCTGCGACGACGAGAGAATATTTGAATAATATTCGCAGTTCAGGGGATGCATTGCTCACCATTATCAACGATATATTAGACTTCTCTAAAATTGAAGCAGGACAGATGGATATCATTGTGGATGAGTATGAGCCGATGTCGACCTTCCATGATTTGTCTATGATTTTTCTCAATCGTATCGGAGAAAAGCCAGTCGAGCTTTTGTATGATATTGATACAGATTTACCAGAAATGCTTTTGGGCGACAGACAGCGTATTCGACAGGTTATCATCAATCTGATGAACAACGCAATTAAGTTTACCGATGAAGGATTTGTGAAATTGACTGTCCAGGCAGAACCAATCGATGGTGAAACCGTGAATGTGAAATACTTCATTCAGGATTCAGGCCAGGGCATCAAGGCGGAAGATATCGGAAAGTTGTTCGGTACGTATTCACAGGTGGATAAGGAGAAAAACCACTTCAAAGAAGGTACAGGTTTAGGTCTTTCCATTTCTAAACAAATGGTAGAGTTAATGGGTGGAAGTATCGGCGTGACGAGTGAATACGGAAAAGGCAGCACCTTCTATTTTAATATTCCGCAGAAAGTATGTAGTGATAAAAAGGCTGCTGATGTGAAAGCAGAGTTTAAGGATAGTACTGTGGTTTCGGGTAAATTTGTTAACCCTCTTGTAGAAGCACAGTATAAGAATCTGGTAGCTGCGTATGGATTAAGAAGCATAGAATTCGCAGATGTTTACGAGGGAAAAGAAACTGCGACGATTATTTTTACCGATGATGTAGAAATGCTGACGGTATCGATGTGTCAGCGTATGAGCCAGTGTAAAACGAAGCTTTGTGTATTACATAATCCAATGCAGCAGAATCTTTCTGACAAGCAGGCATCCATTATGAATAAGCCATTGTATAGCTTGAACTTCTGTCAGATGATCAATGGTGAAACGGTTACGGTAGAAAATGAAGAGGATGTACTTTGCTTCATTGCACCAGATGCTAAGATTCTTATTGTAGATGACCATGAAATGAACCTGAAAGTGGCCAAGGGCTTATTAGAACCACTTCAGGTACAAATGGATACAGCGGAAAATGGCAAACAGGCCGTTGAGAAGGTTAAGAAAAATCACTATGATATCGTTTTAATGGACCACATGATGCCAGTGATGGATGGTGTGGAAGCAACGCGAGAAATTCGTAAGCTGGAAGGAGAATATTTCCAGAGCCTTCCAATTATTGCGCTTTCTGCAAATGCTACGGTAGAAGCGAGAGAATTATTCCAAAACAATGGTTTCTTCGATTTCGTACCAAAGCCAATCAAGTTGAAAGAGCTTTGTGGATGCATCCGTAGATGGTTGCCACTGGGCATGGTGATTATCGAGGATCCAGAAAAGATTGCAGCGATGCAAGGTGCTGCGGATGATAGCGAGGAACTTGTAATTGAAGGCTTGAATGTAAAAGAAGGAATTCAAAATTCTGGTACGAAAGAATTATTTATCAGTCTTTTAGGTGACTTCTACAAGTTAATCGACCAGAAATCTACTAAGGTAGAAAAGTGTCTGGCAGATGGCATGATTCGCGATTATACCATTGAAGTACATGCATTGAAGAGCACCGCGCGCATGATTGGTGCGATGGAACTTTCGGAGAAGTTCTACAGATTGGAGCAATTGGGTAATGCAGAAGATGAAAAAACGCTAGCCTTAGAGACCCCAGATGTGTTATCATTGTACAGAAGTTATAAACCAATTTTGGAAACATTTGCTCGCATGAAGGAGCAGGAGAAGCAAGATGTGCCAGTAGAAGACATCATTGCAGAATTGGAAAGCTTGAAAAATGCCATGGATTGCTTTGATTTGGATGGTACAGATGAAGCGATGCACAAGCTGGAAGGGTTTGCTTTCCCAGAAGAATGCCAAAGCAGAGTAGAAGAACTCAGTGCTTATGTAGCAGATGTTGCGATGGAAGATGTTATGAATTTGGCGGATGCGCTGATAGCAGAATTGCAGAAATAGTCATGAAAGGATTAGAAAATCATGCATAATATATTAGTTTTTACAGAGGTTCGAAGCTATTTGAATATTGCGATGGAAGAGCAGTTAAAAGGGCTTGGATATAACGTGATTACTGTGGGAACCAGTGTGAATGAAATCAATGCCGTAAAAGAGGATATCACCGCTGTTTTGATGTATACCGATGAGGAATTGGTGAAAAAGCAGCAGGCACTTGTCTTTTTACGTGACAAGATTGTAGAAGAGGATATTTCCGTTTTTGTTATTGGAGATGTCAATGAGCTGGCAGAAATTCGCAAATTAGTTCCAAAGCAGCTACTGAAGAAAGAATTCCAAAGACCGATTGATGTAAAAGCCGTGGTAAGTGATATGGATGAATACATCAAGGCAAACGGAAAGCATACGAAGAAGAAAATTCTTGTTGTAGACGATTCCGGTGCAATGCTTCGTAATGTCAAAGGCTGGCTTGAAGACAGCTATCAGGTGATTTTGGCGAATTCGGGTACGATGGCGATTAAATACTTGTCGACGAATAGACCGGACTTAGTGCTTTTGGATTATGAGATGCCTGTGTTAAATGGAAAGCAGGTGCTGGAAATGATTCGTTCGGAATCAGAATTTAGCGATATTCCAGTTATGTTTTTGACAAGTAAGAACGATAAAGAAAGTATACAGCAGGTACTTAGTTTAAAACCAGAGGGATATATTCTTAAGACAACCAGTCCAGAACAAATTGTTCAGATGATTAACGAGTTCTTTATGAAACAAAAAACACTTTAATGCAATTAATATCCCCCAAGCAATTGGGGGATATTGTTTTCGAAAGAGGAGGTAAGGCTATGAAAAATTCCATTCAGAATAAAATAATATTATTAATTTTAGTAGGTATATTATTTTCGAGTCTTACCATTGGCGGCTTGGGAATTGTAAGCTTCCGAGAGGAATTGGACCAGAGTGTAGTATCCACCATGAACCTGACTTGTCAGGAAAAGGCGGAGGAGCTCAATAATATCCTGGGCCGTATTGAGCAGTCGACAGAGGTTATGGCGGTATTAGCGACAAATCATATTGAACATTTCGAGGATTTGAAAGACGAAACCTATCGTAATACCTATATCAATAATATGCGGCTGGCAGGCTATGATATTGCGATAAATACCAAGGGTTCTATCGGGATTTACCTGCGCTTGAATCCTGAGATTGCTGGTCCAACGGAAGGCTTTTACTGGCTGGTGAGCAACGAAACAGGGAAGCTGGAGTTAGAAGAAAATACGAATATTACACAATATCCGAAAGAAGATACCGAGAATGTGGGCTGGTATTATGAGCCAGTAGATGCAGGAAAAGCGATTTGGATGGATCCGTATGAGAATCAGAATACCAATCGTACCATCGTTTCTTATGCAATGCCAATTTACCAGGATAATCAGTTGATTGGTATTGTGGGAATGGATATTGACTGGTCATATATCACAGGCATGGTCGATGAAATTAAAGTATATGAAACAGGATATGCATTCCTTGCGGATGAGAATTTTGATATTGCGTATAGCAAGGAGTTTGAATTAGGAACGAATGTTGTGGGTTTTAGTGATGAATTAGACCACATTGAGAAAGATGAGTTGACTCGTACGGATATGGTGTATGAGTTGTCTATAGATGGTAAGAATAAGACAGTCGTTTTTTCAGAGCTTACGAATGGTAAGATTATGGCTCTAATTGCTCCAAATGTGGAAATCAATGCGGATTATAATGCCTTGGTAGTTAAAATAATTGGTATTGCGTTTGCCACGGGTTTAATCTTTGTTTTTATCACAATGCAGATTGCAAAGACGATTATTCGCCCTTTGAAAGAATTGGATAAGGCGGCACAGGATATTGCACAGGGACATTTGGATGTGGATTTGGATATTCGTTCTAATGATGAGGTAGGAACTTTGGCGAAAAGCTTGAGTGAGACGGCACAGCAGTTGAAGATTAAGATTAGCTATATCAACAATCTGGCGTATTCGGACAAGCTGACTGGCGTGAAAAATAGTACGGCTTATTTGCAGGAGGTTGCCTTCTTAAAGAATGATATTATGCAGAAAAAAGCGGATTTTTCTGTTTTTGTCATAGACGCAAATGGATTGAAATATATCAACGACAATTTCGGACATGAAATTGGAAATGAACTGATTATTAAGGTTACCCAGATGATAGCGGAGGTCTTTGGCGAGGAGAATGTCTATCGTATTGGCGGTGACGAATTTGCCGTGATTTTAAATGGCATAACAGAAGAGGAATGTGAAGTCTACCGCAAGAAATTTGATGAAGTGGTAGAGCATCAGAAGGGAAAAATCTGGGCATCAGCATCCATTGGGTATGCAAGCTACAACAAAAAAATGGATAGTACATACGAGAGTGTGTTCAATCGTGCAGATGAGGATATGTACGACAAGAAAGTGCGAATGAAAGCAATGGGCAAAAACAGTAGGATGGTAGAGTAAAATGGAATGGAATTTGATGTTTTTTATCAATAGTGCGATGCTTGGTGTAGGATTGGCGATGGATGCGTTTTCTGTTTCGCTTGCAAATGGTTTGAATGAGCCCAAGATGAGAAAACGCAGAATGGCTATGATTGCAGGTGTCTTCGCGGGGTTTCAGGCATTGATGCCATTTATCGGATGGGTTTGTGTACATACGGTTGTGCAGTATTTTAAAGTGTTTGAATCGTTTATCCCTTGGATTGCTCTTGTGCTGCTTTGTTTTATCGGTGGTAAAATGTTAAAGGAAGGCATCGAAAACAAAGAAGAAGAGGTGGAAAAAGCGGGAGTTGGGATGAAGGCTCTGATGATACAGGGCATTGCAACCTCCATTGATGCGTTATCCGTAGGCTTTACCATTGCAGAATACGGTTTGCTGATGGCTGTTGTGGCAGCTCTTATCATAGGAGTTCTTACCTTCTTTATTTGTTTTGGTGGACTCGCACTTGGTAAGAAGTTTGGTACGGTGTTTGCCAATAAGGCAACCATTATGGGTGGCGTTATTTTAATTATAATTGGATTAGAAATTTTTATAACTGGTATATTTTAGAGAAAACGGCGTAATCGAGAGAGATTACGCCTTATTTTTTGTGGAAAAAGAATATTGTCGATAATGGTCGAATGTGGTAAAGTATACTATGTATACGTATGACAAAATAAGGGGTGCATAATGGAGCTGATAGAAAAATACATAAACGATAAGGAAAATAGGAAAAAGTATTATACCATTGGTGGAGTGGCATTGGTAATAATTGCATTCTTTGCCGCAGCGAGTATTTTTCTTGTATCGAATTTTAATTTTCAGGTAACAACGGAAGCGGGAACGCCTTTTGATGTGAATGCCGTATGGAAAAAAGAGTTTAAAGCACATTCTACAGTAGCAGGTTATATCAATACGGATGAGGTTGGGACTTATAAGTGCCTAGTGAAAATATGGGGACTTATCCCGATGAATGTCACGGTAGAAGTCGTTGACACAACAGAACCGAAGCTTACGTTGCAGGAGTTTTCTATAAATTATGGTGTGGAGTGTAAGGCGGAAGATTTCGTTGCAAGCTGTAATGATTTTTCAGAGGTGACATATACGTTTGTGACCAAGCCAGATACGACAAAGCTTGGAAGTCAGACGGTTACGATAACAGCGACGGATGCTCATAACAATAGTACCACACAAACGGCAGAGCTAATTGTAAAGGGCGTAGTTCCAAGCTATACAATTGAAGGTGGAAGTGCACTTCCGCCAGCGAGTGTATATGTGTTGGATGAGCAGATTGAAGCATCTTATGCAACAGAACCAGATAAGAGTATCCTTTCGACGGTTGGTGAACATCCAGTACAGATACAGGTGCAGGGAGTCGTAGAAAATGTAACTTTAGTGGTTGTTGATACGACAGCACCTACGATTCAGACATCCAGCATTCAGGTAGACAAAAATGGTACAATTTCATATAAAAAGAGTATTCGTGTGACAGATAACTGTGATGCAGCTTCGGATATTGCCTTAGAAATTGACAATTCAGAAGTGAATTTAAGTACCGTAGGAAGTTATGTAGTACATTGTACGGCTACAGATTTGGCAGGTAATACGTCTACGAAGGATATTACAGTTAAGGTAGTAGAACCTTCGACGGGTGGACATACCGTAGAAGAAGTCAATAGCTATGCAGATCGGATTCTTGCAGAAATCATCAATGATTCTATGACAATGCGTGAAAAGGCTTATGCCATTTATAAGTGGACCCGAAGCAGTATTGGCTATGTAAACGATTCACCAAAGGGAGATTGGCTAGAGGGTGCCTATAATGGAATGGTGAAAAGACGTGGTGACTGCTTTACCTATGCAGCGACAGCGAAGTTGTTATTGGAGCGCATTGGACTTGAGCCACTTGTAATCCAAAAGGAAAAGGCGAGTTGGACCACGAAAAACAATCACTGGTGGTTGCTGTTGGATTTGGGAGAAGGGTATTATCATTTCGATCCAACAAGACGAGCAGATGGAACCTGGTTCTTTATGTGGACGGATGCCCAGATTTTAGAATATTCGAATAATCATGGTGGCTCCCATAATTTTACAAGAGATAAGTATCCAAAAATACAATAACGATAAAAGAATGAAAGTACAAGGAGAATAAATTATGAACGAATTACTTGAAATTTTAACAGACCTTCACCCAGAAGTAGATTTTGAAACAGAAGAACATTTGATTGATAGTGCGATTTTGGATTCTTTTGACATTATTACAATTATTTCAGAAATTGCAGATACCTTTGATGTAGTAGTTCCAGCAAAAGAAATTATTCCAGAAAACTTTAACTCTGCAGAAGCACTTTGGGCTATGATTGAACGATTAGAAGACGGAGAATAATGATGAGTTTCACATCTTATGAATTTATTCTTGCAGTAGCAGCAGTATTGGTTATCTATTACAGTATACCAAAACGCTTTCAGTGGATGTTTTTGTTGGGCGCAAGCTATGTATTATACTTTAGTGCAGGCCCTTCATATCTGATTTTTATCAGTATTACGACACTGGTAACCTACCTATGTGCAAGAAAAATCAGCAGCTTATCAAAAGAGAAGACTGCGTATTTAAAAGAGAATAAGGCGACCCTGGACAGGGAAGCAAAGAAAACATACAAGGAAGGCGTTAAGAAAAAACAACGTCTTTTCTTGTGGGGTGCATTATTTGTAGATTTAGGCCTTTTGATAGGAATTAAATATACGAATTTTATCATTGAAAATATCAATGGGATTATTACAAGTGTATCCAATATGGAACCGATTTCTTATTTGGATATCATTATGCCGTTGGGAATTTCCTTCTACACATTCCAGACCGTTGGTTATCTTGTGGATGTGTACAATGAGAAATACGAAGCACAGAACAACTACGGAAAATTTGCATTATTCGTAGGCTTTTTCCCACAGTTATCTCAGGGACCAATCAGCCGATACAATGACTTATCACAAACCTTATATGCAGAGCATAGGTTTGATGCCAAGGTGGTTTCTTTTGGTTTGCAGAGAATTCTCTGGGGTTATTTTAAAAAGCTGGTAATTGCAGACCGAGTATTAATTGGATTAAAGACATTGCTCGCTGCACCAGAGGATTATCCAGGAATTTATTTCTTTGTAGCAATGATGTTTTACGCCATCCAGTTGTATGCAGACTTTACGGGTGGAATTGATATCACCATTGGTATTGCAGAAACCATGGGAATTAAGGTGACGGAAAACTTCCACCGCCCATACTTCTCTAAGAATATCAAGGAATATTGGAACAGATGGCATATGACCATGGGAAGCTGGTTTACGGATTATATTTTCTATCCAATTTCTGTATCTGGTTTTATGTTGAAGCTTTCGAAAAAAGCGAGAAAGGTTCTTGGGGAAAATATAGGAAAACGTGTACCGGTTTACCTTGCAACGATTTTGGTTTGGTTTACTACCGGTATCTGGCATGGAGCAAGCTGGAACTTCATCGTTTGGGGCTTGGCAAACTGTGTAGTTATTTTGATTTCACAGGAATTATCTCCACTATATACAAAATTCCACAATCGTTTTGATGTGGAAGGGAAGCTTTGGTATAAAACATTTTGTGTCATTCGTACGATTCTTTTGATGAGTGCACTTCGAATGTTTGACTGTTATCGTGATGTAACAGTTACGGTGAAAATGTTTTTCAGTATGTTTACGACATGGAATATTTCAGCACTTTGGGATGGCTCCATGTTAGCACTTGGACTGAATGGAACAGATTATCTGATTATTCTATTTGGTGTCGTACTGATTTTTGTAGTTAGTATGTTACAGAGAAAGAAGCAGGTAAGAGAGCGTATATTGGAACTCCCATATCCAGTACGAGCAGCAATCTGGCTAGCATTATTTGTAGTAGTGCTTTTAGCAGGTGCTTATGGACAGGGATATGATGAAAGCTCATTTATTTATAATCAGTTCTAAGGAGACGTAAAATGAAAAAAGTGTTACAGAAAATTGTACCAACGATAGTTGTGGTCGTTTTGGTATTAGCCTTTTTGCAAGAGCTTTTGATACCAAAATATATGACCGATATTATCGAAGGAGCGATGATAGAAGAATACTATGATTCCGAGAAAAATCATGATGTTTTGTTTTTGGGAGACTGTGAAGTATATGAAAACATTTCTCCATGCAGACTTTGGGAGAAATACGGAATCAGCAGCTATGTACGTGGTAGTGCGCAGCAGTTAATCTGGCAGTCATATTATTTGTTAGAGGATACCTTGCAATACGAAACTCCAGAGGTTGTCGTGTTCAATATCATGTCACTCATGCATGCAGGTCCAGAAAATGAAGCCTACAATCGTATGACAATTGACGGAATGCGCTGGTCCTCAGCGAAATGGAACTCGATTCAGGCATCCATGACCGAGGATGAAAATGCATTGGATTATGTGTTCCCAATTCTTCGTTATCACACCAGATGGAGTGAATTGACATCGGAGGATTTTACATATTTGTTCCACAAAGACCCGGTTACATTTGAAGGGTATTATTTGAGAGTAGATGTTAGACCGGTAACACATATTCCGGAACCAAAGAGATTGGCGAATTACCAGTTTGCAGATTATCCAATGGAATATCTGGATAAGATGCGTGAGCTTTGCGATAAAAAAGGAATTGAGCTTGTTTTTGTGAAAGCACCTAGTCTTTTCCCACATTGGTATGATGAATGGGAAGCACAGGTAGATGCTTACGCAGAAAAATATGATATTACTTACTACAATTTCTTAGAACTTGCAGAGGAAATTGGTATCGATTATACGACAGATACGTATGATGCAGGTATGCACATGAACCTTTCTGGTGCAGAAAAAATGTCCGATTATATCGGCGCAAAACTGTTAGAGGAACATGGCATAAAGGATCATCGAAATGATGAGGCCTATGTATCTGTTTGGGAACCAAAAGTAGAAGCGTATAAGAAAGCGATTGAAGATGCGATTGCAGAGGAGGCAGCGAAAAAACAATGAAGAAGAGATTATTAACTTTATTACTTGCAGTAAGTTGTGTCGTTTTGACAGCATGTGGTGGCGGAGATAATGGTGGAAATGCAGGAAATAATAATTCTGACAAAGAAAATAATGCAGCAGATGAAGCAAGCTATGTATTTACTTATGATGGAATGGAAATTTCTGTAAATGAAGATATTGAAAGTGTAGTAAGCAAGTTGGGTGAACCAGTAGCATATTATGAAGCGGCTAGCTGTGCATTTGATGGTATGGATAAATTCTATACCTATTCTAGCTTCCAGTTAGATACCTATCCAAAGGATGGAAAAGACATGCTTGCATCTATTTACTTCAAGGATGACCTTGTAAAGACAACGGAGGGCATTTCCCTTTATATGTCAAAAGATGATATGCTCAAAGCTTATGGCGAAGCAACAACAGTAAACGGCAACGAATATACCTATGAAAAAGGAAACGGATGTCTCTATTTCATCGTAGAGAATGACGAAATCGTTTCTATCGAATATCAGACAAAGGTTGATTATAATTAATGATGAACGTATTAGATTATTTAGAACAGGCCGCCAAAGTAAATCCAGATAGGATTGCTTTGGAAGACGGCAATGGAAAACTTACCTATAAAGAATATCGCAATTTAGCGAGAAAAGTGGGCCTTTTTCTTATGGAAAAAGGCTATCATAATACCAGAAAACCGATTGGTGTCGTAGCAGGAAGAGATAAGTATACCTTGGTTCTTTTTATGGGTATTTTGTACAGTGGTAACTTTTATGTACCAGTAGACCCTGAATTGAAAGAAGAAAAAAAGAATCACATTATCGAACAGTCGGGCATGGAGCTTTTGCTTACGATTGAGGATATTTCGGAAGTGATTGCAGATGAAGGGATTTCAAGTGAAGCATTGGAATATACTTACCACGCAGATGCACAGGATGAAGCATTATATTTAATCTTTACCTCAGGTTCGACGGGAGTACCAAAGGGAGGATTGAAAACCCATGGTGCTATGATTGACTATGTGGAGGCATTTTCTGCGACCTATCCTTATGCGGAGCATGAAATTTTGGGAAACCAGACTCCATTCTTTTTTGATGCATCGGCAAAGGATATTTATCTTTGCTTGAAAAATATGGCGACGATGCAGATTATTCCAACTTCATTGTTCTCTATGCCAGTGAAATTGGTGGAATATTTGAATGAAAAGCAGGTGGGTACCATTTCATGGGTGCCATCGGCATTGTCATTATTGACACAGTTAAATGTATTTGCAGATATTAAGCCTACAACATTGAAAAATGTATTCTTCGTTGGAGAGGTATTTCCAATGAAGCAGTTGAATAAATGGCGTAAGGAAATGCCAGATTTAAATTATGTAAATCTATATGGTTCTTCTGAAATTGCAGGCATCTGCCTGTATTATGAAGTGAAAAAGGAGGATGTGTTTGCAGACACAGATTCTCTTCCAATGGGCAAGCCTCTTTCAAACTGTAAAATCGTATTGGTTGACCAGGAGAGCGGCAAAGTCATTACAGACCAGAAGGTAAGCGGTGAAATTTATCTTTCTTCCAAAGCTCTTGCCAAGGAATATTATGGTGATAAAGAAAAGACGGAAAACGCTTTTGTGACCATGGACTTGGATGGAACAGGGGAAAGACGTTACTTTAAAACGGGAGATATCGCTTTTTATAATGAGAATGGTGATTTGGTATTTACTTCCCGAAAGGATTTTCAGATTAAACATATGGGACATCGCATTGAGCTTGGGGAAATCGAAGTAGCGGCGTTGAGCTTAGATGGTATTGAAAAATGTGGATGCATCTATGATGGTGACAAGAAACGAATCATACTTTACTGTGAATGTGCGCCAGACAGTGAATTAGCTGGTCCACAGATTAAGGCTGCACTTACAGAAAAACTCTCCTCTTACATGGTTCCAAACAGAATCGTATTGATTGACAAGGTTCCACTCAATGCAAATGGTAAGATTGACAGAGTAGAGTTAAAACGAATTTACAGTGCAAAATAGATGCTTGTATGTAAGGATAAAAGGATGAAAAAAATAATTGCATTATTACTAGCCTGTGTGTTGGCTTTTTCGTGTGTTGCCTGTGGCAATGAGAATGAAAAAAACACAGAAAATACTGCTAATAGCGAAACGCAGGAGAATGAAGATATTACAAGTGAATCAGAGCAGACAGAGAAACCAGCTCCACAAATCGATTATGTTAGCATTGATGATGGTGGAACAGGGGTTGTGGAATTAATCTGGTCTTCGGTAGATGGAAATGGCAATTTGATTCGAAGTGACCGTTCGGCAACCGGAGAAAATGGTATGGTTGCAACTGCTAATGTGTATGCGTCTCAGGCTGGGCTTGCAGTGCTTAAGGCAGGAGGAAATGCAATTGACGCAGCCATTGCGGTATCCTATGCCCTTGGTGTAGTAGAACCTCAGTCTTCCGGCATTGGTGGCGGCGGATTCATGCTGATTCATACGGCGGATGGAGAAGATGCCTTTATCGATTTCCGTGAAGTTGCACCAACAGCACAGACGGCATATACATGGCTGGATGCCAATGGAAATGTAAAAAATGATGGAAAAGCAAATCAATTAGGCGGACTTGCGGTTGCAGTACCTGGTACAGTTGCAGGAATGGAGATGGCATTGGAGAAGTATGGCTCCGGTTTACTGACAAGAAAAGCCATTATGACACCTGCGATTGAGCTTGCTAGTCGCGGGTTTCATGTAGGAAGCTTCCAATATAATCAGACAGTAGAAAAATTAGCTTCTATCCAGAAATATGATGCGATTCGAAGCTATTATTTAAAGCCAAATGGAAGTTTGTATAAAACTGGAGAAGAGTTTTCAAATCCAGATTTGGCAAAAACCATGACGTTGATTGCGGAAAATGGTGCGGATGCTTTTTATAAAGGGGAAGTTGCAGAAGCCATGCTTGCTGAAATCCAAAAGTATGGTGGAGTCATGACACAGGAGGATTTGGATAACTATTCTGCGAATCTTCGAGAACCAGTTTCTGGAACCTATCGTGGCTATCAGGTAATATCCTGTCCACCACCTTCTTCTGGTGGAACGCACATTGTGCAGATTTTGAATATCTTAGAGAATTATGATATCGGAAGCATGAAGGTAAACTCAGCAGAATATCTGCACCTTTGGAGCGAAACCTTAAAGGCAACCTTTGCAGATCGCGAGGCATATATGGCAGATACGGATTTTGTAGAAGACGTACCATTATCTGGACTGACAGACAAAGCGTATGCAAAGACCATTGCAGACAAGATTACCAATACGTCACAATCCTGGATGGCAGGAGACCCAACAGAATATGTGCATGATTCTACGACCTCATTCTCGGTAGCAGATAAATATGGAAATATCGTAACTGTAACTCAGACACTGGAATGTAGCTTTGGTAGCTGTGTGGCAGTTCCTGGATATGGCTTTGTATTAAATGATGAGATGCATGATTTTTCAACTGACCCAAATAGTGTAAATTGTGTACAGGGAAAGAAGCATCCACTTAGTTCTATGAGTCCTACTATCGTATTGAAGGAAGATGGTTCACCATATATGACTTTGGGAACGCCAGCAGGACTTCGTATTTATACAACGATAGCACAGGTGATTTCCAAGGTGATTGACCATGGAATGAATTTACAGGATGCTATTGACTGTGCCCGTATTTATGATAATGGCGGAAAAAATGGAATCGAATATGAGACCGGCTGTAAATATCAGATTACAGGTGATACCGTTGCAGCACTAAGGGCGATGGGACATACTATGACACAAAAAGGCCAGTGGAAGATTTATTTCGGTGGCGTGCAGGGGGTTATGTACCTAGAAGATGGCAGCTTATTTGGAGCTGCAGACCCTAGACGTGATGGAAAAGCACTTGGATATTAATAGAATAAACGGTAAATGTAAAAACTCCCAGTTGCTGGGAGTTTTTTCTTGAATATTAAAATAAATAGGAGTAAAATTTTCTTATGGGGATATTTGGGTAATTTTTTTCAGATTTTTTCAATTTAACAAAACATTAACATTTCGCAAACAATTCAGAAAAAAGGGGGCTGTATTATCTCACTTGTAAGCGAGAGAAGTCGCGAAATGAAAAAAGTTAATTAAGAAAATCAAAAATAATTATTCAAAAGGAGAAGTAAAAACATGAGCAACAAATTGTACTTAGTAACAGGCGCAGCAGGATTTTTAGGGGGACACGTTTGTAGACAGTTAATCGCTAGAGGAGATAAGGTTAGAGCATTTGCTTTACCAGGCGACAAAGCGATTCAGTATATCCCAGAAGGTGTTGAAGTAGTAGAAGGTAACCTTTGTTCAATTGAAGATGTAGAAAAATTCTTCACAGTTCCAGAAGGAACAGAAACAGTATGTATGCATATCGCATCTGTAGTTACCGTAACACCTGATTACAGCCCATTAGTAATGAATGTAAACGTAGGTGGAACAAAGAATATTCTTCATGTAATGAAGAAACATCCAGAATGTAAGAAATTAGTTTACTGTTCATCTACAGGTGCTATTCCAGAAGAAAAGAAAGGCCGTAAGATGCGCGAAGTAATCTACTACGACGAAGACCAGACCGTAGGTTGCTACAGCCGTTCGAAAGCGATTGCTTCACAGGCAGTTCTTGATGCAGCAAATTTCGATGGTTTAAATTGTTGTATCGTTCTTCCATCTGGTATCCTTGGACCAGAAGATCCAGCTATCGGTGAAACAACAGGTACAGTTATTGAAATCTTAAAAGGTGCTATGCCAATGGGTATGGATGGTTCTTTCAACCTTTGTGACGTACGTGACCTTGCAGCAGGATGTATCGGTGCAGCAGACTATGGTAAAAAAGGTGAATCTTATATCCTTGCAAACGAAGAAGTTTCTTTCCGTGATTTCGTAAAATTAATCTGTGAAGAATCCGGATGTAAGCCAATCAAGACTTTCTTACCATTGAAACTTGCATACAAACTTGCAGCTATGATGGAAAAATCAGCAGCAAAATCTGGTAAGGAACCACTTATGACAACATTCTCTGTATACAACTTAGATAAGAACAACTCATTCGATTACTCTAAGGCGCAGAAAGAAATTGGATACAAGACACGTCCATACAAAGAAACCATCAAAGATGAAATTGCTTGGTTAAAAGCAAATGGACATATCTAATAAATAGATAAAATTAATTGCATAAAACTTATGTAAAAAGCAGGTGATTTTTGAAAAATCATCTGCTTTTTTGTCGGAATTGTATAGACAATGGAGATTTTTTGTTTTAAAATAAAACCAATAATGAGGAAAAAAAGGGGGCTTTTTGTATGGCAAAAGAGAAAAAACAAAAAACGAGAAAGATGAATATTCGTACCAAAATCTTACTTCCTGTTTTAATCATTATTTTGATTGTAAGTGCAGGTATGGGAACTATGATGTATTTGGTTGGAGAGAACGCTTATGTAGAGGCTGGTGTAGACCAGTCGCATTTGGCAGCGACAATTGCATCATCTATGATTGATGGCTCCAGGGTGATGAAGGTACATGATGGGACAGCAGACCAGGAATTGTACGAAAAAGAACTCTGGGAATTAAGAGAAATTAAGGAAACTTGTGGAATTCTTTATATGTACACCATCTATGAGAAAGATGGACAGCTTTATTATGGTATTGACACGGATGAGTCGGAAGGACAGTGTCAGCCAGGCGATACTTACGATGACGATCCAGAACCAGTTCGTGTGGCATTGTCAGATGAGCACTTCGTACGCGATTATGTCGTATCGAATGAATACGGAAATTTGATTTCTTCCTACGTGCCAATTTATGACGTGATGGGCAATGTTATCGGTGTATTAGGTTGTGACTACGATGGTACAGAAGCTCTTCGTATGACAAATAATATTAAACTCTTAAGTATGGGGTGTATGGCAGGAGCACTTGTAGTTTCTGCAATTATCGTTACTCTTTTCGTAAATGCGATTACGAAGAATGTTGTATTGATTAATGGAAAGATTTACGATTTAGTAAATAACGAAGGCGATTTAACACAGAAACTGGATATTCATTCCGGTGATGAGTTAGAGTTGATTAGTGATAATGTAAATAGTCTTTTGGAATATATTCGAACCATTATGATTAATATTTCTGGAAACTCTACGAATTTAAAGGGAGCTTCACAGGAAGTATTTAATAATTTGAAGAATGCAGAAATGAATATCACCGATGTTTCAGCAACTATGGAAGAAATGTCTGCAGGTATGGAAGAAACTGCTGCAAGCATTTATGAAATTACTGGAGCTATCAATGATGTATACAATGCCATTGATGAAATTAATATGAAAGCAAGTGAAAGTGCGACAAATGCTTACCAGGCAATGGAAAAAGCAAATGACGTATACAATGTTTCTATTCAGTCTCAGGAACATGCAAAAGAAATGTCAGCTCAGCTTTCTGCAACAGTAGAAGATAAGATTGAAAAATCAAAGGCTGTAAATGAAATTGAGACATTGACGACAAGTATTTTAGCTATCGCAGATCAGACGAACCTCTTGTCTTTGAACGCTTCCATCGAAGCTGCAAGAGCTGGTGAAGCGGGACGTGGTTTTGCAGTAGTAGCAGATGAAATTGGAAAACTTGCACAGGAATCAGCAGATTCTGCATCTCGTATTCGTCAGGTAAGTAGTGAAGTAATTCAGGCAGTAGAAGAACTGGCACAGGTATCACAGGAAATGATTGCATTTATCGACGAAACGACGATGGGTGGTTTCCAGCAGTTACAGGAAACAGCGTATGATTATAAAGAAAATATCCATGAAATGTCATCTACGATGCAGGATTTCACAGCTTCTTGTCAGGAAGTTAAGAGCAATATGGATGCAATCAAGGATAATATCGAAGCAGCAAATGTTGCGGTTGATGAAAGCGCGAAAGGAATCAGTAGCGTATCTGAAATTTCTGTATCGCTTACTGCGAGCGTTGGAGATATCCAGCACCAGGCAAATGGCAATATGGATATTGCAAATATGTTAAATCAGGAAGTAAACCGTTTCAAATTATAGATTTAACAAAACTTTAACAATTAAAAAACATTTTATAAAAGAACCTGTTGTATTATCTAGCTTGTCAGCAGATATGCGACAGGTTTTTTGTATGCAATAAAATATCAAATAAATGTAAAAGGAGAAACGTAGTATGAAAACAGTATGTGTAATCACAGGTGGCGGTAGCGGTATGGGTCTTGCAGCAGCAAAATGCATGCCAAAAGAAAAAATCATTGTAGTAACAGGACGTACCATGTCAAAGCTTGAAAAAGCGGTAAAAGAATTAGAAGAATTAGGCTATGAAGCTTATGCAAAGACATGTGATACTTCAAATAGACAGCAGGTTCGCGAGTTAGCAGAATATGCAGCGAGTCTTGGCGAAATCAAAAACGTAATCAACTCAGCAGGTCTTTCACCAGCAATGGCTAAGCCAGAACAGTTAATTCGTGTAAATGCACTTGGAACAGTATATGTAAATGAGGAATTCTCAAAACTCATGAATCCAGGCAGCGTAATTGTAGATGTATCATCAAACTCAGCATACATCTTACCTTCCATTGTAGTAAACAAAAAAGTATTCGCGCTTGCGGATAAGGATGAAGAATTATTCGTAAAGAAAATCCTTGGCCTTCCAAATATGTTAAAAGGCTACCAGGCATCAGGTCTTGCATATGGTCTTTCAAAGAAATTTGTTATCTGGTATGCAGCAAAATCGGCACAGGACCTTGGCGCAAAGGGAATCCGTGTATGTTCCTTAAGTCCAGGACTTATCGCTACAGATATGGGTAATCTTGAAGCAGAAGAAGGTGGAGATCTTATTAAAACTACGGCTGAAAGACGTATGGGTAAACCAGAAGAACTAGGATTTGCTATCGCTACAGTAGCAGATGAAAGAAATGGTTACCTTGCAGGTGTTGACATATTAGTTGATGGCGGTAGCGTAACAGGAAAAGAATTTGTAAAATAAGTTTTCACTATAGAATGGGGGAAGAATTATGGCAGTAACATTATCAGTAGCATTAGATGAAGCGAATCGTTGTTTGAACTGTAAAAATCCGATGTGTATGCAGGGATGTCCAATCCACACACCGATTCCAGAGGTTATCAAACTTTTTAAAGAAGGTAAAGTTGAAGAAGCTGGTAAGATTTTGGCAGATAACAATCCAATGACAACGATTTGTTGTTTGGTTTGTGACCATGAAAAGCAGTGCGAAGGCAACTGTGTGTTAGGTAAGAAGGCTACACCTGTACATTTTTCTATGATTGAGGATTATATCAGTACACAGTATGCACAGCTTGTACAGTATGAAAAACCAGAATGGAATGGGAAGAGAATCTGTGTTATTGGAGCAGGTCCTGCTGGTATGACAGTAGCCATTAATTTAGCGAAACTCGGATATAAGGTAGATATTTTGGATTCCAATGCAAAAGTTGGTGGCGTTATGCGTTATTGTATTCCAAAATTCCGTTTGCCAGATGAGGTCATGGACAATATTTTGGAAAAAACGATGAAACCACTTGGCATTACCGTACGTCCAAATACAACAGTTGGCGAAGAGGTATCTATCGATGATTTATTCCGCGATGGATATGATGCAATTTTCGCTGGAGCAGGCCTTTGGAGACCAAGAAAGCTGAATATCAAAGGCGAGTCGTATGCACACGTATGCTACGGCTTCCAGTACTTGCAGAGTCCAGAATCTTATGTGGAAGGCAAAAATGTAGCTGTTATCGGTGTTGGAAATAGTGCGATTGACTGTGCACGTACCGCAATTCGTCGTGGTGCGAAAAAAGTAACCTGCTATGCAAGACGTGATGGCATCACAGCCAGCAGAACAGAAAGTCAGAGTGCAACGCACGAAGGTATCGAATTTGTATTCTGCCACAGACCAGTAGAAATTTACGATGACAAAATCGAGTTTGCGATTACTGAAAAGCAGGAAGATGGCAGATTTGTGGATGCTGCTTGTGAACATGAATTCTGTGAAGCAGATCAGGTAATCATCTGTGCAGGTCAGCTCAGCAGATTCAACTTAAATAGCAAAGGGGAAAGCAATGACATGAGAGACCATGTTGGCTTAGCAGTAGATGAAAATTGTATGACTGCATTCCCAGGAATCTTCGCAGGTGGAGATATGACAGTCGGCAACTTGACGGTTGTACACGCAGTAGAAGATGCAAAGATTGCAGCAGAAGGTATTCATAGATTCCTTAGCAAATAAGAAACAGCCCACTTTTCAGTGGGCTGTTAGTTTTATTATTCTGCTTCTACGATTTCTGCATCAACTGCATTTTTCTGAACAGATTCGATACCATTCTGGCAGCTTGCCATTGTAGTATATCCTTCGCTTGTAGCGATAACCTGTCCGTTTGTCGCTTTCAAACGGAATCTGAATTCGCCAGCCTTGTCAGCATAGATTTCGAATTTTGGATTCTTAGCTGTTTCGTAGCCTTCTACTGTCTGATCTTCGATGTTAGCTACTGGAGCATTTTTCTGAACACTTGCGATACCGTTTCTGCAAGCATCTTCAGAGCTGTATACTTCTGAAGTAGCGATCACCTGTCCATTGCCAGCTTTTAAATCAAATTTAATACCTGTGTTAGTCTGTTTAATTACAAATTTTCCCATGGGAACCCCCTCCTTCGTATTATGTGTTATTAAGATTTTACAACATTGTGGTAAGAAATTCAAGTTTAACAAAACATTAACATTTCGCGAACATTTCAAAAATAATAGGGGCTTATTATAATCATGTCGACAGGAACAAAGTTAAACAAAATAATTTTAAAATATAGGAGGACAAAATTATGTCAACATTAGAAAAAATCGAAAACGCAGTAGTAGAAGGATATAAAAAAATTGAAGATGGTGTAGTGGATGGCTACAAGAAAATCGAAGATGGTGTAGTGGAAGGATTTGAAAAAATCACAGAAGGTGCGGTAGAAGGCTTCAAAAAAGTAGATAACGGTACAATTGAAAAAATCGGCGAAAAAGCAAAAGATACCATTGATGATATGGCAGAAGATGTAACTTATGCATATAAGAAAATTGAAGATGCAGTTGTTGGTAAATTTGAAGATATCACAGATAGCTTTATCGAAAAACACCTTATGAAGGATGGCGAAACATTAGAAGAAGCAAAAGAACGTATTGCCAAAGAAAATGCAGAAAGAATGGAAAAAGCTCAGAATGCTGGAAAAGTAAATGTAGAAGTTAAGAAATATGATCACGAAGCAGCTATGAAGGCTCAGAAAGAAATGATTGAAAAGAGCATCGAAGCTAGCAAAAATGCAGGAAAGAGATAATATGAAAAAGAGAATACTAGTATTGGGTTTAGCCGCAGTGATGGCACTCAGTTGTGTTGCATGTGGTGGCGGCAAAAAGGATGACACGGAAAAGAACAGTGAAGCGACCAAGAATGAATTGCAGGATTTTGAAGCGGTGAACTTAGATGATGGAAAAGCCGGTGAGATATATGCTTTGTCCTTTACTGATGGACCATCTTACGAAGAAGCTACATTGCCAGAAAAACATTTCCTAGGTGCATCTGCAGCATTCTCAGGTATGAAAATGGACAATATCACCATTCAGGTGAAATTTTATGAAGATGGAACTTACAAATATGTAGCAAGTGACAATAGTGCAGTAGATATGTCTCATGAAAGATGGATGCATCGCGAATATGTTTGGGCTGGTACATACACAAAAGCAGATGGGGTTTATACCATCAGTGTACCTACAACAGCGTCCATGAATTTCGTAGGAACTAAGGCATACGAAGTGCAGGCGGCACTTATCGGTGCGTTAGGTAGCTTTACTCATGAAACAAATCCAGAACTAATCACAATGTTCCAGGAAGCAATGGCTACCGTAGAGGGAGAGAAAATTACTTTTGCAGTAGCAAATAGCGGAAGTGAAGAAGCAGGACCACAGGAAGGTCAGATGAAGGTTGCTTGTATCGGTGATAGTATTACCTATGGACATGGGGTAACGAACTGGGAAACAGAAAACTATCCAGCAGTACTTCAGAATTTGCTTGGTGATAAATATTATGTAGGGAACTACGGCTTCATCGGAGCTTGTGTCAATCCAGATGGCGATAAGCCATATACAAAGCAGCCAGCATACCAGAAGAGCCTGGATTTGGATGCAGATATTATCGTTCTCATGTTGGGAACCAATGATTCCAAAGCAGAAAACTGGACAGACGCAGATACCTTTGTAAAAGCACACAAGGCACTTTTGGATACGTATTTTGCAGATGGCAAACAGCCAAAGGTTTACATCGGTCTTTGTGCAGAAAGCTTTGATATCGAAAATCCAGAGATGGAATACGGTATCCAGCCAGCAGTGGTAGACCAGATTGTAAAGGCACTTCAGTTAGCGTATGCGACAGAAAGTGTGGAAATGATAGATATTCATAGTCTTACTACAGCTCATCCAGAATGGTTTACAAAGGATGGTGTACATCCAAATACCGAAGGTGCAAAAGCAATCGCAGAAGCGGTAGCGGAAGCAATCCAAGAATAGGAGTATAAAAGAGAAAACTTTATCCAAAAGTTTTCTCTTTTTTTGTATATTTTGATACTTGAAACCTTAGGAGAACGTGCTAAGATACAAAATGGAGTTTGTGTAAGAAAGAAGGCGTTATTATGTCGAGACAAAATCGGTCCAAGAGCTATACGATGGATTTATGTGAAGGCTCTATTTTAAATAAATTACTTTTATTTGCACTTCCGCTCATTGCTTCTAGTATTTTGCAGTTGTTTTTCAATGCAGCAGATGTCATTGTGGTAGGGCAGTTTGCCGGGGATAACTCGCTTGCAGCAGTTGGTTCCAATGGCTCCATCATTAATTTGTTGGTAAATGTATTTATGGGGCTGTCTGTAGGTGCGAATGTACTAGTTGCCCGTTTTTTTGCTGCGAAACAGGAGCAGGAGCTACGGAAAACAGTACATACTGCCATAATGGTTAGTGTGATTTGCGGTGTGTTCTTGGCGATTCTGGGATTCTTTGCAGCAAAACAGCTTCTCATTTGGATGCAAAGCCCACCGGAAGTCATTGATTTGGCAACATTATATTTGCGAATTTATTTTCTGGGGATGCCAGCCAATATGGCGTATAATTTCGGGGCAGCCATTCTACGTGGAGTAGGAGATACGAAACGTCCACTGTATTATTTGACCTTTGCTGGCGTTGTCAATGTGGTTTTAAACCTGATATTTGTTGTAGTATTCCGCATGGATGTAGCAGGAGTCGCACTGGCAACTGTAATCTCGCAGTGTATTTCTGCGGTGTTGGTGCTACGTTGCCTCACAAAAGAAAGTGGAGCAATACGTTTGGAAAAGCAATACTTGGGTGTGGATAAAGATATTTTGCTTCGCATTTTGCAGATTGGACTTCCAGCAGGCGTGCAGGGTTCCTTATTTTCTTTGTCAAACGTAGTCATTCAGTCTTCCGTAAATAGTTTTGGTGCGGTGGTAGTTGCAGGAAATTCTGCGGCACAAAACGTCGAAGGCTTTGTGTATGTGGCGATGAATGCCTTTTCGCAGGCAATTGTTGCGTTTGTTAGCCAAAATATGGGTGCTGGAAAGTATGAGCGAATCAATAAAGTAGTGATTGTGACCTTGCTTTGTGTGTTGTCGGTTGGTTTGGTTCTGGGAAATGCAGTATATCTTATGAGCGATCCTTTGCTTCATTTGTATTCCGATAGTGAAGTGGTTATTGCTGCTGGAATCAAGCGTTTGTCGATTATTTGTACGACCTATGCCTTATGTGGCATGATGGATACGATGGTGGGAGCCTTGCGAGGACTTGGTTATTCTGTGATGCCAATGATTGTATCGCTTTTAGGTGCTTGTGCATTTCGAATGGCGTGGATATTCGTATTCTTCCAGATGGAACAATTCCATACCATAGATACGGTATATTTTGCATATCCTATCTCGTGGACATTGACACTGAGTGTACATATTTTGTGTTTTATAATCGTTAGAAAGAAACTGAAAAAACGTTGGGGCGTATAGATATACGGAACATAGAAATCTCAAGGAGTGAAAATTCCTTGAGATTTTTTTAGTTTAACAAAAGTTTAACATTTCGCGAACATTTCAAAAATAACTCCACTGTAATATAGCATCATCAAGAGGAAACAAAAGAAAATCCTATGAAATGAGAGAGGAAATAAAAATGGCAGATTGTGTTATGAAAAATAGTGAAACTTTCGAGTTTACGTATTCTGCAACTCAGCAGGAAGAAATCGAAAGAATTCGTAATAAATACCTTCCAAAACAGGAAAGTAAAATGGACCAGTTGATTAAATTAGATAAGCAGGCAGAGGTCCCAGGTCAGATTGCTTCGATTGTAGCAGGTGTCATCGGCCTCCTGCTCCTTGGTGTGGGAATGTGCTGTACCATGGTTTGGAACACTAGCATGAGCATATTTGTGCTTGGTGTAGTGATTGGAATTATCGGCATGACCGTAGCAGGTATTGCCTATCCGATTTATCAGAAGGTAACAGAAAAAGAGCGTGCAAAAATCGCTGACCAAATTATCGCTTTAAGCAATGAGCTTTCATTATAGATTAAAATAAAACACGTATTAAAAGGAGATAAAAATCATGGAAAAGAAAAATTTTATTACATTAGTATTAGGCGTAGTTGGAGGATTGTTCTTTGCACTTGGAATGTGCATGTGCTTACTTCCTGAATGGAATATGTTTACAACAGGTGTTGTATGTGCAGCAATCGGTTTGGTTGTACTTCTTATCACAGTAATCGCTTACCGTAAAATGTCTGGCAAGGCACCAATCAAGGTAAATGCAAAAGTTCTTGGTAAAGTTCTTTATGGAGTACTTTCTTCTTTAGTACTTGGTGCTGGTATGGCACTTGTACTTGCTGTAGAAGGCATGATGCTGGTTGGTATCATCGTTGGTATGGTAGGTGTTGTAATGTTACTCTTCTTAATTCCAATGTGTGTTGGATTAAAAGATAGCAAAAAAGACAACCAGTAATGATAGGGTTAAAAAACGTATGAATCATGACGCTGATAAATGCAGTGACCCGAATATCCCTTAGCATACGTTTTTTATATATAGAGACAGGCTCAGAGCAATTTGAGTCTGTTTCTTTTTTTATATATCTATGCTATAATCTACATATACATTTTACTTCTGTGGGGACAGAAGCAAAGCTAAGGGGGGAGTAAATATGAGTAAGAAAATGTTTATGAAAGGCGGTAGAGTTGGACAGAAAGAAGCCTGGCTTTACTGCATGGGGATTTATGGACAGAACTTAGCATGTGCACTGATGATGAATTGGTTCATGCTATTTTGTACGGATGTCTTGTATGTAGATGGTATTATCATTGGGCTTGTACTTGGAATTGCCCGTGTATGGGATTCTGTAAATGACCCAATTATTGGTACGGTAATTGACAGACATCGTTTCAAGAATGGCGAGAAATTCCGTCCGTTATTGCGTGCTACACCGATTTTTATCGGTATTATCATTGTATTGCTGTTTACAGACTGGGGATTCCAGGGAGATATGCCAAAGGCGATTTACATATTGGTATTGTATTTAGCATACGATATGATTTTTACAGTACAGGACGTATCTATGTGGAGTATGACTTCGGTAATGACGGATGTGCCAGCCGAACGTGAAAAAATATCCCAGTGGGGTAGAATCGTAGCCGCGATGGGCTTTGGCATGGTAGGTGTTTTTCCAACCGTTATGGATGCTTTGATGCAGCAGGGCGTTGCAAGAAAGCACATTTACTTTGGTGCAGCTATCGTATTCGGAATCGGTGGTATGGCACTTTCTATGTTGTCTGCAAAAGCGAAGGAACGCATTCAGGCGACAGAAGAGACGACCGCTAGCTCCTTTAAAGAGAACCTGAAAATGCTGTTCGAAAACAAAATTGTTATGCTAGTTCTCTTGGGAAACATTTTAAACGGTTTGTCGTTGACTGTGCCAGCAGCATACTTCTTTGAACATAAGGTTACTGCTACTTTGTTTGGGCAGGAAATGGGCGGACTTACGGTTATGACGCTATTCTATGGATTTTCCTATATGTTTACAGGAGCAGGCATGTTCTTTACGACATTGCTTTCTAAGAAACTAGGTGGTATGAGAAATGTACTGATTGCTGCAAATTTACTTACCGTAGTGATGCGAGTTGCTGCTTTCTTTGTAGGATTTGAAGGCAATCGTATTTGGATTTCAATGATTTTATTCGGTATTGGAAGTATTCCGGGTAGTATGTTTGGTATTGCACGTACGGCACTTTGGGGAGATTCCATCGACTATATGGAATGGAAGACAGGCAAACGTGCAGAAGCGATTACCTTTGCGGCACAGACCTTCTGTGATAAGATTGCAAATGCACTCAATACTGTAATCGCAGGCGCGCTCCTTACCTTCCTTGCTTATGATGCAGAAGCGATTGCAGCAGGAGCACCACTTTCCGACGCATTCAATACATGGATTTGGCCATTGTTTATGATTGGACCAGCAATCGGGGCAGCACTTTATATTATTCCGCTTCTTTTTATCAAATATCCACAGTCCTTGAAGGAACAAGTGACAAAAGAGTTGAAAGAGCGTAGAGGCGAGTTAGTAGAATAAACAATTTATGTCAAAAAAACGACGAGTTATGAAATTGTCATGACTTGTCGTTTTTTTCTTGCTAAGATATTAGGAAAATACACAAAAAATATCATATTGCGGTAGATTAAATTGTATAATGTGTGATAAAATGTAAACAAGTTCTATTGTATAGAAAAAGGAGAAAAGACTATGGGATTAAAGCACGAAGACATAATTAAGAAAATGTCCCTAGAAGAAAAGGCACTTATGATGTCAGGAAAGAATACCTGGCAGACACAGGATTATCCACAGTATGGGATTCCGTCGATGATGATGTCTGACGGACCACACGGGATGCGTACCCAGCCATCTGGAGTGGGAGATCATTTAGGGTTAAATGCAAGTATGCCAGCGACCTGTTTTCCGACTGCAGCGACCGTAGCAAATACCTGGAATGAAGCATTGGTAGAAGAAATGGGTAAGGCGCTTGCAGAAGAGACTGTTTCTATGGGAGTGCATGTCGTTTTAGGACCAGGATTAAATATCAAGAGAAGTCCACTTTGCGGTAGAAATTTTGAATATTATTCGGAAGACCCATATCATGCAGGAAAAATGGCGGCTTCTCTAGTAAAGGGAATTCAGAGCTATGGTATTTCTGCGTGTCCAAAGCATTTTGCAGTAAATAGTCAGGAGCTTCGTCGTATGGCGATGAATTCTGTTGTAGATGAAAGAACCTTGCGTGAAATTTATTTGACAGGATTTGAAATCGCAGTCAAAGAAGGTAAGGCGAAGTCTATCATGTCTTCCTACAACGAAGTGAATGGTGTATATGCCAATGAAAATAAGCATTTGTTACAGGAAATTCTTGTAGATGAATGGGGATTTGATGGCTACGTGGTTTCCGACTGGGGAGCTAGTAATGATCATGCGCTTGGGGTAAAGCATGGCTCACACTTAGAAATGCCGGGTACGACGAAAACTGGTCAAAAAGAAATCTTAAAAGGTATCGCGGATGGTGTACTCACAGAAGTAGAATTAGACCAGCGTTTAGATGAGCTTTTGGATGTGATTTTGACGACACATTCTGGTTTAGAAGAGGCAAAAAAGGTACATAATCTGGGTACAACGACGATGACGGAGCAGGGATTTGATGTGGAAGCACATCATGCACTTGCAAGAAAAGTAGCAGAGGAAGGCATCGTCCTTTTAAAAAATGATGGAAATATCTTGCCACTTGCAGAGAAATCTAAAGTTGCAATCATCGGTGATTTTGCACAGACACCTCGATATCAGGGGGCAGGTTCTTCCTTGGTAAATCCAACGAAGGAACCAGAAAGTATATTGAATTGTATCGAGAATACAGATTTACATATGGTAAGCTTCGCACAGGGCTATAAGAGAAACGAAAAGCCAGATGCACAGCTAATTGATACTGCGGTAAAAATAGCAAAAGATGTAGATGCAGTACTTGTCTTTGCTGGTTTAGATGAAATCGGTGAGGCAGAAGGCTTAGATAGAACACATATGAAAATGGCAGATGCGCAGAATGAGCTTATCGAAGCATTAGCTGAGAAATATGATAATATTATCGTCGTATTATCCGCAGGTTCACCAGTAGAGATGCCTTGGGCAGACAGGGTAAAGGCTATCGTTCAGGGATACCTAGGTGGTCAGGCAGGTGCTTCTGCAATGCTAAATGTCTTGACAGGAAAAGTGAATCCATCTGGTCGTTTGAATGAAACCTACCCAATATACTATGAAGATACGCCTGCGTATGCGTACTATCCAAGTAAAGAACGAAATAGTGAGTATCGTGAAAGTTTATATGTAGGATACCGTTATTACACGACAGTAGGAAAAGAAGTACGTTTTCCATTTGGTTATGGCCTTAGCTATACTACATTTGAGTATAAAGATATCAAAGCAAATGAGCATGAGGTTCGTTTTACAATAAAAAATACAGGAGAGCGAGCAGGAGCAGAAGTTGCACAGTTATATGTCTCTTTAGAATCTGACACGGTGTTCCGTCCAATGCGTGAATTAAAGGGATTTGCCAGAGTAGAACTTGCAGCAGGAGAAGAAAAGGAAGTTGTGATTCCGTTTGATGACAAGGCATTCCGTTTCTTTGATGTGAGAACGAATACTTGGGAAGTGGAAAGTGGAACATATCGCATCCAGATTGGACGAAATGCAAATCAGATAGAGCTTAAAACAGATGTTACGATAGCAGGAACGGTAAAAGAGGGGCCATATAGCGATGCGTTACTTCCAAGCTATTTTGCAGGAAATATTGCAAAAGTCGACAGTGATGAATTTACACTTTTATATGGAACTGAGCTTCCTGATGGAAGCTGGGGTGGCGAAATTGGTATCAACGATGCGTTTTGTCAGTTCTATTATGCAAAGAGTGGACTTTGCAGGCTTGTATATAAAGTTCTTACAGGTATGCTGAATAAAGCAATAGCGAAGGGAGAGCCAAATCTGGATATCTTATTCATTTACAATATGCCTATCCGCGGTATTTCTCGAATGACTGGTGGTATGGTGAATATGAAGATGGTATATGGAATTACGGAAATTGCGAATGGACATTTCTTTAAGGGATTAGGAAAAGTGATTTCTGGATTTATCAAAGGATAAAGGAGAATTCGTATGATAAAGATTGCAATTGTGGAAGACGAGCATGCGTATGCCATGCAGTTGCAGGAATATTTAAGACAATACGAAAGCGAAAATGGCGAGGTTTTTGAAATCTCGCTTTTTTCTGATGGCGATGAAATCGTAAATAAATATAAACCAGTATACGATATTATCTTGATGGATGTAGAGATGAAATTTATGGATGGCATGTCTGCCGCAGAGGAAATTCGTAAAGTAGATACAGAAGTGGTTATCATGTTTATTACGAATATGCCACAGTATGCAATCCGTGGATATGCAGTAGATGCCTTGGATTATGTGTTAAAGCCGGTATCTTATTTCGCTTTTTCACAGAGATTAAGTCGCGCGATAGGTCGTATGAAAAAGAGAGAAAGTAAGACCATTGCCATAAGTATAAAAGGTGGTACAGTTCGTTTGGATGTAGCGAATATTACCTATATCGAGAGTCAGGGACATACCTTAATTTTTCACACACATACAGGTTGTTATGAAAGTTCTGGTACGATGAAGGAGCTGGAAAAAGAGTTATCTGCACTGAATTTTTATCGTGGAAACAAGGGTTATCTAATTAATCTAGCACATGTAGAGCGTGTATTGGATGGGTGTGCGATTGTACGAGGGGAGCAGCTTGGTCTTAGCCGTGCTAGGAAAAAAGAATTTATGGAAGCTCTGACGAGATATTGGGGAGAGGTGATGAAATAATGGGAAATGCGATACCAGATATTCCGAGAATCTATACTGCGATTGCAGAATGGGCGGCTTGTCTTGTGTTTATTGCAGTGCTTCGACCAAGATTTGAGCGAAAGAAAAGTGTATGTATTTCAATAGCAGTTTTAGTTGCACAGATGATATTCATGCATTTTACAGGAACGGTCAGCTTGTGGCTGTGGATTCCTTGTATGTTCGTAGCTTATATAAATATGACCTTGTTGATATATGGATGTTGCAAGACTTCCTATTGGGAGAGCTGTTACTATGGCTTTTTTGCTTTCGTGCTTGCAGAAGGGATGGCTTCTTTAGAGTGGCAATGGTTTAATCTGGTTTTTGATGGCGGACAAGAGGAAGCATGGTGGAAGCAGGGCATATTTATTATAGTAGTTTATGGTCTTGTGGTTTTGAGCATGTGGAATATCATGAAAGGACATATGCCAGTCGATGGTTATCTAGATATCAATCGCAAAGACTGGATTACAGCATTATTTATTGCAGTGATTGTATTTTCGGTAAGTAATTTAAGCTTTATAACGAGAGAGACACCATTTAGCGGGGATTATTCGCAGGAGATAGCAAATGTTCGAACGCTTGTAGATATCGCAGGTGTTGCAATGCTGTATGCACACTGGGTACTTTGCTGTGAAAACAAAATGCGAATGGAATTGGAGTCTGTGCAGAATGTATTGCAGAATCAGTATTTACAGTATAAGCAGTCTCGCGAGAGTATCGAGTTGATTAACTATAAATATCATGATTTGAAACATCAGATAGAGGTCCTTCGCAAGGAACAGGATCCAGAAAAGAGAAATGCCTTTTTGAATCAGATGGAGGATGAAATCAAACAGTATGAATTACAGAATAAGACAGGCAATGGAGTTTTAGATACGGTACTTACCAGTAAAAGTATGTATTGTGATAAACACGGAATTACTCTTACGAGTGTAGTGGATGGAAGTCTTTTAGATTTCATGGAAACGATGGATATATGTAGTATTTTTGGTAATGCACTGGATAATGCTATTGAGTCAGTTTTAAAAATTGAAGATAAAGAAAAACGCTTGATTCATTTATCCGTATCCAAGCAGATGGATTTTGTAATGATTCGAGTGGAGAATTACTATGAAGGTGGTCTGGAATTGGCAGAGGGACAGATAAAAACGACAAAGGCGGACAAAACATTTCATGGATATGGCATTAAGAGTATTCGATATACGGCTTACAAATATGACGGGGCTGTGGATATTGATACCGAGAATCAGTGGTTTAATCTCAAGATTTTAATTCCACTTAAGAGTACCGTTTGTGCAGAAAAATAGCAGTTTGTGTAAAAAGTAGTTTTATAATTGTGGATATGTTAAAGTAAAATAAATATACAAGGGTATATCAAATTTTCAGGGGAGGAAACAAATATGAAAAAAAGAATTACAGCATTATTATTGTGTGCAGTAATGGTAGTAAGTGCATTCGCACTCACAGCATGTGGCGGAAAAGAAGCTACATTGAAAGGAAACTATGAATCAGGAGCTATGGGAGATTATCTCTATGGCGGTATGAAGTTAGGAACAACAACAACTTCTTATGATTTAAAGCTCTATGATGATGGTTCTTATGAATTAGTTGTTGCAGAAATCGTTATCATGTCAGAAATGGCTGGCGGCGTAACAAACTTCACAGTTTATGGTACATACGAAGATGGTACAGTAGCAGATGGTTATCATTCTGTAAAATTATCAGCAGCTGAACGTATCGTATATGGTTCATACTCTACATTAGGCGGATATGCATTTGATTATGATACAGATGTTGATACAGAATTCATCATTCCAGGTGGGGATGACGTAGCTATCGCAAAAGATAAGTTTATCTCAGAACTTGGCTATGGAAAAGAAACAACCATCTACATTGCACAGAATGCAGAAGGTGCTGACACATGTCATTTCGAATTTGAAATGAAATAGGAAAGAACAACCGAAGACGAACGAGCGTAAGTGGTTCGTTCGTCTTCTTTTTATTTGAAAGGGGTTTCATATGGCAAACGGTAAGAAAAATTTGTCCATAAAAGGTGCAGTTGTAAGATATGCACTGAGTGCGATTTTATCTATCGCTATGATTGTTGCAATCGTAGTAACAGGTATGTATGCAGATTTGATTTCGAATGTCTTGGATGCAGATACGACTAAGATTATTGGTGAAGTAGAAGATACCTATAAGAGTGATTTCGATAGTTATGAAGATTTGGTGAAATACGAAGAAGCACTTTGTGAAGAAATTGCTTCTGAAGGTATTGTTTTGGTAAAAAATAATGAAAACGCACTTCCTTTTACCAAAAATGTGAAAAAGATAAGTGTATTCGGACAGAACAGCGTGGATTTCGTATACGGCGGTAGCGGTTCTGGTTCTGTAAATGCAGATAAAGCGGTTTCTTTGAAAGCAGCATTGGAAAAAGCAGGATATGAAGTGAATCCAGATTTATGGGATTTCTATACAAAAGGTGCTGGAAAAGAATATAGAAAGACTTTTCCATCCGAAACAGGTGCAGGGGAATTTGCGGTAAACGAAGTACCACTTGATGTACTTACTAGCAATGTTTCTGCAGACAAAATGAAAGCTTATGGTGATGCAGCTATCGTGGTAATCGGTAGAAGTGGTGGAGAAAGCTCAGATTTACCTACATCTAAGCTTTCCACAGGTGTAATGTATTTGGAAATTGATCCAAATGAAGAAGCAACACTCAAGTATGCATGTGATAATTATGAAAATGTAGTAGTTATTCTTAACTCCAATAATGCAATGGAGCTTGATTTCTTAGAAAAATATGCAGTAGATGCTTGTATCTGGATTGGTGGTATCGGGCAGACTGGTATGTATGCTATTGGAGAAGTATTAAACGGAACTGTTAATCCATCAGGCCGTTTGGTAGATACCTATGCGTATGATTCGACAAGTGCTCCATCTTTTGGAAATATCGGTGATTATACGATTACAAATGCTAATCCAGAATCAAGAAATACAGATAAATATCTTGTTTATGGAGAAAGCATTTATATTGGATATCGTTACTACGAAACCAGATACGAAGATATCGTGATTGGAAGAGCAAATGCAGGACAGTTTGACTATGCAAAAGAAGTACAGTATCCATTTGGTTATGGTTTATCTTATACCGAATTTGGATATAGCGATTTTAAAGTAACAGAAGATGGCGAGAATTTTGTTGTATCTGTGACTGTAACAAATAATGGTAAGGTAGCTGGTAAGGATGTCGTTCAGATTTATATGCAGTCGCCATATACCGAATATGACATTACAAATGGTGTAGAAAAAGCATCTGTGGAATTGGTTGGATTTGATAAGACAGGGCTTTTAGAAGCAGGAAAGTCTGAAACTGTAGAAATTAAGATTTCGAAAGATAATATGAAAGCTTATGATGCAAATGGTGCCAAAACATACATTCTTGATGAAGGTGACTACTATTTTGCATTAGGCACAAATGCACACGATGCAATAAACAATATCTTGGCTGCAAAAGGCTATACAACAGCAAATGGTATGACAGCAGAAGGAAATGCTGCTTTTACATATAAGCATACAGTGACAGAACTTGATAGTACGACTTATGCAACATCAGCACAGACAGGAAATGCAATTACAAATCATTTGGAAGATGTTGATATTCGTTATTATGATGCAAATTTTAAATACTTAACTAGAAATGATTGGACAGGTACATGGCCAACCACATATCAGAATGGACAGTGGGCAGCTCCAGATAACGTAATCGCTGACTTAGAGTTCTATCGTGGTGATGATGTTATCAATGATGGTTCTACAATGCCTACAACTGGCAAAGAAGTTACTGTAACTGTAGCTGAATTAGCAGGAAAAGAATATGATGACCCATTGTGGGATGCATTATTGGATTCCTTAACATTGAATCAGATGACAAGATTGGTTCGTATGGGCGGTTATGCAACCGTTACGATTGATGCAGTAGGTCTTCCTGGAACTGCGGATAAAGACGGTCCTGCTGGTTTCTCTAGCTCTATTGTTCCTGGTAGAAGTGGTATGGCATATCCAGCAGAGGTAGTAATGGCTTCAACATGGAATGAAGACCTCGTAGAAGACTTTGGTAGGGCAATCGGTGAAGAAAGTTTAGCACTTGGTATCACAGGATGGTATGCACCTGGTGTAAATATTCATCGTTCCCCATATTCTGGACGTAACTTTGAATACTATTCCGAAGATAGCTTCCTTTCTGGTAAGATGGCAGCAAGAGTTACTGTTGGCGCACGTTCTAAGGGATGTATTCCTTACATGAAACATTTTGCATTAAACGATCAGGAAACAAATCGTTATGGTTTAGCTGTATTTGCAAGTGAACAGGCGACAAGAGAAATCTTTATTAAAGGTTTCGAAATGGCTGCAACAGAAGGCGATGCAGTGGCTATGATGGCGGCGATGAATCGTGTGGGTACACGTTGGGTAGGTGCTCATAAAGGCTTGATGACAGATATTGTTCGTAATGAATGGGGATTTGAAGGTATGGTAATTACTGACCAGGCTTCTGTAACTGCTATGTTATATCAGGATATCGTTTCTGGTTTAGCTGGTGGAACAGATCTTTGGTTGAATACTAACACAGAATTATGGTCATTGAAGGAATATGAAAGCAATCCAACTGTAATGAACAATGTAAGAAAAGCAACGCACAATATTATTTATGCTATCGCAAACAGTAACGCAATGAATGGTATTTCTGCAGATAGTCAGGTAGTAGAAATTACCCCATGGTGGCAGATGGCACTTTATGCATTAGCAGCAGTGATTTGGGTGCTTAGTGCGATTGTAATTGTTAAGACAACACTTACATTGAAGAAACAGAAAAAAGCGAACGAATAAAATTCTAAATTAAGGTGGAATTTATATGAATAGAATTACGACATTGTGGAGTAACTTCGCAGAAACACATCCAAAGGCAGCAAAATGGGTGCGTGAAGGTGGTCTGTTTTTTATCTTTAGTAATTTAGTAACAGTAGTACAATATATCATATATGCGTTTCTTCCAAATCTTTTGGGTTTGGAGTTGGCTGGTACCGAATGGAGCTGGCCAGCAATTCCAGTAAGTTTGTTTGGAATTGATTTTACATGGAATGCATTAGGATATGACGTGGTATATGATGCAGCAGGAAATGTAGTTATCGGTGGAGGATTGGGGTATCTTATAGCGATGCTGGTAGGCTCTTTCCTCGCACAGGTGATTAACTTCCCGCTCCAGAGAAATATCACCTTCCGCAGCAAAGGAAATCCATTTTATCAGGCGATGTGGTATTTCATTGCATGGGTAGTGATTACCTTTGTGGTAAATTCGATTAACTGTGTGTGGGTAGCAGTAGCTGGACATTTTGTTCCAACATGGCTTTACAACATCGGTTCAACGATGATTATGGGAACCATTTCCATGGTAGTATTCTTCTTTGTATTTAAGATTATTTTCCCAGAGGGAGAAGCAAATAAGAAATAAAGATGATTAGAAAGGGTATCCACGGAAGTGGATACCCTTTTCGTTGATTCCTATAATATGAAAGTGCCTATTTCTCAAATTTTTCAACGATACCTTTGAGCATCTGTCGAATTGGCAGATTATATGGGCATCTTGGTTCGCAGGCACCGCAGTCAATGCAGGCGCTAGCTTTGATTGGTGTGGCATCATAGCGAGCCTTTGCCCAATCCTGCAAGCCATAACGGTCATAGTAGCCTTCCAAGATAAAGAGGGCGGAAATGCCGATACCTGCGGAGCAAGGCTGACAGTAGTTGCAGCGGCGGCAGAAGTTGGTTCCAAGGGACTTGCGAATTTCGTCCATTTTTTGCAATTCTGCTTCGGTAAATGGTGCATCATTTTCTACGGCTGCGAGATTTTGCTCGATTTCTTTTACATCATACATTCCAGGAATGACAACGGATACATCTGGATTTGCACAGATGTAACGAAGTGCCAACTCTGGATCATCGATAGCACCGCCAGCAAGTGGTTTCATTACGATAAATCCGATATTTTTCTCGGTGCATTTACGCATGAGTTCTTCGCCCTGATTTTCAATGATGTTGTATGGGAACATGATGGTTTCTACCCAGTCATACTCGAGTGCTTTTTCAAAAATAGCAATAGTATGGCAGGTCACACCGATGTGTCCGATTTTACCAGCGGCTTTCGCTTCCATGAGTGCTTCCAAAGCACCGCCAGGAGCCACGACCTGGTCAAGCTGTTCTGCCGTAGGGTTATGTACCTGATAAAGGTCGATATAATCTGTTTTTAAGTTATTTAAGCTGATGTCGATGTCCGCAGCCATCGTATCACGTGTGCGGGACATACTCTTGGTAGCAAGAATAAATTTGTCGCGCAAACCTTCTAGGGCATAGCCTAAAAATTCTTCGCTGACCGTATATCCGCGGGCAGTATCGATATAGTTTATCCCTTTTTCTACCATTGCCTTTACTAAGGTGCGTGTGGTTTCTGCATCCACCTTTTGAATAGGGATTCCACCGAAGCCAAGGCGGGAAATTTGTAGTCCTGTTTTTCCAAGTGTCGTGTATTTCATAGCATTGCCTTTCTTGTAGTATATACAATTTTAATGTTTTCTTAAACTGATGATATCATGGTAGAAAAATGAAAGTCAATGTAATATAATAGAAGTAGATAGATTTTGTATGCAATTTATTTTGGCAGGAGGTTTTTTTATGACATATTTTGATGAGAAATTAAAGGAATTACATAGACAGCGTGCACAGAAAAAACGTCTGGAGGCACAGTTGCAGGAACTAGCGCAGCAGGAAAATGAGGTTGCAAAGAAAGTGGCGGAACTCGCCGAAGTGAAGAAGAAAGAGCAGATGGATGTAGACAAGCTGGAAGGCAAGAATATTAAGGTGCTGTTCTTTACATTAGCTGGCAGTATTGATGAAAAATTATCGAAAGAACGTCAGGAGGCCTATACTGCGACCATGAAGTATGATGCAGCATTTAGTGATTTGCGAGGGATTCAGGCGGACATCAGTTATTGCAAGGACGAATTGGCGAAACTCTCAGATTGCGAAGCAGAATACCAGCATTTGTATGAGCAGAAAAAGAATTCTTTAAAGATGGAAGCGACTCGTAAAGCAAATGATATTATGCTGATGGAAAAGGATATCTCCAGCCTTGGAAATGAAATCGTGGAGCTGGAAGAGGCGCTGGATGCAGGATACAGAGCATTCGATTTGGCGGACAACATTGTTACAGAATTAGAAGAAGCAGATAAATTGGCAGAATGGGATACATTTATGGATAGTATGCTGATTGATATGCAAAAACACGAGCATCTCAATAGTGCGCAGGATATGATTGCAGATTTGCGAAATGAGCTGCGTCGTTTTAAGACGGAACTAGCAGATGTGCAAATTGATTCGGATATTCAGATTGAAATGGATGATTTCTCGAAATTTGCGGACTGGTTCTTTGACAATATTTTTACCGATTGGGACATCAAAGAGAAAATCGAAAACTCTCTTGCTCAGGCACAAAATACCAGAGAGCAGATTACGAGTACAATTCATGTATTAAAGGATATGCGTGATGAACGTATGAGAAATCGTGCCCAGATTCAGGAACAATTAGAAGAGGCTGTAGTGGAGGGATAAGAGAAGTCTTCTTCAATTCGTAAAGTTTGTCTTAAGAAAAATCCGATTTGCTGACGCCTTGGCTTCATGCTTTGAAATATATTTTCCTCTGTATTGTGGATGCATTTGCGAACTTTTAGGGAAAACGCTTAAATTTCTTGAAACACAATTACGGCTTAAGTTTTATGTCTTTCAACCATTTTACTATCTGCGAAGTATGCTCCGATGTGGGAAAGACACTGGTACATCCTTTCCTAGCATCTCTAAGTA